>NZ_CP114176.1:2814390-3127100 GCF_027186265.1 Lentibacillus daqui | reverse complement strand
AACAAGAAGGAAATGGAAACAACTGACAAAATAATGGATTGTGTTGCGGCCATTTCCAAATCACCATTGATTTTGGAAAAGTATATTTGCAAGCTTAGTACTCTAAATCCCCCAGCTAATAGAAATGGTGCACTAAAGGAAGCCATGGATACCATAAATACCAATAAAGACGCTGCAATTAATCCCGGTGTTAGCAGTGGGAATGTTACTTTCCAAAACACTTTAAATTTATTGGATCCTAGGTTATACGCAGCTTCCTCTAATGATGGATCAATATTATTTAAAGCAGATGATGTTGTCATATAAAAATAGGGATACATTGTATATGCATGGACTAGCAATATTCCCGAAATCCCACCGATACTAAACGGCACCTTTGACAGATGAAATAAATCTTTAATAGCATTTGGCACTAAACCAGCTTCTCCGTATAAGAACATAAAGGCCATGACTCCAACTAGTGAAGGGAGGACAATGGGCATAATCGCAATGTTAGAGAAAAATTGGCGCCCCGGGAAATCGTAACGGTTAAAAATATATGCTAATGGCACGCCGATTAAAGCACTAAAGAACACAGATAATAAGGAGATATATACAGAGTTCCATAATGCCTCGAAGTTCGCAGCAGCTTTGGCTCCAAAAAAATCCTGATAGTTTGCTAATGAAAAAATACCGTTTTTCTTGAAGCTTTCAATCAGTGTTGCGATGGAAGGATATAGTACATAACCAATTAGCACCAATACAATAGGAATCAATAAGATTATTGTTTTTCGCTTGTTTGCAGTTAACATCTTCAGCTCACCCCTTTACACCTGGGATTACTCTTATTTGGTCTTCGGGAAATTGAACATGTACTTCCCTTCCTTTATCGAGATATGTACTAGGACCTTTATTTAAATTAGTAGTCTTGATGGTAACTTGATCATTTATTTGCACAAAAGTATGAACAGCCTCTCCAGTAAATTGAACAAGTGATACGTTACCAGTACATACATTATTGCCATCTACTGGGTTTGGATCAATTTTTATCGCTTCCGGGCGAACGGACATAAAGAGCTTATCTTCATCTGTATACCTGGCTGTATTTAATTCATTATTGTGAACGAAAATGGATTGGTTTATATCCGGTGCGTAGAATACAGATTCCGCGTCTTTGTGTTCCTTGAAATTTACTGGAAAAAGATTCGTTTCACCTATAAATTCAGCAACAAAATCATTTACGGGTTGGTTGTAAATTTCCGTTGGTGTACCGACTTGATGACACTTTCCTATATTAAATACAGCTATTCGATCACTCATCGTTAACGCTTCTACTTGATCATGTGTTACATAGATTGTTGTGATACCATATTCTCGCTGTAATCTTAAAATCTCGGCTCGCATCTCTTCCCGCAATTTAGCATCTAAATTACTTAGTGGTTCATCTAATAGTAGAATATCTGGCTCAATTACGAGTGCACGTGCCAATGCTACACGTTGTTGCTGCCCACCACTTAATTGACTAACCTGACGATCAATATACTGATCTAAACGTACTTTTTTTAGTACATCCCCAACTTTTTCTTTTATTTCAGTTTTATTAACCTTTCGAACCTTTAATCCGAATGCGATATTTTCAAATACAGTCATATGAGGAAATAAGGCATAGTTTTGGAAAACCATCCCTGTATTCCTCTTTTCTGGTGCAACCCTGGTCATATCTCTATCATTAAATTTCACTTTTCCCTCGGTAGGGTAGTAGAATCCAGCAATCATTCTTAATGTTGTGGTTTTTCCGCATCCGCTTGGACCCAAAAAGGTAAAAAATTCGCCTTCTTTGATAAGTAAATCTAAATCTTTAACTGCTGTCACATCTCCAAATCTTTTTGTGATTTTGGATAAATTAACAGTTGACATGAAGCAACAACCTCGCTTTCCTGGAAAAAGAGCTTATCACCCTTAAGCAGGGTGATATAGCATCTTTTAAAATTAATCATCTGAACATTGATTTATTATTCTATTCTTTGTCACTTTTATCTTTGTCTGAACTCTTGATGTGATTATCCCAGTAGTCCATCCATTCATCTGATTTTTCTTCAACTAAGTCCCAATCCATATCCATTGGTTTTATATCTGTTTCCTCAATCCAGGCAGGGAGATCCTTAATATCGTCACGGGTTGGGATACGATAATATTCTTCTGCTAGTAACTTGGCAGCCTCCGGAGTATTAACGAACTCATAAAATGCCTCCGCTGCCTTTGGATGTGGTGCACCCTTTATAATTGCGATTCCTTCAGTAAGTACTGGAGTACCACTTTCTGGAATTTTATAACCAAATGGGTATCCTTTTTCTTCTGCTAATTGTACAGTATCTGGCATATTCCAAACTGATACGGTACCAACCCCTTTTGCGATTTGGTTGTACATGATTTCAGGGTTTGCAGAGTATTCTTTTGTATTGCTATCAAGTTTTTTCAACCATTCGTAACCTTCCTTTGGGTCTTCGGTATCTTTGTACGTATCATAAATTATTCCAGAAAAAATGGTACGCATCCCACCGGAAGCTAATGGGTACCTAATAATAATGTCATCTTTCCACTTTGGGTCTAGAAGGTCATCCCAATCACTTGGGGCTTCTTCTTCTGAGAGTTCTTTTGTGTTGTATAGAATCACTTGTGGTGTGATCGATGTTCCGGACCACAGCCAATTGGGGTCGTGGTACAAGTCGTCTAAAGAATCTGCATAGGATGGTTGATACTCTTGCAAGAGGCCTTCGTCTGCTGCCTGGTTAAAGTTAACTTGTGGAGCCCCCCACCAGATATCCGCTTGTGTATTGTTTTCCTCGGAGCGGACCCGATCTAATATCTCTTGTGATCCCATGTCTAGAAATTCCATTTTTATGCCATACTCATTTTCAAATTGTTCCTGGAAATCACCCAAAATATCAGTTCCATGTGGCGAATAAACAACTACTTTTTCTTCTAAATCAGTATTCTCGCCACCTGTTGAAGAAGTTTCTTTGTCATCGGATCCGCCCGCCATGCATCCGGATAGAATGATTACAAACAATAATAAGATTAACCAAGTGCTTTTTTTCACTAGTTTTTCCCCCTCGTTAAATTAGTAATGTTTCGTGCTCTTTTAAAAATAATGCTACTGCACCAATAACCCCTGCTTCTTTTCCAAAGGTCGTCTGTTGTATTTCACATGCTCCTGGTGTATATCGTTTCATGATGTCTGTAATCTGCTTTTGGATAATTGAAAATGAACCACTGACACCACCCCCTAATATAATTAATTCTGGATCAAATAATGATACATAGTTAGCTAGTCCAATAGCTAGATTTTCTAATGCTAGATTAATTATTTCTATCGCATCTTCATGACCTTGGTTGTAAAGGGCAAAAGCCTCTTTAGCTGTAACATTCTTGCCGGTTTTTTCTAATAACTGCTTACTTATTGACGAACCACTTGCAATGCTTTCCAAAAATCCGTACCCCTCATAAACGGGATGAAACTCCTTTGCGCGAACACGATCAGTTACTAAATATCCAATTTCACCAGCACTGTAATTGCTCCCACGGTATAAATTTCCCTTTATCATAACACCGCTTCCTATGCCCGTTCCGATCGCAATATATATTAGATTGGATTTGTCCTTGCCAATCCCTTTCCAATGCTCTCCTAATACATTTATGTTTACATCGTTATCTACCTCAATTGGCAAGTTAAAAATTTCTTTCATCTTGTCTTTTATGGGAAAACTTTTCCATTTCAAAGCTGGAGCTTCCAGAACAATTCCCTCAGCCACATTTGTTATACCAGGGGTCCCAACGCCGATCCCAAGTATTTTTTTGTCTTCGATTCGCAGTTGATCTATCATTGATTCAACGTTTCTTTTTATTTCTTTAAATAGATGTTCGCCTAGATGTTGTTGAGTAGGAAAATCACGATAGGCGCAAACATCGCCATTCAGATCAGTAATCCCTAAAGTAACATTTGTACCGCCGATATCAATACCGATAATGTATGATTGTTTAGGGTTGAACATTAGGTTAACAGGCTTTCTTCCGCCCATACTCGTAGCTTGACCATTACCAGATTCGTATATCAAATTGCTTTCCAGCAATTGGTTGACGATTGTTGATACAGTTGGTTTACTAAGTGAAAGCCTTTTGGATATGTCAGCACGGGTTATAGCGTCTCCTTCTTTAATACACTGTAGAACAAGTTTTTTATTGATTGCTTTTATGTAAGCTGCATTTCCCTTTTGCATGAAATAGACCCCTTAAATAAAATTCTATGCTAATGTTCTTTGATTAACTATATGGAAGTTAGTAAACTTAACTTACTAATTTGATTGTTTAAAATTATTATACATGAGCGACCAATAAAATGTAAAGGCTTACTTCTATGTTTACGCAATAGATAAGCTGTTTATGAGAGAGATTGATTAAATAGTATTTTTGTTCTATTTACATTATTCTAACATAATGATAAGTTGATAATACTATATGTTGCCAGACATAGTTAGTAAGTAACGATTACTAACCAAAACTGAAGATAAGGAGGTATCCGCTTTTAAAGGCAGCATAAACCTAAAAAATGAAAGGGGTTACACAGTGAAGAAATATTTTTCCTTTCTTTTATCACTACTGTTGATAATTGCCTTACTGCCATTTCAGGGATTAGCAAAGGAAAAGGATGATCCGGATGTCGAATTGTGGAATGTAGTAAATCCACTTCATACTACAGCAACTTTTTTAAACACCGGTGCACACCCCGACGATGAGCGTAGCGATTTGCTTGCCTATTTATCAAGAGGATTAGGTGTTAAAACCGCCAGCCTTATCGCAAATAGAGGAGAAGGTGGTCAAAACGAAATAGGGAATGAACTTGGTACCGCACTTGGGATTATTCGATCCAATGAAATGATTGAAGCCGCCAAGATTACCGGCGTTAAAGCATATCATTTGAGTGAAACTACTTCAGATCCTATTTATGACTTTGGGTTTTCGAAATCACCTGAAGAGACATTGGAAAAATGGGGCGAGGAATTAACATATGAACGTCTCATCCGTTTTATAAGAAGTTATCAGCCGGATGTAGTAATGCCTGCTTTTAGAAATGTACCAAGTCAGCACGGGCACCATAGAACAATGGCAATATTGAGTCAGCGTGCATTTGAAGATGCAGCTGATCCAAATGTTTTTCCCGAGCAAATTGAAGACGAGGGGTTATCGCCTTGGCAAGTGAAGAAATTCTATTTGCCAGCTGAATCTGAAGATACATCAACAACATCCGTGGAAATTGGCGACTATGATCCCATTTATGAAATGTCGTATCCCCAACTTGGACAAAAATCTAGATATATGCATAAGAGTCAGGGTATGGGCATAGACGTACCTGTTGAACCAAAACAGTTTCATTTGGAATTAGTTAAATCAATTTATCCTCAAAATAAAGAGGATGATGGTATTTTTGACAATATTCCATATGATTTTAATGATTGGGCAACAGTTATCTCTGACAATAGTATTCGTTCAGGTTTAGAGAATTTACAACAAGAATTAGATGAAATTATTGATTTATATCCCGATCGTGAAGCGATATTACCAAACTCTCAAGATGCATTAAAAAATGTACGAAAACTAATTGACAAAGTTGAAAAAAGAGATACCGATCCTTCCGCAATGAATGATTTACTTCATAAACTAAAATTAAAGGAAGAGCAGCTACAAGAGGTTAGTTTGGTAGCGTCCGGACTGGATGTAAATACGACGCTTGATTCAGAAGAAGTAACCCGGGGTGAAAGCACTAAAGTTGAGATGACAATTACTAATAACGGTAAAAAGGCAATACATCATATTGATACTACGCTGCTTACACCAAAAGGTTGGACAGTTGATAATAGCAAATCTAATATTAAAAAATTGGAGCCAAATGAATCTAAGGACGTAACATTTACTGTTGATGTACCTGAAGATGCGACATACTATCAGCCTTATGGTGAATCATCTGTCAAATCGAGTATAACATTTAAAGAAAAAGGTGCTAAAACAACAAATATTCAGGAATTAGATGAGACATTTGCTGTATTGCCGAAGATTGCGATTGCTACAGATCCGGGAGATATAGTGTTAAATACTGCAGATGTAAAGAATGAGTACAATGTTAATATAAAGGTAAAGAATTACGCTAAAGGGGAAAAAAGTGGCTCTGTTAAGTTGGATTTACCTGAAGGGTGGACAAGTACTCCAGAAAAAGTAGACATGAATCTCAAAAATCGATTAGATGAGCAAATAGCAGAATTTAAAATTACCCCTCCTAAGAATATAGAGGAAGGTGACTTTTCAATAGGTGCAATTGCTAAGTCTGATAATGAAAAATATGATACATCTGTTCAGGAAATAAGCTATGATCACATTAACGACGCTTATTTCCAGTACCCGGCTACAGTAAATGTTTCAGCTTTTGAATTATTGAAACCAGATTCACTAAAAATCGGTTATATTGACAGTGGTTTTGATGAGGTAGCTGATTATTTACTTGATGTGGGTTTTGATGTAACGAAATTAAGTGAAACAGATTTACAATCAGGTGATTTAAGTCAGTACGATACAATTGTAACTGGAATTAGAGCGAATTTATCACGTCCAGACTTAATAGAAAATAATAAACGCTTACTTGAGTATGCTAAAAATGGTGGACATGTGGTCGCTCAGTATCATAAACCGGGGGATAATTGGGATACAAATGAAACTCCACCATATCCATTGGAAATAGGTAATCCATCGATTGAATGGCGGGTTACTGATGAGGATTCAGATGTTACCATGACACAGCCGGATCATAAATTATTTAACTATCCAAATAAAATCACAGAGAATGACTGGGATGGCTGGGTACAAGAAAGAGGATTGTATTTCCCTATGAACTGGGATGATCGATATGAAACGTTTGTGAGTATGGCAGATCCGGGAGAAGATCCGTTTGATGGTGGTATTTTAATGGCAGATTATGGGGATGGAACCTATCTATATACAAGTTTAGTTTTCTACCGTCAAATCGCTAATCAAATACCGGGTGGATACCGAATTTTCGCAAATTTATTAAGTTACGGCGTAGAAAAGGATGCCAAAGAAATTAGTGCATCTGAAATAAAAACATTGATAGAGCGTCTGGCTAATGAGGGAGAATTTGATGATGAGAATGATGTTCGTTTGTTAACAACTCATTTGACTGCTGTTAGCCATTATGAGAATAAGGAACAAGGTGAGAAGGTTGTTAAACATATGACTAGCTTTAAACAATTAATTCATCAACTGCTAGAGAACGATTCCATTTCCGAAAAGACTTATAATGAATTAAATAAGGATGCAGATTCTTTGATTAAAAAGTGGCAGTAAAATGATTCCCTCCCTTGTATACAGGGGAGGGGATTTATTATCAAAATGCATAAAAGACGATCCAAAAACCAATATTGAGGGCACAAAATGGAAATGAAAAAACATGGCATGGTAATAAGTCAGCTATCTTGTTTTAGCACTATTAGAGAAGAAATGTAGGCTTTTTTAGCCACCTAAACACTACTTTAGCTTCTGAATCTAAGCCATCTAAAGTTCATCCTACAAACATATCAAGCAATTCAGCGGCACATTCTAATCGACCCGGTCCGATATATTTGCCAAAAAAAATGATATAATAACCAAAAAAACCGAAAATTCCATCGTAAATTTTGTCAAATCATGGTATAATTCCAAAATACATTATTCAGAATTGGAGGCATCATTGTGACACTTATGGAGAATTTCGAAAGTATAAAAAAAGAGCTTGTAAACATAAGTCACCAACTTTATGACAATCCAGAGCTTGGGGACGAAGAATATGAATCAATGAAATTATTGGTTGATTATCTTCGTTCGTATGAATTTGAAGTAGAAACAGGGATAGTAGACAGGCCGACAGCTTTTAAGGCGGAGTTTACTGGCGGGAAGCCCGGTCCAACGGTTGCTTACCTGGCAGAATATGATGCATTGCCGGGGATCGGTCATGGATGTGGACATAATTTAATTGCAACAATGGCAGTTGGGGCTGGTATTATTCTTCGTAAACAAGTAGAAGAAATAGGTGGAAAGGTGGTCGTTTTTGGAACACCAGCGGAGGAAACGAGTGGCGCGAAAGTACCGATGAGTGAACAGGGAACATTCAATGGTGTTGATGTAGCCATGATGGTGCACCCTGCCGACGTTTCTTCTGAGAGTGGCCCATCGCTTGCCATGGATGCTATTCAATTTTCCTTTACCGGGAAGGCATCCCATGCAGCGGCATCGCCTGAGGAAGGTATTAATGCTTTGGATGGCATTATTCAACTGTTTAACGGGATTAATGCGCTTCGAGAACATGTACCATCGGATATTCGAATTCACGGCATTATTTCCGAGGGTGGTCAAGCGGCAAACATTGTCCCCGACAAAGCTGTTGCACAGTTCTATGTCCGGGCGAATGAGCGTAAAGTATTGGACGATGTTGTCAAAAAGGTAAAAAATATCGCGCATGGAGCTGCAGCAATGACAGGTGCATCCGTAGAAATTTCTAATTACGAATTAAGCTATGACAATATGATCACAAACAAGGCGTTATCTGACACATTTACCAAAAACCAAAAAACATACAGCCAACAACCGGTTTATGCTGCAGTAAAACCATCAGGATCTGCGGATATGGGAAATGTAAGCCAAGTTGTTCCATCGATTCATCCATATGTAGGGTTGAATGAACCCGGTCTTGTATTTCATACCAAAGCGTTTGCGGACAAGACAGTTACAAAAGATGGGGAGGCAGCTATTTCTGAAGGAGTATTATCTTTGGCAAAAACTGGATATGACGTGATAACTGATCAAGAATTGTTGAAGGCTATCAAAACGGAATTTGAGAACAGTAAATAAATCCAAACTTTTTTACCTGAACAGACAGTGATATATCTGCTTGAAAAGGAGGTTTTTGCAGTGATCACTGCCTGTTTTATTTTGAAAATATTGTAAGAAATTTTTGTTTATAAGGAGAGGGTAAGGTGAGTGAGGTATCGGTTTTAAAGGAGAAAAAAACAAATAAACCGAAAAAGAAATTTGAATTTCCCCATGTTTTCGTGATTTTATTTGCTTTAATTATCATTACAGTGGTGTTAACCTACTTCATTCCTTCTGGAGAGTACGAACGTGAATTAAATGATGCTGGAGAAACGGTTGTAGTTGACGGCACTTACCATACGGTTAAAACAAATCCAGTTGTTTTTTTTGGCATCTTTCAAGCGGTGCATAAAGGAATGGTTGAAAGTGCCGAGATTATCTTTTTCATTTTCATAGTAGGTGGTTCCTTTGGCATTCTCAATGCTACCAAAGCAATTGAAGCAGGGCTTGCAAGTGTTTCCGCTAAAATGGCTGGGAAAGAGATTTATTTGATTCCGGTGGTGATGGTTTTATTCGCTTTAGGAGGTGGATCATTCGGGATGTCGGAGGAAACCATCCCATTTATTTTAATTTTGGTGCCTTTAGCTATTAAAATTGGCTTTGATTCCCTTGTCGGTGCTGGGATGGTAATTGTTGGATCATGTGCCGGTTTTACTGCAGCATTTATGAATCCTTTTACAGTAGGTGTGGCACAGGGAATAGCTGAACTGCCACTTTTTTCTGGAATGGGCTTTCGGTTTGTTGTTTGGTTTATTTTTGTATCCGTTAGTATTGCCTACGTTATGATTTATGCGAATAAAGTAAGGAAACGTCCGGAGATAAGTATGATGTACCAGGTGGATCAGCAACGAAATATTGAGCATTCCGTCCAAGACCAAGCTCAAACACTAAATTTAAGACAGTCTCTTATTATTGGAATGCTTATTTTAACCATTATAGGTCTTGCGATTGGTGTGACATTTTTTGATTGGTATATCATGGAGATTGCCGGTTTGTTTTTACTTATGGGAGTTATCGTTGGTTTTATAGGGAAGTTAAAGGTGAACCAAATTGCTGAGGCATTTGTTAATGGTAGTAAGGAGCTGATTGTTGGGGGGTTAGTAGTTGGGCTGGCTTATGGGATTCTTGTGGTATTACAGGACAGTAATACCATCGACTCGATTCTGTTTTTTGTTTCCAGCTTGGTTGGCCAATTACCAACGTCTTTTTCGGCAATGGGAATGTATATTACGCAAAGTTTATTAAATTTTATTGTTCCATCCGGAAGTGGACAAGCAGCCTTAACCATGCCTATTATGACCCCGCTAGCTGATTTGACGGGAGTTAGTCGGCAAACAGCTGTCTTCGCTTTCCAATTGGGTGACGGCATATCCAATGCTATTACCCCAACCGCCGGCGTTTTGATGGCTTCATTGGCCATTGCTAAAATTCCTTGGATCAAATGGGTTAAATGGTTTTGGCCCCTAATTGTCATTCATTATATCGTTGGTGCTATATTAGTAACGATTGCGCATTTGTTTGTATGGTGAGAGAAGTAAATTTTGATTTGGTTGAAAATTCAAGGAGTAAAGAAAAACATTTTGATTATCACAAGACTATAAAGATACTCATTCCTACACACAGGAATCCGTGATTAAAAATCCTGAATAAGCATCAAGTGTACAAAATTCAAATTTTTGGTACTATCTTGTTAGAAAACCATATACTATAATAAAACTGCACCATGCTTCAAACATGGTGTAGCTACAATAAGATCAAACCCCAGCAGGAGGGGTTAGGAAAAGGTAAAAGTAATCCCTCAAGGCCCACCAATGCACATGGGGGTTCACTTTTTATTCTTGTCGGATATGATAGAGGCAATAAGCATGCCGAATGAAATCAGCAGCATAGATAGAAAGGGGTCATTATCAATCCTGCAGGTGTGCGTACAGCAGATGAAGGTTACCTGGAAGGGTTAAAAAGCGAACCAAAACCCTTATCATGGCAATCCTGTCCTCAGTGCTCCTTCGTCAACGATACACGTTGCCACTCTCTACTATATACCATTTTCCTTGGGACAAGCCGATGATAAAATTGATATCCCATCCTTTCTTGCACATTTCTGATATTTGTTTGGATACCTGAATCGGCCCTATATCCGTCTCACCGCTAACTGTATCTTTCACCCAGAGCTTGCCCGGCTCGGTGTCGATAACGGTGAAGTAGCCTTCCAGTATGTCTTCAAACGGTTGATTCGTTGTACCTCTTGAATAGTCGAAAATCAGGTCAGCCAGCTTTTCGACAGTGGGAAGATCATTAGATTCGCCGAAGTAATCTTTTAAATTAGCATATTCATCCTGATCGATGTAATTATTTTCAAAGAGCCACTTATTCAATTCTTCATGACCCGTATCGCTACTTTCATAAATGACTCTCCACTCATGACTTTACGAATCATGAAATAGTTCAGGAATTCCTCAATCAGCGTATCTTTCACTCGTTCAGGACCGAACATCCGGATAGCTATCTTCGTCTTTCTTAAATTGTGTTTTCCACTGCTTCAGTTCATCTTCACTTAAGTAATTTGAGCATACATATTGAGATAATCCCGGAACAAGTCGATCACGTCTTCATAATCGCGGTATGTTTTTTCTTTTAATCGATTATGCTGTTCTTGCAAAAAAATCGTTTAAAATCATATCAATTGTTTTGATAGATATCCCCACCCTTCGTTAGGATTTGATTGATTGTCCTGATTTTTTTAAGTAGCGTCCGTCCTCCTCCTATAACGATCTTGTCTGCTGCTTGTTATTCTAATATCTTTCTTACTAGTCTTTCTATCGGCAAATGGTGCTAACGAAATTCCCTGTCGATCCTTGCACAGTTACATATGCATTTCAAAAAATAAAGCATAGGTAAGAGGATAGGGAATTTAGAGAAAAGCCTCGTTGAGATGAGTATAATAGAGAATGCTTATCAATCGTTCATAAATATTGTTCCTTAGTTAAAGTCCGTTCGACAAAGTGTGTTCATTTTTACCCAGCCTTAATGCCCCAAAAATCAACAAGAAAAATCAAAAAATTGCAACTTACCTACTATTTCCATTAATAGAATCATAACTTATAATAGAATTACAATTATAAGTTCGAAGGAGGATGTTCATGCGAAATAAAGTATGGGTAGTTATTGTTATTTGTATCCTTGCTGTCGGCGGAATAATCGGAATAAGCGGGTTAACTTCAGATGCAGTTAGTAGTAAAGCAGACGATACATCACCAGACAATGAAAAAGTTAAAAATGTAATTGTATTAATTGGAGACGGAATGGGACCATCTTATACAACAGCATACCGTTACATGAAAGATAATCCTTCCACTCAACAAATGGAAGAAACCGTTTTTGATCAGTATTTAACAGGGATGGCTAAAACATACTCCAATGATAAGGACGAAAATGTAACCGACTCAGCTGCGGCCGCAACCGCTATGGCAGCAGGAATCAAAACATATAATGGTGCTATTTCCGTTGATAAGAATGAACAACCAGTGGAAACCGTATTAGAGGCAGCGAAAAAGAATGGAAAATCTACAGGATTGGTATCGACATCACAGATTACCCATGCTACACCTGGAGCCTTTGGTGCACATAACGAATCACGAGATAATTATGATGAAATTGCAGATGATTATTATGATGAGATGATCGATGGGAAACATAAGATAGATGTTATGCTTGGCGGTGGGGTAGATAACTTTGATCGAGACGACCGCAATTTAATTAACGAGTTTAAAAACGATGGTTACCATTACGTTACCACCGCTGAAGATATGAATAATAACAAGAATGCAAGATTACTAGGTTTATTCGCCCAAGTAGGAATGAAGAAGGCGATTGATCGTGAACCGTCCACGCCTTCGCTGGCTGAAATGACAAATGCAGCACTAAAGCAATTAAACAAGAATGAGGATGGCTTTTTCCTAATGGTTGAAGGTAGTCAGATCGACTGGGGCGGACATGATAATGATGCGGTGAGTGTTATGAGTGAAATGGATGATTTCGCAAAAGCGTTTCAAGCTGCCATTGCATACGCAAAGGAGCATGGTGATACCCAAGTCATCATGACAGCAGATCACTCGACAGGTGGTTTATCGATAGGGCGCGACGGGGACTATAATTTTGATACGGAGGCAATTAAAGCAGCAAAACGTACCCCGGAGTATATGGCTGAACAAATAATTGATGGAGCATCGGTTGAATATATTCTCAATAAATATGTAACATTTGACTTAACTGATACGGAATTAACAGATGTGAAAAAAGCTGCTGCTACGGAAGACGTTGATACACTGCACCAAGCCATTTCAGATGTATTTAATGAACGAGCGGGCATTGGATTTACAACAGGCGGACATACTGGTGTTGATGTACCAGTCTACGCATATGGACCACATAGTGAGCGTTTTTCCGGTTTGATTGAGAACACAGATATTGCTAATGAAGTCTTTACATTTGTGAGATAAGGGAAATATGGACTTGCATCGATTCAGGATGCAGGTCCTTTTTAAAAAGTTATTATTTGGAAAAGGCCAGAAATGCTTTGTCCCCATTGTTTTCCTAATGTTTACTTTTCTTTCATATCCCTCATTTACTTCCAACGATCGTAATTAAACTCAACTGACTTTGGTTTAAAAATCGCACTGGCAGTCTGGTCGTGCCAAGCCCGCTGTCAATATACAGATACCGATTCGGCTCAATTGTGTATGTTCCTTTCGTACGTTTCGGGAAAAATCCCTGACCTGGTGCCACCAATGCCCCGATAAAAGGAAAACGAACCTGTCCCCCATGCGTATGCCCGCTCAAAATCAGATCGGCCGGTATAGCATAATAAGTTTCGGTAATGTCGGGTGAATGAGACAGCAAAATGGTATAGTAATCATCGCCAATTTGATGAAAGGCTTGATGGAGATCTTCATGTTCTGTTGAAGCATCACCGACGCCAGCTATATGAAGGGTCATCATATCCTTTGTGATTTGCGTGTTCTGATTATCCAGGATAATAACGCCACGTTCGTGCAGACCATTGAAAAACTCTTCCGAAAGTGCATTTGCCCACTCATGGTTACCGGATACAAAGAAAACATTCTGATTGATTGCGGTCAGCTCATCGATTAACGAAAAAACATATTTTAAATTTTTCGTTGTTCTATCAATCACGTCGCCGGTCAACACAATAATGTCAGCATTGGATGATTTTATGGTATGGATCAATGTTTCATTGTTGGATCCAAAATTGTGGTTATGCAGGTCGGCCATTTGCAAAATCGTAAAGCTGGATCCCGCTGGAAGTTTACTGCTGTTAAATGTAACCCGCTTAAGTTTGAAATAATGTGTTTCCTGATAAATCTTAGCGCAGCATGCAATAACAAACGCTATGAACGCCGCGATGGCAAAGCTCATCTTCTTCATGAAAGCCCTCCTTGAAAAGACGTCGTTAGACATATCTTAAGTGTAGCACTTCAAGGAAAAAAGGAACAGGACCTTTCTTGTGGCTCATGTACGAGAAATGAGTTGTCAATTTGATAGTTACTAAAGAGTTGGATAACTCGATTGTAGTTAATGTAGTGACGGCAATTTATTAAGTTTTGTAAATAACCGAGTTTGGTGGTGACATTTTCTTTACTGATATGACAGTGTTTTTGCTGTATCAATAAAGGTTTGTAGTCCCAAACGAAAAAACTTTATAAAGCCTGTTACACCAGTTTCTAAAATGACCAAAAACGCAATTTGGGACTGCAATATTTGGGTTAAAGTCCAAAATCCTTGCTATGACTGTATTCGGAGATTTTTGTAGCCAAACTTAGGAAATAACTGAAGGCTTTTCCGATGTTCGGTATTTAGTGAGGGAAAATATTCATAAAAGGTGCTATAATAACTGCAAGGAGTGATAAAAATGGCGATGAAAAGAGAGGTAATCAAAAGGTTTATTGAGACCGTTCCGGAAGAAAAATTAAGTGAATTTGAGAAGCTTATCCGAGAAATGATACCGGAAGATGACGAGCCGCTAACGGATGAGGAGATAGCGGACATAAGGCGCGCTAGGAAGGAATTTGAGGAGGGAAGGACTGTTTCACTTGATACATTATTAAAGGAATTGGAGGAATCTGACTAATGTTTCGATTAGAATTAAGTAGAGATGCCTCCAGGTTTGTAAAAAAGTTAGATCCAAAGAATAAAAAGAGAGTGACCAATGCATTGTTAGAAATCGCAGAAAGCCCACTGCAGGCATCTAACATCAAAAAATTAACGAATTACAACTTATATCGCAAACGGTTAGGAGATATAAGGATTATTTATGAAATCTTTGATGATGAACTAATTGTTTATGTAGTAAGAATAGGAAATAGAGGACAAATTTATAGAAATTTGTAAGAAGAAAGTGTGTATATCTTAAAAAGGTACTTATCCTAAACTGACCCACAGGTTAATCCCCCATGAAAAAGATGTCTGATAAAAAAGATGCCATCCAAAGACCAACATCTAATAATAGCCATCCATATATGAATTGTAATCCGTTTAAATGTATTTTTAAATATACCTTAACAAAAAGGTCGCCCGGTTAAAATTCAACTGATAAGGGCTGTCTTTTTATAATCCGCATTAGTTGTTCCCCTTTAGTGGCAAGGCGCGCCGCCAAATCCACATTTGTATTTCTGTACTAGGACAAGTTATCTGTTGAATACCCATTAAAGTGAAATGGGGGAATGGATATGGGAGGGTCCACTTTTGGTCTCGGTATTAGAATATCGAAAAGTGTTTTGGTTTTATCTTTTGCTGTTTTTGCAACACTTGTTGTTTTGGGCAATGTTACCGACTACTACACCAACTTTGAATTTGTAACGCATGTGTTAAGCATGGATGAGACATTTAACGATGATATTATGTATCGAGCCATCACAAACGAAACCATACATCACATTGGTTATATTCTCATTATTTTGATCGAGGCTTTCATTATGGTGAGTTGTTGGGTAGGTGGAATTAACATGCTGCGACATCTTAAAAGTGATCCAGCAGCTTTTCATCAGTCAAAATTATGGGGTATGATTGGTTTAACGGCAGGCCTTGCCCTATGGTTCCTGGGGTTTCAGGCTATTGCAGGCGAATGGTTCGGTATGTGGATGAATGCGGACTGGAACGGAATTCCCGATGCTACAAGATTAACGTTATTTCTTTTGGGAACGCTCATATTTCTTACAATGAAAAATGATGACATGGAAACTACTAAAAAGTGAATCACCGGCAAATTTCATGAGGAAAACAGTGCTAATCAACAGCCCAAACTTTTAAGGTGTGCATGACAATGTGCACCTTTCCTTTTTGGAATTTCGCTGTTTTTTATATACAGTGATATCATGCGCACTGCTGTATCGGGATTTTCCACATTTCTATGGATTGTAATTGTGTACCACCTTCGACTGAAAATTTGAAAATGGGAACGAATTTTGGTGGACGAACTGGCTGTCAAGGGATAAAATATACGTAACATAAGCAAAGGAGAATGCATCTTGAAAGTAACAGTAATTGGTTATTGGGGCGGTTTTCCCGGAGTAAAAGAGGCAACATCAGGCTATCTGTTGCAACATGATGGTTTCCATTTATTACTTGACTGTGGCAGTGGCGTACTTGCTCAATTGCAGGCTTTTATCAATGTGGAGGAGCTTGATGCGGTGCTACTCTCCCATTATCATCACGACCATGTGGCAGATATTGGTCCGCTACAATTCGGTCGGCTGGTGAAGACATATCTTAAATCGAATATGGAAAGTCTCCCAATATACGGGCATGCCCTGGACAGCGACAAGTTTAACCATCTTACATATAAAAACGCGACAACAGGGATTGCTTATGATCCGGATCAGACGTTAAAAATTGGTCCGTTCATGATTGAATTTATCGAAACCAAGCATCCGGTTACTTGTTATGCCATGCGGATTACAGCGGGAGATACGGTTGTTGTATATACAGCGGATACAAGTATGTTCCCCGAACTTGTTGCGTTTTCCAAGGGGGCGGATTTGCTGATTAGTGAATGCAGTTTGTACCAGGAACAGGATGGTTTGCCAATGGGTCATATGAATAGCGTGGATGTTGGGCAATTGGCAAATGATGCCGACGTATCGGAGCTGCTGTTAACCCACTTGCCGCATTATGGAGACCATCAAGATTTATTGCATCAGGCCAAGGAAATTTACCACGGAAAGATAGCGCTTGCCTCCACTGGGTGGACATGGGGCTGTAAATAGTCATCTTTACGTTCGCTTGGAGGAGTTGCCGGGGTGGATGGAGAAGTGCCAAGTCCAGCGAACCCGCCATCGGGATGTGCGTTTCAGACAAGATGTCCGCTGGCAATGGATATTTGTAAACAGCAAAGACCAGTGCTCCAAGGCATCGGAACAGGTCGTTCGGTTGCCTGTCATCTGCACAATAAAAAATCAGAAACGAAAAAGGAGAAGGTTGCCCAATGAAAAAAGGAAGCATCATCGATGTTCCAGGGATAAAGGTTGGTCATATAGAAAATACTGATGCAGTCACAGGCTGTACCGTCGTCTTAACGGAAAACGGTGCATGTGCCGGTGTTGAAGTTAGGGGTTCTGCACCAGGGACCAAGGAAACTGATTTGCTGGATCCTGTAAACACGGTTAATGAGGTGCATGGGATTGTTTTAACCGGTGGCAGTGCATTCGGACTCGATGCCGCATCAGGAGTCATGCAGTATTTAGAGGAACATGATATTGGTCTTGACGTTGGGGTTGCAAAAGTTCCGATTGTACCTGCCGCTGCTTTATTTGATTTACCCGTTGGCAATGGGAATATCCGCCCAGACAAACAAATGGGTTATCAGGCGGCAAAAAAAGCTGCGATCCATGATTTTTCCGAGGGGAATGTTGGCGCTGGATGTGGTGCAACGGTGGGCAAAATTACTGGTCTTGAAAACTGCATGAAAGGTGGACTTGGTACGGCTTCTATCGATTTGGGTGATGGCGTCGTTGTCGGTGCTGTTGTTGCTGTCAATGCTTTCGGTGATGTGCGCGACCCAGAAACTGGCGAGATACTTGCCGGACCGTATGACAGGAAGGAAGAAAAGCTCATCGACAGTCTGGAATTTATGCAGCATCATTCAAGACAAAGTATCTTGCCAGGTGCGAACACGACAATTGGGGTGATTGCTGTCAATGCTGAACTGACAAAAGCACAAGCAAGGAAAGTGGCGCAAATGGCTCACAATGGCTATGCGAGAACGATTTTCCCGGTACATACCATGCAAGACGGCGACACCATTTTTGTCCTGGCAACCGGTGGCAAACGGGTAACAACTGACCTCATTGGCACGATGGCGGCAAAAGCAATGGAACAAGCCATCGTTAGTGCCATCAAACATGCAGAAGGTATTCCCGGAATTCCGTCGTATCAAGATGTGAAGTAGATTTTTAAATAGCCTGTATACGATTGTCTGAACACTATCATGATTAAGAGATGGAAACGGTAAATGATTGTAAGCACAACAGAACGAGTGAACATGGCTGACTGCAACGTATTGATAGCAGGCAAAAAAATTGAAAAATAAGAGGTGTTGACCTTGCAGCGGAAAAACGTGATGCTATTGATCGGGATACTTCTTTTTTGTTTCATGATTAGTGGCTGTTCGAGTAAGGAAAGTGGTGGCGATGCAAGCAAGAAAAAAGAAATCACGGTTCGCATTAACAGTGACCCGGATTTTCTTGACCCGCATAAGGCCGAGGCATCGATTACCGACCGTATGATGCTGAATGTTTTTGAAGGTTTGATGAACCCAACGACAGAAGGTGGCGTGGAACCCGGCATTGCTGAGAAATATGAGGTGTCGGATGATGGACTTATCTATACATTTACATTACGTGATGGCGTGAAATTTCATAATAATGAACCGGTTACCGCGGAAGATGTCGTCTATTCATTTAATCGCATCACCGGAAAAGAAACAGGAGAACCGTTATCAGAGGATTTTACCGATATCAAAAAGGTTGATACACCCGATGATAAAACAGTCGTCATTAAGTTGAAACAACCAAATTCAAGTTTTTTGAATAAGCTCACAGGAAAAAATGCTGCCATTATTCCAAAAGCCAATGAGGAACACCATAATGATAGCCCGATTGGAACAGGTCCATTCAAATTTGTGGAATACAATCCGGAAAATAATCTGGTATTGGAAAAATTCGATGATTACTGGAAAGATGGCATCCCATATTTGGACAAGGTCACGTTTGCATTCCAGGTTGATGATTCATCGGCATTCTTAAATTTGCAATCCGGCCAAATTGATATATCCGATGTACCGGAGCATAAGACCGCAGAGTTAGGTGACGATTATTCCATTATTGAGCAAAACAATAACTCGGTGTTTTTATTGGGTCTTAATAATGCGGAAAAACCATTTAATGATGTGAAAGTACGACAGGCGCTCAATTATGCGATTGATAAGGATCAAATCATCGAGGCAACATTCTCCGGGCATGCCACGAAGGTTGGTTCCAATATGAGTCCGGCAATGGGGGCATATTATAAGGAAGATTTGGTAGATTACTATGATTACGATGTGGATAAAGCGAAAAAGCTGTTGGCTGAAGCGGGTTATCCGGATGGTTTTTCAACTACCTTAACTGTTTCATCCCATAATGATGTGTATTCGGAGTCAGCTCAAGTGGTTGCTGAACAATTGAAAAAAATAGGTATTAATGTGGAGATCAAAGTGGTTGAATGGGCAACATGGTTGGAGAATGTGTATACGGATAAACAATATGACATGACCTTAATTGACTTTACCGGGAAACTCGATCCGTATGAAATTTTGGGACGCTACTCATCCAAGTTAAGCAGCCGAAACCTCACGAATTTTGACAATCCGGAATATGACCAGCTCATGGACGATGCATTGGTTGAACCATCCGAAGAAAAACGTATCGATATGTACAAACAAGCCCAGGAAATCCTGACTGAACAAGCAGCAGCTGTCTTTATCTGTGATTATCAAACACTATGGGGACTGCATAACTTGGAAGGTTTTAAAAAATACCCGATCTTCTACCTGGACATGTCAGAAATCAAACCAAAATAAACCTGTCTGGAAGGATGTGTGTACCAGCCGGGATGCAGGCATCAACCAAATTTGAGGAAACATCGACCGGGAGATGGTGGATATCAACCGGATGGAAAGAAATATCGACCGAGGAAATGCGGTCATCAACCGAATTCATGGAAACATCGACCAAGAATTTGTGAACATCAACCGAATACAGAGAAACATCGACCATGGAAAAGCGGGCATCTACGGAATTTGAGAAAATATCGATTCTGGGGCTGTGCGCATCAACCTAATTCTAAGAAACATCAACCTAACAACAGGACTATCACCAAATTATATTTTAGAAGGGAGGGGTAATCGGTGGCCTATGTTATTCGACGATTTATTTTATTGTTTGCAACACTTGTCCTGATCTCCTTGATTACGTTTCTTGTTTTTCAAATTCTGCCGGGGGATCCTGTAAGGGTGATGCTGGGGCCGGATGCTGATGAGGCGCAGATTGAAACAATGACGAAGCAACTTGGTTTGGATGAGCCTAAATATAGACAATATCTCCATTTGGTAGCAGGCTTTTTACAAGGAGATATGGGAACGTCATTGCGATTTTCCCGGCCGGTATTGGATTTGATCATGGAGCGGTTGCCGGTTACTCTGTCGCTTTCATTTATGTCGCTCATGATTGTCGTTATTGTCTCCATCCCGCTTGGCATTTACACCGCCAAACGGGAGAATAAGGCCAGTGACTTATTCCTGTCATCATTTACACAGCTCGGGATGGCGGTTCCCAGTTTCTTCGTTGGGATACTATTCATTTTACTGTTTGGTATCACCTTTCAGCTGTTTGCTACGGGTGGATATGTGCCCTGGAGCGAGAGTGTTTCGGGTGCTCTGCGCTCCTTGTTCCTGCCAGCACTTACCATAGCCATCCCGCAAATTGCTATCAGTTTTCGCTATATTCGGAATGCGATTTTAGTGCAATCAAAATTAGATTATGTGCGCACCATCCGGAGTAAAGGGATTTCGGAAAAAATTATCCTTTATAAGCATGTGCTAAAAAATGCCATGATTCCTATTTTGACAGTGTTTGGCTTGATTATTGCGGAAGTTGTTGCAGGAACGATTGTCGTGGAACAAGTATTCTCGCTCCCAGGTATTGGCCGGTTGCTAATCACCTCGGTCAATTACCGCGATTTCCCCGTGATAGAAGGGGTTGTACTGTATATCGCATTTGTTGTCGTTATCACCAATTTTTTGGTAGACATCTGTTATTCCATCTTAGATCCCAGGATTCGCTTAAGGTAGGAGATTGTAGTTATGCGAAAGAAATTCAGGAACGTTAACCTTATATTTGGCGGCAGTATTCTTCTTTTCTTTATATGTTTGATGATCATCAGCTTTTTTTATACGCCCTATGATGTGAACGCGATGCATGTGAGTGATAAACTACAGGGCCCTAGTGCCACGCATTGGTTTGGCACCGATAAATTTGGCAGGGATATTTTAAGCCGGGTCATGGTTGGTACGCAAACCGGATTTTTGGTCGGGGCAATTGTAGTTACCATGGGACTCATTCTAGGAACTCTCATTGGCGGAATTGCTGGCTATAAGGGTGGCTGGATCGATGAAATTATGATGCGGTGTATTGATGGACTCATGGCATTTCCGGGAATCATTCTAGCAATCATGATTGTGGCAGTTTTTGGAACGGGTATTCTGAATACATCCATTGCACTCGGGATTTTGGCAACCCCTGGTATCGCCAGAATTGCACGAAGCGGTTTTATGCAACAAAAAGAATTGGAGTATGTGGAAGCGGCAAAGTCCATTGGTTTACACCCGGTTAAAATTGTGTTCAGAGAAATCTTGCCAAATATTTATTCTCCGCTCATTGTTGCTGGTTCCGTAGCTTTTGCCATCGCTCTATTGGCAGAAGCATCATTAAGCTATTTAGGTCTTGGCGTACAGCCTCCAGACCCGAGTTTGGGCTATATGCTTAAGGAATCCCAAGAGTACTTAAGCACGAGCCCTTGGTATGCCCTGGCACCGGGAATTACCATTACAATGATTGTTTTAGGATTTTATATGCTGAGTAATGGCGTGAGGGATATGACGGATGTGCACGGAAGGTAGGGGATTTTTTTGGATAGTGTACAGTTGAAAAGTTCCCACCTTTGTTAGGGGCGGGCCCCATTTTGGAGTCTGCCCCTTAACTGTTTCTTCAAATAATCCCACAGTTGTGCTGCAAGCTAAATATGGGGTGATTGTTACATGATCAAAAAGGTTATTTTTAAACCAGTTTTAGGAGGTGATTACCTTTGAAAATATTTCTCATCGTAACGATACTTACATTTTTGGTATTCGGAATCGTTTCGTTAGTGCTTTATCATATTTTATCATACGCAATGGATAAGTATTTTAAGTTGTGTAAAAGGATATCGGGCATTTTAAAACGTCAAAAGATAAATTCAGTTTTTATAAATTACACCATTTATATCATATATTTTATATCTACAATTCTTTTTGTATATCTTATGTATTCAATAATATATAACAATGGGGAAAAACTGATATTCTTAACGTTTATAATCTATCCGTTATTGGTTATTTTCTTAGGAACATTTTTAGATGAAATGAAACTGAATGCGAATCATAAGGTGTCTAGAAAAATCATTATCAATAAGGATAGCTATATTATTAACAGAATTAACCTGCTGTTTGGAAAGACATCTTTTCATATGTTCATATACTTAATCGTTTTTTATTTGTTATTAGCTATTATCATATCAATAGGATCAGAAAACATACCAATGGAAATTGTCTATGTTTATTTATTGATGCTCCCTGTATGCTTGGTTTTTTTTATTTACATAGGGGTGAGAAGTGGTAACGAAAGAAATCTTAGAAAAATTATTTCGTATACTGTACTGTTATTGCTTGTGGTTTTTGATAGTTATAACAAATTTAAAGGACTTATATATGGTGAGAACCAGGACACGGTTTTTAAAAGTTATATCATTTACATCATATTAGCAGTATTCTCAGCGATAGAAAACATTGTTCAAGCTATTTATGATGATTATCATTTATTCATGGCAAAAAAAGGAAAAAAGACGCAAGTATGATTGAGTGATGTAGGATAGACACGTAAAAAATATTTTCCTCGTGTTGTTGGACTATACATAAACAATAGCTTTTGTGTGGCTTCTAAGAATTAACGTTTCATGGAAACAGTTTTTTATCAAAGCAAAAGGTCGTATAATGATAATAGATAACTGGAGTTATTTCTATTTGAAAGGGGATGTCCTATGAGAAAAGAGAAAATTGGCAGAGATTTTACCATCACAGAAAGACGGGAGGCACTTGAAGAACGATTTCCGGTATGGCCACGTAATACGCTTGCAACACATTTTTCCAAAGCATGTCGGACATATCCGGATCGCCCTTTTGTTTACATAGAAGATACACAGGTAACCTATCAGGAAGTGTGGGAAAATGCGCGTGTCTATGCTAAATCTTTCCTGCACTTTGGTGTAAAACGCCGGGATCATATTGCAGTACTAATGGAAAACGATGCAGTGTATCCATCATTGATGATTGCTGCGTCATTGGTCGGGGCTGTTTTTATCCCAATCAATACGATGTTGACCAAAGAAGAGCTTTCCTATATTTTGCGACAGTCCGATTCGCGTTTTCTTATCATGCATGAAACGATAAAGGGTACAGATTATGCGGAAATGGTCAGTCAGCTTTTGGATGATCCGACGTTTAGGGAAGAAAGCTTGCTGGAACAGGTCTTTTGCATGGAGACGGTGGATCGTATTGATGATGATCGGTTCCTGGATTGGCATTTCTTCTGTTCTAAATCTATTGCTGTTTCGAATACGGAATTGGAACAACGGAGGGGTGCATCGGAATATCCGGATGAAGTGGCGATGATCATGTATACTTCGGGGTCGACTGGCAAGCCCAAGGGAGTGATGCTGACACATGACCATTTGTTGCGCTCTTCATACAGCACGTGCTTAAGTCGGGCGATTGAGGATGGCCGGGTGACATTTGCTCCGCTGCCGTTTTACCATTGTTTTGCCATTATTGAAGGGTTACTGGCGATGTCCTTTGTTGGTGGCGCGCTTGTTTCGGATGCTCGTTTCACACCATTGTCGGCGTTAAAAAAGATGGAAGCCTATCAAGCAAACGATTTTTTATGTGTCCCATCCATGCTTGTGCCGTTATTGAACGAGCCACGGGTGTCGGAATTTGATTTATCATCTTTATTTGCCATGTGGTGTGGCGCGGCTCCAGCTCCGATTCATGTATGGGAAAACGCGGTAAAGACGCTTGGTTTAACGGAAATTTGTACTGGTTATGGGCAGACGGAAGTAACCTCATCCGGTGTGACCACTGAGATGGGTGACCCGATTGAACGGATCGCCACGAGGGTTGGACGCCCGAAACTTGGCGGTGTCTGTGGCCAGCCTGAATTTCACGGGAGTGTCGTGGAGTATAAGACGATTGATCCAGAAACAGGAGAAGATGTCACGACCGGTTCGATTGGCGCACTCGCTGTCAGGGGCTGTACCGTGACACATGGTTATTATAATAAACCAGATGAGACGGCTCGTGCAATCGACAAGGACGGCTGGTTGCGCACTGGCGATATCGGGCAGATTGATGAATTTGGCTATATAGAAGTGCTGGGGCGCACGAATGATTTATACAAAGTCTCGGGCGAATTGGTGGCACCGCGTGAAGTGGAGGAAGTGATTGCTGAGCATCCGGCTGTTAATCAAGTGTTTATCGTCGGTGTCCCGGATCAAATCACAACAGAGGCTGGTGCGGCATTTATTGAATTAAAACCAGGCGAATCCTGTGTGCGCCGTGACATTATTGACTGGTGTGCATCCCGGGTTGCACGTTTCAAAATCCCGCGCCATGTCTGGTTCATCGAGGCATCCGACTGGCCGTTGACAAGTACAAGTAAAGTGCAAAAATTCCAGCTGAAAGAGATGGCAATGGAGCGGCTTGGTAGAGAAAAATAATGGCTTGGGGGGGGGGCAGAGGACGGGTCTTCGAAGCTACTGAAAAATGATTATCTATGAGCACTCAAACACGAATTTTTGCTATGTAATCATTTAGTTATATATCAGCGATTTGTATTTTCAGTAGCCACGGACAGACCCATCTCCAACTGCAAATAGAAGATGAACAAGTGATACAACAGGAGGGTGACCAATGGAAGAGACATGGTATCGGCATACATTACGAGTATATTATAAAGATACGGACCAGATGGGTGTGGTGCATCACGGGAACTATGTGAACTGGTTTGAGATTGGCCGGACAGAAATGATGGAGGAAGCAGGGTTTGCCTATCACGACATCGAGAACATGGGTCTGCTTTTGCCGGTCCTGCATATGGATTTGAATTATCATCAATCAGCTCGCTATAATGAGCTTGTGGCTATTTATACGAAGGTAGGGCAATTTTCACCAATTCGACTGCAATTTGATTATGAAGTACGGCGAGTGGAAGAAGAAGCGTTTGCAACAAACAGCGAACAGGATATATCTCCAACTAACAAGCCATCTGGAGAGCTGCTTGTCAGTGGAAGTACAAGTCATATGTGGCTGAATAAAAAGTGGAAATCCGCCCGCATCGACAAGACTGCTCCGGATATATATGCACTTCTTCAGAAAATTGGCAGCCGACAAAAGTAATAGTGTGCCGTTCTGTGAACTTCGAGTTGTACAAATTGAAGATTGGAGGAGATTTGGAACTTGGCCGACATATAGCTAGCTGTTGGAGGGAGAAGAGCGGAAGAAATAGACAATATTTCCCTCCTCTTTTTTGTCAATTGCTACGATGATGCAATGGGTTTTTGAGCATTAGAGCTGTCCCCAACCATATTATTGGCTGGTGGGGCAGTTTTTTACAAGTGTAGGTTATTACTGATGTTCCTGGAATGGTCTGAATTTCTGTTGCTAGTAAGAGCGATATGGATTACTTGATGTTAATTCTAGGTATTATAAAAAAGCGTTATAAATCTCATTATCATTCGGAATAAATGGAATAACCAAAATATATTGAATAGTGATCAACAAAGATGTACACTATAAACAATCTAATTAATAGAAGCACAATCGTTATAAGTATATAAAAATGTAACCAGTATTGAAAGCGATTTCATTAATGGAATGTTTCGCTCTGTTTATGCCAAGTTAAAATTAGCCAATATTGTACTGTTAAGTGAAGATAAGAAAAGCACCAATGCAGCAAAAATATCATTTAAATTATATTTGAAAAGGGAGGAGATTTTCATTAGTTTAATGATAGCGTTTGGGTTAGCGAGTATTATGCTCTGTATTGGCATGATTATTCGGGCAAAGGTTACTTTTATAAGAAAAATGCTAGTGCCTGCAAGTGTTATTGCCGGAGTAATAGGTTTGATTGTCATGAATACGAATCTTATCACTTTGACTAACACAGACATGTACGTAAATATTGTAAATTTCTTATTTACGATTACGTTTATTTCCATCGGATTGACAAGCAGCCCGAAGTCAAAGTCATCAGGTTCTATTGGGAAAAGTATTGCGAAAGGTTCGATGGGTTTAGGTTTTCTCTGGAATTTATTATATGCTCTTACCCCTGTCATTGGTGTTATTGTTCTCATGAGTATCGGTGGATTTTTTGGAATGAATCCAGTCTATGGTTTACTAATTCCTTTTGCTTTTGCACAAGGTCCTGGTCAAGCTGCTACTTTCGGTACGATTATGGACCAACAATACGGAATTGCAAATGCTGCCACCGTAGGAATCACATTTGCTGCAGTAGGATTTTTAGCTTGTTTTCTAGTTGGCGTTCCTTTGGCGAGGTTTGGTATCAAAAAGGGTCTGGCCAAAAAGTTGGGTAAATCCAGCATTGATGGTTTTGTTGAAAGAGGCTATTATCTGAAGGATGAGAAAAGAGAAACGTTGGGAAATGAGACAACATTTAGCGGCAACATGGACACGATGACTTTTCATTTTGCGATAATTGGTCTCTGTTTTGTTTTAGCTTTGGGCATGGCGGAAGTAATTTCGTATATTCCCGGTATAGGCCCGACTTTTAGTGCTATGTTATTTATTTATGGTATGTTAGCAGGGTATCTCGTAAAATTTATAATGAAGAAACTACGTATTGATAACATGCTCGATAATACTTTTCAATCTAAGATTACCGGTTGGTCAACAGATTATTTAGTGGTTGCATCATTTATGGCGGTACCATTTGGCGTAATCGGTGAATGGCTGGTTCCAATCATAATTGAGGCTATTGTGATCTCTGCTTTAACTGTTGTAATATGCATTTATTTTGGCCAAAGAATTGGTGGAGAGAATGATTTTGAAAGAACTCTTGGTTTATATGGTACAGCCACAGGCACCGTACCAAGTGGTATTGCGCTTGTGAGAATTATTGATCCTTCTTTAAAAACCACAACAGCGGTTGAATTAGGATTGATGAATTTACCAATGGCTGCCTCTTATGTTACGGTTACTACAATATTAGCTATTGCTTCGGGTGCATTATCTATGAATATAGGGTTACTCCTGCTTTTGGTACCGATTCCAATCTATTTAATCGTATTAAAAATATTCAAGGTATGGGGTAATAAGACGTATAACTTTAAAACAAAACCTATAACCGAGGTAGAACATATAAAGACAATAGCTGAATAATATAGATGAAAGAGAGGAGCGTTTATTTATGAAACAATTGTATTATGGTGGAGACATCATAACCATGGAGAACGAAGAGGATGTAGCGGAGGCGGTATTAATTGAAGATGGGGTGATTAAGAAGGTTGGCCACTTAGAAGAATTGCAAACCTTTATGGGTGATCCAAATGTTATGAAGGTTGACTTGAAAGGAAATACATTGATGCCAGGATTCATTGATCCTCATGGGCATGTTTCCATGGTAGGCCCCATGTCAATCATGGCCGATTTGAGTGTATGTGAGAGTTTTGATGATATTATTTATACACTGAAATCATATATTCATCATAAGGGATTAAAAAAGGGAGACCCCGTTGTTGGTTTTGGCTATGATCATAACTTCCTGAAAGAGGAGAAGCATCCGACAAAGGATGTGCTAAATCAAGTATCGATGGAACATCCTATCTTTATTTCCCATGCATCCGGTCACGTTGGTTGTGCCAATGATGCCGCCCTGAAATTGGCAGGAATCGATGAAAACACGCCTGATGAAGACGGAGGAGTCATCGGTAGAATAGAAGGAACGCGGGAACCAAATGGTTATTTGGAAGAAGGAAGCATGATGAGTTTACGAAAAAACGCATTTTCGGATATAAATATGGATTATGTACAGTTAACCAATCTGGGTCAAGATATTTATATTAAAAATGGAATTACGACGGTTCAAGATGGAGCAACGTCACATGAAACTCTTGAGCTTTTAAAAACATTGGCGGAACGAGATGATTTAAAAGTAGATGTTGTCGCATATCCGTTAGTAGTTGAAAACCCCGATGATATGAAAAAGAATGAGACATACGCTAAACAATATCATAAACGTTTGAAAATAGGTGGGTATAAACTCTTTTTGGATGGCTCGCCTCAGGGTAAAACAGCATGGTTGACGGAACCGTATGAAGGGGAGGAAAGCTATCGTGGTTATCCGTGGTATCAAGATGAACAAGTAAAGCAATATGTATCACAAGCTATTAATGATAATGTACAGCTTCTGACCCACTGTAATGGTGATGCTGCATCCGACCAACTTTTAAAAAATTACGAGGCCGCATTGCAAGAATCAAATAACGCCAATAAACATCATTTGCGTCCGGTTATGATCCATTGTCAAACTGTTCGATATGATCAGTTGGATAAAATGGTTGAATTATCGATGATTCCTTCTATATTTTTACCTCATACGTACTATTGGGGAGATGTGCATCTGAAAAATTTGGGGCATGAGCGTGGAAGCCGAATCAGCCCTGCAAAATCAGCTTTTAACCGGGGGCTTGTGGTAAACTTCCACCAAGACGCACCAGTGGTAAAACCCGATATGCTCCATACAATATGGTGCGCGGTGAACCGAATCACGAGAAAAGGCGTTAAGATTGGACCTGAGGAATGCGTTCCCGTCTATGATGCCTTGAAGGCTGTTACAATCAATGCAGCATACGCATATTTTGAAGAAGACCAGAAAGGCAGTATCAAAGAGGGAAAACTTGCTGACTTTGTTATATTAGACCAAAACCCGTTAAAGGTAGACAAAATGAAACTGAAGGATATACAAGTTGTAGAGACAATAAAGGAAGGAAATACAATTTATAACATGGATTTCGCGGCTACAAAATAGATTTATTTTTATATTTTTGTGATACTGTCATAAAAACTTTTGGGTTTTTATGACAGTATTTTGCACTTGTTACTGGAGGCAGTAAAGGCATTGGTTTTGGTGTTTCGTGTAACCGGGTGCAATTTAATACTGGCCACGGTTTATAGATACCCTACTATTTTCCGGTTTAACACCTCTTCTAACAGCGACCATGCTTCTTGACAACTTGGACCGGTGATAAAAGGTTTAAATCCGAAATTTAAATACATATTAATAGCCTGATAGCTTGTTGTTTGCGATGTGAGATAAGCTGTTGCATGATAATCAGCAAGAATATTCATGGCTGCACTCAGTAAAGGCTTGGCAAGTTTCTTTCCTTGATATGCAGGAACAACACCTACCCAATGGATTCTACCCGCTATTTCCTCATCGCCAGTCAAGTCACCATACCATGCCGTTGTAGTTCCAATCACCTGTCCTTGTTCATTCTCTATGAAAACACATCGTTTGGTCATCTCATCAATATATGGTCCAAATTCCTTGTTAAAGTGTACCAGTGCTTCTTTCTCGCTTGTAAATTCATCTACACTGGTTTCAACCCTGGCCCAATGATGTTCGTCACCCTTTTCAAACAAACGAATGCGAAAACCGGCTGGGAGTGGATATTGTGGAATATCCAACAAATTTGTTCTTACCATTTTAAGTGGTATTCTTTTCATTAAAATCACCTCTGTTATTGGCATCACTACGCTAAATCAATCTCTTGACACCCGCTGTATTGATAATTATATCGCCATCAATCCATCATTATAAAGGAAAATACAAGGCCAATCTTGCTGGTTGTGATAAACGCAAAGTATTACCGTGACATACGGCATTTATTATAATAAAATAAGAACATAAGATTCCATCGAACACACAGATAGTATGGAAACAAGATGGTTTACCTTTAGTGAGGAGCTGGAAATGTGGACATAGCATTAACCCAAGATGAGATTATGAAATTGTGTGGGACTGCCTCCTTCAAAAAAGGTAACGATTTTTATCATAAGCAGCAAGTAACATTCGAACATATCAGCTCTGATCGCTGTGAGGCAACGGTGATAGGAAAAGAAGACTTCCATGTCACAATTGAATCGGATCCATCTGGGGAATTCGGTGTGCGAACGGCATGCAGCTGTCCCAAACTGACTTCCGTGAAAAATGAATGCCAGCATGTCGCTGCTGTTTTACTGGCAATGGCTGACCAACAGCACCCCACGACTATAGATTCCAAAATTGATCCCGCGCTGGCTCAAGGCCTGCTAAACCTGTTTCGTCAGGAAAGGAGATATACCAGCAGATACCAGCCACATTTTGAAACGAGACAATTGCTTGAGGTGGTCTTCCTATGTAAACCTGTCGTTGTAGATGAGACGAAGCATATGTTAGGGATTGAACTGATGATCGGATCGAATCAAGTGCGACATATCCGGGATTTTCTCGGTCATGTTAAAACGGGTACCTCTTATATCATTTCTGCCGATTTTACGTATGAGCCAAGTGAGCATTGCTTCCAAGGTGAAACGGATGATGTGGTTCAGCAGCTCATCCAAGTGACGGATGATGAAAAGGTGTATGATCCCGCAGTTGCGAACCAATCTAATCACGCAATTGGCAGCCACACACTAATCATTCCGCCATCCTTATTGGAAAAGCTTGTGCCATTACTTTCAATTGCGCCCTTTGTGAAGCTTATGGATGATGGAAAAATAGTGGATGGTCTGCCGATAACTAATGACACCCTCCCTTTGCAATTTGTTTTTTTAGACGGCGGGAGCGGTGACTACCAGCTAAACATACAGGGAATAGATCAGATTAAATTGATGGATGACTATCAAATGGTGTTATATGCGGGGAAATTGATTCGGCTGGATGGGGAAAAGAGCAAGCGGCTTGCTGAATTAAAGCAGATGCTTGCAACTTCGAGTCACCGTCAAATTCGGATCCCCAAACAAAACATGCAATATTTTCTGGAAAAAGTGATACCTGGCTTGAAAGAACTCGGGGATGTTACGCTGCCGCGATCGATATCGCAGCAACTCCTAAAAACACCATTGGTTGCCAAGCTGTATTTGGATCGCGTCCATAACCGTCTGCTAGCGGGTTTGGAATTTCATTATGAAGGCGTTGTGATCAACCCGATGCAAACGGAGAATCAACCGACAACGCTAATAAGGGATGCAGCAAAAGAGGATGCGATTCTACAATTCATGAGAGACAGCGGATTTACGCAAACGGAATCGGGTTACTACATGCATAATGAAGCATTGGAATATGAATTTTTGTATCATCGGCTTCCCGAGTTGGAACAGCTGGTAAAGGTTTACGCAACAACCGCGGTGAGAAATCGGGTGTTAAAAGAAAAGGCACATCCCCGGATTCGGGTACGGATGAAACGAGAGCGGATCAATTGGCTGGAATTTACATTTGACATGGCTGGAATTCCAGATAAAGAGATGAAGCAAATACTTAAGGCATTGGAGGAAAAGCGCAAGTATTATCGCTTAAACAGCGGTTCACTATTGTCATTAGAGACAAGAGGGTTTGAGGAAATCCAACGTTTTCTGCATACGGAACCGGCTCAGGATGTTGATCTGGAAAGTGGGTTGAATGTGCCAGTTTTGGAAGGTTTTCGACTGTTGGATGTGACCAACGATACGGAGGTGTTCGAGTTTGAGCAATCCTTCCGTCAATTTTGGGCGGATATCCAGCAACCGGACAAGCTGGCATTTGATGTCCCGCCCATCCTGGAGCCTATCTTGCATGAGTATCAAAAACATGGCTTTCGCTGGATGAAGACGCTTGCCAGTCATGGTTTTGGCGGAATACTTGCAGATGATATGGGACTGGGCAAAACCCTGCAAAGTATTGCCTTTATTTTATCCCATCTTACTGATATCCGTAAACAGAAACAACCCGCGCTGATTGTCTCCCCATCCGCTTTAACTTATAACTGGCTTAGCGAAATCACTCGCTTTGCGCTAGATATAAAGGCAGTGGTAGTTGATGGCAATCAAGCGGCACGAATCGCTTTGCAAAAGGATGCCATGGATAAAGATGTGGTGATTACTTCTTATCCACTATTGCGTATGGATTCACGGTGGTACGCGAAACAAACATTTCATACCGTGTTTTTCGATGAGGCACAGGCCTTTAAAAACCCCGTCACCCAAACAGCAAGAGCAGTGAAGAAAATCAATGCAAATCATCATTTTGCGCTTACGGGAACCCCGATTGAAAATTCTTTGGAAGAACTGTGGTCTATTTTCCATGTTGTTTTTCCTGAATTATTTCAAGGATTAAAGGACTACAGCAATCTGCCGAGGAAAAAGATTATCCGGCGTATTCGGCCATTTTTACTGCGCCGAACAAAAGCGGACGTACTACCTGCGTTGCCTGAAAAAGTCAATTCACAGGAATCCGCTGACTTGCTGCCTGAGCAGAAGAAATTGTATGCTGCTTATTTGGCAAAATTGCGTCATGATACATTGAAGCATCTGGATAAGGACACATTTCGGAAAAACAGGATCAGAATCCTTGCCGGGCTTACCCGGTTACGGCAAATTTGTTGTCATCCAGCATTGTTTGTAGATGGATATCAAGGGAGTTCGGCAAAATTTGAACAACTCCTGGAAATTTTGGAGGAATCCAGGGTGTCGGGAAGAAGGGTATTAATATTTTCCCAATTCACGGAAATGCTGAGGCTTATCGGTAGAGAATTAGCTGTAAGGGGAATGTCGTTTTTCTATCTTGACGGCCATACACCGTCCGAAGAGCGAATCTCAAGGTGTGACCGTTTTAATGCCGGCGAACGGAATCTATTTCTCATTTCCTTAAAAGCAGGCGGCACCGGTTTAAATTTAACGGGGGCTGACACTGTTATTCTTTATGACAACTGGTGGAATCCCGCCGTTGAGGAGCAGGCAGCAGACCGTGCTCACCGAATTGGCCAGACCAATGCGGTACAGGTTATCAAGCTGGTTGCCCGTGGTACGATCGAAGAAAAAATGAATGCCCTGCAAGAAAAAAAGCGGCATCTGGTTGAGGAAGTGATTGATGCACAAGAGGCATTGACACAAACGCTGACAGAAGAGGATATTCGGGATATATTGATGATATAGTGGGACATGGGCGGTTTGAGATTACGGAAATATTCAGCCGCCTTGTTACCTTAAGTTCCGAAACAAATAGTTAGCACTATAAAAAAACACCAACCATCTTAATGTCGGTCGGTGTATTGGTTAGCTTGCTTTCTGCATTTCTTTAAATATTTTTAATGCCTTTTTCTCTGCTTGTTTAACATCTTTACCATAAACGGTGATTAGTTTATTTTCCATAATAAAATTCCATTGTCTTGTCATATTATTTCACCTCCTTAAAAATCGTACAACAGCTTAACATAGAGCCTTTCCATAACCTAGACTCGACTAATTAATATAACACATATTTATTGGTATGTCAAATGTTGATTTTTACGCTTTCTAAGCCTTTAACCACAACATAAAAAAAGACAGGTTACGCTTGCAAGCTTCCTGTCCCTTTTCGTTCACAATCATTCTTCATTCTCTTTAGCTTTTTCGAATAAAGCTTCCGGTATCATTTCAAAGCCTTCAATTACCGTATTTTCTTCGACTTCAATCATTAAGCAAAGCTTTCCGTCCAACTTCACTTGGCGGACATATCTCAAATCTTGTGGGCTAATAGAAATATCCGCCGCTTTAGTTTTAATTTTGATCGACTTGGAATTATATTTCGGTATGATATTATTCGCTTTTAACTCGTATTTTTCATCATCGATTACTGTTTTAAACGCGGTTTCTACCTTTTCTGTATCGACATCCTCTACGCCACTGCTCTTAAGAACTTTTTCTACATCTTTATAGTCTAATTTCGGCGCATCTTCTTCTTCATTTTCTTCCAGGACATGATGGATCTCTTCATATACATTTGAAAGGGTGGATGTATTGATTTGATCACCAGCTACTTTTCTGACAACTTCTTCAAACACAATTTTATCCTCAGCAGCAGTCATTATTTCTTCCGCGTTTAATACTTCCTCCATAAAGTGGTAATCCGGTTCATATTTTTTCCCTGTTGAATAAAGTATGTGGTTGACATCGGCAGCATTATCTGTGAAGCACGGGAATAGAAACCCGGATATTGGCGCTTTTAGATTGATAATGGGATCCACGACAAAATTATATTTAAATTCCTTTTCCACATAGTCAAATAGTAATTCTTTTTTCGGATCTTGCGTTTTATTCATGCTGCATAATATAAAAGAATGGGAATAGACTTTATCGCGTTCACTTTCTTCCGCCTCTTCATTCCGGCGTTTCATCGGTTTCATATATTCTCCCCTAATAAAAGTTATAACAATATCCATGTCATATTGCTTATCCTTCAGCATTTTTTCGACCAGACGAAGCATATGGCTTTTCCATTCTTCCGTATCGTTACTTAATAGACCTTGGTGCAGTATTAACTGACTGTTATTTTCCACATTACGTTGGAACTTTAATTCGAATAATTTTTCATCCAGTTGGCCTGATAGTACTTTTTTAAAGTTGTCCATGAATAATTCTTGTTGTTCCTGCTCCAGCAATTCAAATGGTGAACTTTGATGATGATAGATTTCACTCGATTCTTTCAAGATGTACACATGAAAGATTTCATGAATATTTAATAAATCGTTATTTATTTTAAATTGTTTACGAATATTTGCTATATCTTTTTTGTTCAATTTCGCTCACTCCCAGTCGGTTATCAGCATGTATGTTTATCTATACATTCTCCCATTCTATCATACAAGCCATTTGTTTCTCCCGCATCTTCTGGTTATTACCAAAAATGATAGGAAGGGAGTATCATATCACATATGTGACATCGCTTACAATAAGTGGGAAAGATATGGGTATCGCTAAATACTAGCTAATGGAATGAAAGGCCGGTGTATGTCTCGGTATAAAGGCTATGTATGGTTTGGATGGTTTCTCTACCGCACTATTTTTGTTGCGTTAATTTCATATATTCGTTTATTAGCTCGTCCAATTCCTGACTAATTTTAACAGTTAATGGATGATTAAGACCTTTTTTGTTACCGGATGCAATCATATCTGTTTTTAATTTTTCAATCTGTTCCCGTAGTTGCTTTTTTGATTTCATTACCTTTTAACCCCAGTTTTCATTTTAAACACTATCGTAAACACTACCCCAACCTGCAAAAAAGCTCAATAGCAAGAAAAAAGTAGTATAATTGTCGTTAAATAACTAATATGTTTGGATTTGTATGTGCAGATAATAAGGCTTATTTGGGTGATCATGGGAAGAATGGCGGAAAGAGTATTCCATTTGGCTAACGAATAACATTAGCGGACGCTCGTGAAGCAGCTATCCATTCAATGATTTACCGTTGCTGGGTGACATTTCCCGCTATCTATGCCATAATATAACTGTTGAAATATGCAACAAATGAGGTGTCGATATGATCAAAGCATTACTAATTGCCCCATATTCCGGATTGGCTAGAACTGCGGAAAAAATGGATGTTCCAATGGATATTGAATTCGATATAAAGGTGGCAAACTTGCAAGAGGGCGTGGAAATGGCGCGTTTGGCTGAACAGGAGGAGTATGACGTCATTATAAGTCGTGGCGGGACAGCCGCACTTATTCAAGAAGCTGTTTCTATTCCGGTTGTCCATATTGATATAAGCGGATATGATATGCTGCGCGTTTTTACACTCATTCGTGATATTAAGGAAGAAGTTGCACTGGTTGGTTTTGAAAATATTACCCAAGGTGCAGCGACATTGTGCAATATTTTGGAATTGGATGTCCATGTGGTTACGATTCAGAGTGGTGATGAGGTTGGCGGGCGCTTGAAACAGCTTAAATCCCAGGGATATGACGTTGTAATTGGCGATGTGATTACGATTCAAGTGGCTGAACAGATCGGGATGCGCGGTGTCCTCATCACATCCGGTAAAGAAGCCCTTATGGATGCATTGGAAGAAGGGAAAAGGGTTTGCCGGCTTTTTGACAATTTGAAAAAGCAATTTTACTTTTTGCAGGAGTCCTATCGATCCATCCCGTTTCCCATAGTGATGTTAAACAAGGATAACGAGGTAATCGATAAAAATATTTCTTTCCAACGGGACATGGATGATGAACAATTGCTGCAAGAACCGGAGATCATAAAAATGGTTCAAAACGTACGGATGAATGAGACTAGCCAATGGACAGAATGCAGCCGATCTCAATATAAATACATGGTGCAAGGTTTTCCGGCTAACAAAACGGAACAAATCGTTGGCTTGGTTATTCATGAAATAAAAAGATTAAATCATGAACAGTCCGTTTATATTGAACGTGATTTGGCGCATGTTCCGATTATTGGCGAAAGTGGTCAAGCAAATCGACTAAGAGGCAGCATTACTACATTTGCCAAAGTGAATGAGGCCATTTGTATTTTTGGGGAAAAAGGCACTGGAAAACAAACGATAGCCAAGGAAATACATTTAGCAAAACATGGTCCATTGTCACCATTGGTTATTGTCGAATGCAGCCGTATCACACCTCAAGAGATAACAGAATGGAAACACCATTTGCTTGCAATGCGCAAAGGAAGTCTGCTTTTAAAAGACGTGGATGAAATACCAGTTGCCGTACAGGGGAACTTTTTAGAATTATTGCTTTCAACTAGATTACAAATTTTAGCCTTGTCGAGTACCCCATTAGATACATTGGTGGCTCAGGAAAAATTCAGTAAAGGTCTATATGAAAGAATCGTACAGCAGACCTTACATGTATTACCATTGCGGCAGAGAAAGGAAGATATTCCGGGGTTCGTCAACTATTTTCTCACGGAACTTCATGCAGAAAACGGAAATGAAACATTGGGCGTGAAGCCGGATGCAATGGATCTGCTAAAGAGTTATGAATGGGAAGGAAACATCAGCCAATTGAAAAGATTTATTCGGGAGCTGAGTCTCATGACTGATGGCAACTATATTGAACTTGCTCAAGTTAGAAATTTGGCTGTATGCCTCAACGAGATGAAAGATCAAGCGTATAGCGATAATCTTCCTGTTTCCGGCACATTAAAAGAAATGGAACAACAAATGATTCAAAAGGTTTTGCAAGAGGAAGGAAATAATCAATCACGAGCTGCGAAAAGATTGGGTATTAATCGGTCGACGCTTTGGCGGAAATTGCATGGATAAATAATGAGTGTAAATATTAATATCAAATGGAGCCTCAAGCCAGGCTTCTTTTTATTGCAAAATAAAACAACTAACCCCTTTTGCTGTTATTTTTACATAAATAAACTGTTGCATTTTATATCATAAATAATTATAATATGGTTATGAAATCGCTTAATAGATAGCTGGTGTTTCATCGTAAAACACTTCGCCGATTACAAGGGGGATTCAACGTGAAAATCAAAGCATTTCTGGAAAAGGTTCCTGGAGGTATGATGGTCGTCCCATTATTGATAGCGGCTACAATCAATACGTTTGCGCCGGACCTACTGAGAATTGGTAATTTTACGCAGGCATTATTTGTGGATGGATCAAGTACACTCATTGCATTATTTCTGCTATGTACAGGTGCGCAGATTAATCTTCGCAATGTCGGAGTTAGTCTTGGCAAAGGCGCTACACTGCTGGCCACCAAATGGGTAGTTGGTGCAGTTGTTGGTTTGATCGCCTATATTTTTGCTGATTCAAATGGTTTATGGCTAGGACTGGCACCGATTGCCATTATTGCTGCTATGACGAACAGTAATGGTGGGCTATATGTGGCACTTGTCGGTCAATATGGGGGCAAAACGGATCGAGCAGCATATTCATTGTTGGCATTAAACGATGGACCATTCTTTACCATGGTAGCCTTGGCCATCTTTGGTGCGATGGGATTTGTCAATGGTATGTTTTCTGTCGTTTCATTCATTTCCGTATTATTACCGATTATTGTCGGTATGGTGTTAGGTAACCTGGATGAAGAGATGAGAAAGTTTCTTGATAAAGGGAGCTCCATGCTTATTCCATTCTTTGCTTTTGCTTTAGGAATGGGCATTGATTTTGGAAGCATCATTCATGGCGGTTTAGGCGGTGTGATTCTTGGGTTATTAACTGTCTTCGCAACAGGAACAGCTGGATACTTTGTCTTTAAAGCATTCAAATGGAACCCAATTGCAGGTGCTTCAGAAGGGTCTACAGCTGGAAATGCTGTTGCAACACCAGCTGCAATTGCGGCAGCTAGCAGTTCTTTTGCAGCGAATGTGGAACTGGCTACGGTTCAGGTTGCAGCATCAGTTGTAACGACCGCTATTTTATTGCCATTTTATATTGGATTTTTGACAAAACGTCTAGAAAAGAAAGGCATTACTGTACCGGATGATTATATAATAGATGATTCGCCGAAAGATGCCTCTCATGCAAGTTCTTAATAAAGAGGGATAGACATGGAAAAGAAAATTGGAATTATTGCAGATGACCTAACTGGAGCAAATGACAGCGGGGTCCAGCTCACAGAAAAGGGAATCAGCACTTCAGTATTTTTTGATTTGCCGCAACATGCAGACCTGCTGGATAGTGGTATTGTTATTGATACCAATTCCCGTGCCCTGTCGCAAAAACAAGCTTTTGATGTAACCAAACAGGCTGCACGTTTTCTCAAGGAGTCAGGGTATAAGCATATGTATAAAAAAATGGATTCCACTTTACGTGGGCATATCGGGACAGAATTACAAGCGGTATTTGAGGCGTTTCCGGTCGATTTTGTTGTGATTGCCCCGGCATATCCGCAACTAGGGAGAACAACTGTTGATGGTGTGCATTTTGTTAACGGAACGGAACTAGCAGCAACTGAAGCGGCAAATGATCCGAAACACCCTGTGAAGGAATCATTCATTCCCAAAATCATTGAAAACGAAATTGGCAAGAAGGTCGGATTGCTTAAACGAGCTGATTTCAGCAAAAACTTGTCAGATTTTCGGGATATACTCAACCATTTTAAAGAAAGAAATATACATTATCTCGTTTGCGATGTCCAAACACAAGGAGATCTTCAAAAACTTGCAGCTAAAATAACAACTGTTACGAGCGATGTGATTTGGGCAGGATCTGCAGGGCTGGCTGAAGTACTGCCTGATGTTCTAGGTATTGCACAAGAAAAACAAACCGAACATGTTGATTGTGCAGAGTATGTCATGACGGTATGTGGCAGCTTATCTTCCATCACACAAAAACAAGTAGCATACGCGAAGGCACAGTCGAAAGTTAGCGGTGTGGAGATAGATAGCATACGAATATTTTCAAAGGACTGGAACAGCATCAGCAGACAATACGTAAACAGCTGTTTGGAAGCACTGGAACACGGAAACGATATTGTTCTACATGTTCCTTCTGATGAGCGGACAAGAAACGAAGTACAAAAAAAAGGCAAAGCACTTGGATTAACGGATAATCAAATCGGGGAACATGTATCCAAAGCACTGGCTGAAATTGTTTTGCAGGTTACAAAAGAAAACGACCAATTAACTGGTTTCATGTTGACCGGCGGAGATACGGCAAAAGATACGACACGTCATTTAGGTGGAATTGGTTTTAATTTAATGAAACAAATTGAAACAGGCATTCCACTGGGAACGTTAATTGGTACAAGCAAGACATTCACTGTGGTGACCAAAGCAGGTGCCTTTGGCGGGAAAGATTCCATTTATTACGCCATGCAGGAAATGAAAGGGGTAAGTAAACAATGAGCAAGAAACCGATAATTGGAATTACGATGGGTGATGCAGCCGGGGTTGGCCCGGAAATTATCGTAAAAAGCCTACAAAATGAAACAATATATAAGCAGTCCCATCCGATTGTCATTGGTGATGCAAAAATGCTGGAGCGCGCTGCCAACGTTTTAAATGAAAATATTGTCATTAACAAAATCGATGGTCATGCAGACCTGACAAATACAAACTTTGGTGAAATTGCTTGTTATGACCTTGATTTGCTGCCGGCAGACCTTCCTTTTGGACAAGTATCTGCCAAAGCGGGCGACGCGGCATTTCAATATTTGAAAACAGCGATAGAACTGGCAAACGAAGGGAAAATAGATGCCATTTGTACAGCACCTCTAAATAAAGAGGCTTTGCATAAAGGTGGACACAATTATCCTGGTCACACGGAAATTTTGGCTGAACTAACAGGAACGAAGGAATTTTCCATGATGTTATCATCGCCAAAATTGAAGGTTATCCATGTGACAACACACATCGGCTTACTGGATGCTATCCATTCGATCAAGCCGGAAAGGGTGTACAATGTGATTCGCCTCGCGCATGAAACCCTGTCGAAATCAGGTATCAACCAGCCTAAAATCGGTGTTTGCGGCATTAACCCACATGCAGGTGAAAATGGGTTGTTTGGTTACGGAGAAGAAGAGGAGAAAATCATTCCAGCTGTAGAAAAGGCTAAAACAGAAGGCATTACAGTTGAGGGTCCGCTTCCAGCTGATACATTATTCTTTCGTGCTCAACGTGGCGACTTTGACATTGTTGTTGCGATGTACCATGATCAAGGACATGGACCGATCAAAGTGTTGGGACTTGAAGCCGGTGTAAACATTACCGTTGGGTTACCAATTATCCGGACTAGTGTGGATCATGGAACAGCTTTTGACATCGCGGGAAAAGGTATTGTTGATGAAAGAAGCATGTTAGAGGCGCTTCGTCAGTCGATTGAATTAGCGCCAACTGAGTGATGGAGTTTCGACGATATAAATCGAATAGGTATTAAGGTGGCGAATAATCTCTGCTGAATTTTTGGCAGAGGTTATTTTTTTATATTAGTTCTTGACTAAATGGAATAGTCCAAGAGCCATTTGTTCGAAGTATTATTTTTAGAATAGTTCAATTAATGGACCTATTAAAACGAAGAAATAACTTTCATAACTGAATAATCAATAGTATAATGGACTTGTTATACAAGGAGGTTATGCTATGTCGTCTAATAATCAAAATATTCAAGATATCCCGCAGAAAGGTTTCTTTGGACATCCGAAGGGGTTGTCTACGCTTTTTTTCACTGAATTTTGGGAGCGTTTCTCTTATTATGGTATGCGCGCGATTTTATTATTTTATATGTACTATGAAATCTCAAAAGGCGGCCTGGGGATGGATCATGGAACGGCTGCATCGATTATGGCCGTTTACGGTTCTCTCGTGTATATGTCCGGAATTATCGGCGGCTGGATTGCCGACCGATTGCTGGGAAGTGCTCGTACCACTTTCTATGGCGGTATCCTGATCATGTTCGGTCATATTGTTCTTTCTTTTCCGGGAAGCATAACAGGATTGTTCGTATCTATGGCCTTGATTGTCATTGGGACAGGACTGCTTAAACCGAATGTTTCCAATATTGTTGGTGATTTGTATAGTAAAGAAGACTATCGCCGTGATTCTGGTTTTAGTATATTCTATATGGGAATCAATATGGGTGCACTTATTGCGCCGTTAATTGTCGGAACTGTTGGACAGGAATATAATTTTCACCTTGGGTTTAGCCTGGCAGCCATTGGAATGTTTATTGGTTTGATCATGTTCATCTTTACCAAGGGAAAATATTTGGGACCGGCTGGGACGAATGTGCCCAACCCGCTAACAGCAGCTGAGCGTAAACTTGTATTTGGTCGAATTGGTATTGCTGCGCTTATTGTGATTATTTTGGGTGCCATTTCCATTTATACAGGGCTTTTAACAATCGACCGGTTTACTATGCTTGTTAGTATTTGCGGTATTGTTATTCCAACTATCTATTTTATTGTCATGTATCGAAGCCCGAAGACAACAAAAGTGGAGCGTTCCCGATTGCTGGCTTATATTCCGATGTTTATTGCAGCCATCATGTTTTGGGCAATTCAGGAACAAGGATCGATCATTCTGGCTCGTTACGCAGATCAGCGAACACAGCTTCATTTCGCCGGGTTGGAAATTCAATCATCCTGGTTTCAATCATTGGATCCACTATTTATCGTTATTTTCGCACCAGTTTTCGCATGGCTTTGGCTTAAACTCGGGAATCGGCAACCATCGACTCCGACGAAATTTTCGATTGGGTTAGTTTTTGCAGGTCTTTCATTTATCGTGATGATTATCCCTGCTTTAATGAATGGAACAGATACACTTGTTAGTCCATTATGGTTGGTACTCAGCTTCTTCCTGGTTGTTATAGGGGAATTATGTTTATCACCAGTTGGTTTATCAGCAACCACCAAGCTTGCACCGGCAGCATTTTCTGCACAAACGATGAGTCTATGGTTCTTATCTAATGCTTCAGCACAAGCCATTAATGCACAGATTGTTCGGCTATATTCGTTTGACACGGAAGTTTTATACTTTGGTGTGATCGGCGGAATTTCTGTTCTTCTTGGTTTACTGCTATTTATTACATCGGGAAAAATTCATCAGCTAATGCGCGGGATTGATTAACGCGGTGCTGGAAAAACTGCTAGTAGTAAAGTGCTAGCAGTTTTTTAATGGAGGAATTCACTCGAAAGACCCACTGTAGCCTATATGTCAAGTGGTTCCTGGAGTCTCCCTTTTCTTAAAATGAATACAAACAAATGTTCTTGACTTTGGCTGATTTGTGGAATATCATATTGTTAAGATGAAAAAGAAATCAAATTGGCTTGGAAACCTTGATGAATAACCTTTGATAGAAAAAACAATAAAGATTAAACCAACGAAATTGCTTACGTGTGAGATCTTCTCTTAACTTAATATACAATATACAAGAAATGGTGCGATGATACGATGGCAAAAAAATATTATGCTGTAAAAAAAGGTAAAAAAACTGGTATATTTACGAGTTGGGATGAATGTAAACGCAACGTGCATGGATATTCAGGGGCTGTATATAAAAGTTTTACTAGTAAAACAGAAGCCGAAAATTACTTGCAGGGATCCAATGGTGAAAAAACAATTGACACGGCTTCTAAATCGGAGGTTGTGGCATATGTTGATGGTAGTTTTAATAAGGTAACCTCTGAATTTTCTTATGGTGCAGTCGTGTTTTTTCAAGGGCAGCAGCATCGCTTTTCCGCAAAATTTAACGATCCGGAATTGGCAGCAATGCGAAATGTTGCCGGCGAATTAAAAGGAGCAGAAAAGGCCATGGCTTTTGCTGTTGAAAACGGAGCGAAGAGTCTAGCAATTTATCATGATTATGAAGGCATTGCTAAATGGTGCACAGGGGAATGGCAGGCCAAAAAAGAGGGAACCATTGCTTATAAGCGATATTATGATGATGTAAAAAAGGATGTAGATATTTATTTTGTTAAGGTAAAAGGTCATTCTGGTGATAAATATAATGATTTAGCTGATGAGCTGGCGAAAGATGCCTTTGCCTGAATGAATTGTGTAGTAAAGATTACCAAGGTTCTTCAGTATTTAAAAATAGGCGATATGACAATGGACGCGCATGTTGTTGTATCGTTTTTTTATGGAATTTCCAGCAAATTAATTGACCAGCCTTTACTTGGGGAAAAATGTCATATATGGACAAGAAAAGTTTTTAATGCCATTTTGACAATAGGTTTCAGGCAAGACCCGCAAAAAAGGGCATGATTATAGTTATAGTTATTAACTATGAGCCGACGTACCTATTCGTAGGGACAAAATAGAGACTGAATTTCAATGTCCTGTTAATATAAAAGTTAAAAGAAAATCATCTAAACAAATGGCAAAAACAATACATTGTGGAGGTTACTGCTTAACATGATCATTGAGATGATAGCACAGAATGGAAATGAGGCAATTGATGCAGAAAAATTTGGAGCAAGCCGTATTGAGTTGGTATCGGCTATTCAGGAGGGTGGATTAACGCCAAGTTACGGGACAATCAAACAAGTGTTAAAAATGGTTTCCATACCTGTTCAGGTGATGATTCGGCCGCACAGTTACCATTATTTTTACACCGATCGTGAATTGGAAATTATCCGGGAAGATATACATATGGCACTGGATGCTGGTGCAGCAGGGATTGTCATTGGCGCATTGAATGAGGATAGGACAATCAATGAACCAATACTGGAATCTGTCATTTCTTCATTTCCGCAAGTGGATATTACATTTCACCGGGCATTTGATGAGGTTCCATCGCAAATTGAAGCTTATCAAACATTAGCGAAATATCATCAGAACGTCAAACGAATTTTAACATCAGGGGGGAAAAGCAATTGTTTGGAAGGAAAAATGAATCTGCGAAACCTGGTAGAAATGGCAAACAAATTAAATGGCCCAAAAATAATGCCTGGATCAGGGTTGTCTCCTGAAAATATACAGGAAATTCATTGGGATGTAGGTGCTGATCAATACCATTTTGGCAAGGCTGTAAGGGTGGATCAGACTTTTGAGAATGGAATGGATGAAAAGGCGGTGCGAATGATTCGTAATGTATTATGTAATGAGGAATAGGTTTTTCCAGAAAAAAGTGGACGTCCGGTTCGATTTTTTTGGTTATTACGAACATGGAGGTGATTCACGTTGACCAATTATTATTTTGATGAGCTGGATTTTGAATTTTTAATGGATGTTCAGCCGTTATTAGAGCAATGGTGAAGGGGGAAATTTCCGATTTGGTGGGTTTATTAAAATGTGATAGCAGTTTAATACGTTCATAATAATACAATGATATAAAAAGGCTTGTTGTGTATCTTTAAAAATATGGATGTCTCCAGATTGGACAATTTTTTAGGTTAATTTAATTCCTTTGACTGATTCTATCTAATTAAAGCAGTGGTAAGATTTAAAGGTATGCAGGATAACGAAGAAGATAGTGACATCCTTTTAGAAAGCGCAATCATAATAAAGGGAAGGAAATACTGGATTGGTTTTTTATCACAGGCTGTGGGCGCCGGTTAATGGTGGCACCGGTATAAAGAGATTATAAAGGTAGTACTTCTTAAAATCTTAATGCAACCAAAGAATGTAATGAAACACAACTAATTCCAGGAGGTAAAAGTCATAAATACGAAAACAAATAGCCTATTGTTTCTTGACGTTAATAATCACCATTACGTTGGCTGCAGGTGTTGCCTCCATAACTCCATAACCTATGCTAGTGAACAATCAAATTCAAATGATAGCCTAAGTGATAGGTTAATCCCTTTACCCAGCCACGTTGAAAGTAACAAGGGAACATTACAAGTTAGTAGTCGTTCAAATATTTTGGGTGAAGAATCTGCTGATAAAGATGCCTTACGAGTATTGAAAGAATTTCTAAAAGAAAATGATATTGCCGTCAATAAATTGTTCAACAAGTCTTCCGCAACTATAGCTTTGGGAGAAAATAATCACCTTTCACCAAGAGTCGGTAAATTGCAAAAGCTACTTGAACTTCCTGAACTGTCCAGCTTAAAGAGTGAAGGTTATATGCTAGCGATTCGCTCGGAGACAAATGATATAAGCCATGGAGGAATAATCTTCATTGAGGGAAAAGATAAAGATGGTACTTTTTATGCCGTGAAAACGCTTGTGCAGTTAGCTAAGAAAGATAATGGATCATTAGTATTTAAGAATTCGCTCATAACTGATGAACCATCCATGAGTGTCAGAGGCATTATTGAAGGATTCTATGGGGATCCATGGAGTCATCATGATCGATTAGACCAGATTCATTTCTATGGAGATTATAAGATGAATACATATATTTATGCTCCTAAAGATGATCCGTACCATCGTGAAAAATGGCGTGAACCATACCCGGAAAATGAAATGGAACGTATGAAGGAATTGATCTATACAGCCAAGAAAAATAAAGTTGATTTTACCTTTGCGATTTCTCCAGGTATCGATATTCGTTTCAATGGTCAAGGGGGAGAGGATGATTTTTAAGCCCTGTTAGCAAAGAGTGAATCACTATATGACATGGGTGTACGCAGTTTTGCTATTCTGTTTGATGATATTAGTAATAAAGATGGTGTTAAGCAAGCGGAACTATTAAACCGCTTTAATGATGAATTTATTAAAAAGAGAAAAGATATCAAACCTCTTATCACAGTCCCGACCAAGTATAATACGCAAGCCATGGGTGTGGTTGGTGATTTGAATGCCTATACAAAGGGATTCTCTGAAACGATTGATAAGGATATAAAGATAATGTGGACTGGACAGGCTGTTGTTTCAGAAGAACTCCCTTTAGAAAATGTTGAATTTATGCAAAAGGTTTATGGTGATAGAATTGGCGTTTGGTGGAACTATCCTGTATCAGACTACTTGAAATCAAAACTTGCCCTTGGCCCAATTGTTAATATTGATAAAAGGCTGGAAGGAAAAGTTGACTTTTTTACAATGAATCCAATGGAGCATGCCAATCTTTCCAAAATTGCATTGGCAACAGGAGCAGATTATTCCTGGAATACATCGGAATACGATTCCGATCGATCATGGAATCGTTCCATTGAGCTTCTTTTTGGAGATCTTGCTCCGGAAATGAAAACTTTTGCTAATCATTCATCGCGTATGACAGGTAAAGGTATTGGACGTGAAGATGCTGAGAATGTCCGTAAGACGATGGATCAATTCTGGGAAAAATTATCTAAAAGAAAGGATGCGACAAAAGAAATAAATCAGTTAAACGAAGAGTTTGCTGACATAGTTGAAGCAGCAGATATCTTGAAAGAAAAATTGCCTGCTGAGACACTAGAAGAATCCTCAGAAAACCTGGATAAGCTAAAACTATTAGGGGAAAACGGTAAACTTGCCTTAGATATGGTTTTAGCCAAAAATAATCAAGTGGATGATGCGTACAAAAAATTAAAAAAGAAACTCAAATCCAATTTACCTGCACTGAATCGCGGCGCTAGAGTTTCAGAAAAAACGGTTCTCGCATTTATTAAGGAAGCTCTGGATTTTGATCCTTTACCAGTAGTTTCATTTGATGTTTCAAAAACGTTGGTTGCACCCGTTGAAAAAATACAATTTAAGAATACTAGTTCACTAACCACAGAGGAAATAGAATGGACTTTTAAAGGTGCAAAAGTGGAGCACAGTACAGCACAAAACCCAAAGGTTGTTTACGAAAAGGAAGGGATTTATCCTGTCAAACTAGTTGGCAAAAATCCCCTCGGAAAGGATAAAGTTGTTCGACAGGAATACATTACAGTAACGGATCTTGCAAAAAGCGAAAAGACAAACCTTGCCCTTGGTAAAGAAATCACTGCCTCTAGTAATTGCGCCAAAACGGAGAAATCACAATTTGCAGTCGATGGAAGTACCCAGACAAAATGGTGCGCAAATGATTCTGGTACCCATAAGTTAACGGTGGATTTAGGCGGCACTAATGTAGTGAGTGAAATTGTGATGAAACATGCGGAAGCCGGTGGTGAGCCATCGAGTTCGAATACATTAGCTTATCGTATCCAAATCAGTAAGGATGGGAAAAACTTTAAGGATTTAGTAAAGGTAACAGATAATAAAAGTGCTGTAACAAACGATCAGATTCCCGTCATAAAAGGGCGTTATGTTCGACTAATTGTCGATAAACCAACACAAGGCGATGATAATGCAGCACGTATTTATGAATTTGAAGTGATGGGGCTTGAAGGAGACGTGGAATTGCCGCCAAAATATGAACCGGGGAATCCACGACTAGTAGAAAATGCAGCAGAATTAAATGCGTTAGTAGAACAGCTTGGCAAAGAGGGGGCCATTGATGAAGCAGGTGTTCATTCCTTAATCCTTCACCTGACTGCAATAAATCATTACGAAAACAAACAATTAGCGGACAAAGTTGTCAAACATTTGGAAAGTTTTAAACAAATGCTTGAATATCAGTTGAAGAACGCAGTGATTTCTGAGGAAGTGTATCATAACCTAATGATGAATGCCGATGCTCTAATCGAAAAGTGGCAATAGAATCGTTGTATGAAAAAAGTATGTTTTATCCATATGAAAAGCGAACAGCATCGACTGCCGTTCGCTTTTCACAAGTGTAAGGTTTTTCGACGATATGTAAAGTGCGTGTTCACCATGCCTTAATAACCTATTTGAACATAAAGACCTTTGGTTGGTGGATACTAATCTGTTATTTACAAATATTTTAATTTGTGGTAAAATAATTTCGACTTTTTAAAACCAATTTAATTAGTAGACTCTTTCCTCATAGGGGTATTATTATTAGTTTGTTTTCTATAAAAATATGGGTAGGAACGTTGATTATCCGTAATGAGCAAAACAGGAAATTTAAAAAAGGGGGTTAAATTTGAAAGGGATTACAAGGAGGTTGGTCAATTATATAGATGTGCAGCATCTAAAATTGTTGGCATTGGTGTAACAGCACCCGGGCCAATTGATGGAGGTGATGATAAATTTCTATGATTTAAGTGGTATTTTTATCCCATGGGAATCCATGCGTCTTGGGAAAGGTTCAAAGGGCCCTGTTTACGCCCAAATCAAATGTATACGTGTTTACCGCGCCTTTCAAATGGACAACGGGGAATACGAAACCGAAGCTTGTTGGCTGTTTATTCAGCGAAGAGAAGATGGTGAAACCCGATATTCTGTTAGCAATGCCCCTGAAGGTACGAGCCGGGATGAACTATGCCAGGCATCGATCTTGTGTTGGCCGATCGAGCAGAGTTTCAAGGAGATGAAGGGGCAATTGGGAATGGATCATGTCGAGGCCAGATCATGGCCGGCCTGGCATCGTCATGCGATTTTGGTGTTTATTGCCTATGAATTTCTTTTGAATATCAGATTGCTTGTAACAAATAAAAAAAGACCCATTTTATCCTTGATAATGGCATTGAAGCTAGTCGTGGCATCACTTGTAGACAATGAGGGCCCTATCCGGAAAGCATTAAGGAAAATCGAATACCATTTAAGACGTAACACGACAGCCCACAAATCCCATTCTTTAAAGAGAGAAAGTTGTAGGATTGCGTGAAAGCAAATTAACGCTGTAGTGTTACATTTCGGTAAATAATATGATGGGTCAAGCAGATGCATAAAAATAAAAAGAGGATGTGAAATCTAGGTACTGTCAATAAGTTTGTGTAAATTAATAGAGTATCCTCGGAATTGGGATTTGTTTTCTGACACCTACCCTGGGTACCCAGGGTAGGTGTCAGAAAATTAAATCAGATATTATTTGGTTTCCCGTATCGTTTTTCAAACATGTCCTGTAGCTGCTGATAAGCGCTTGCGAATCCCCTTAATTTTCGTTCTCCCCATCTTTGGTTATAGTCGGTTACTTGAAGGTACACTACTTTTTCTGTCGCCCTTTCGCTTGGTAAACTGTTCATGGTTTTTGTGCGCTTCTTGATTTCCTTCATCGTCCGCTCGATGATGTTCGACGTGTATATCACGCGCTGGATAGACGATGGGTAATCCAGGAAAGTCAGAAGCACTTCTAGATCTTCTTCCCATGATTTCACGACTTTAGGATGCTTCGATTGCCAAACCTGCTTAAATGCGTTAAATTGCTTTCTGGCTTCTTCTTTGGTACTTGCCTGATAAATAGGTTTTAAGTCTTCTGCTATGGCTGTCTGATCCTTTTTACGCACGGCATTTAACGCATTGCGGATTTTATGAACAACGCATCGCTGGACATCGGCTTTTGGGTACACCTCTTTCATAGCTGTTTCCAACCCGGGAAGACCGTCAAACACACCAAGCAACACTTCTTCAGCCCCGCGCTCGTAAAGATCTATCAAAATCTCTTTCCAGCCCAAGGAACTTTCCTGACCGCCTACATAAAATCCGAGAATTTCGCGGTAGCCATTCTCATTAACTCCAATGACGATGTAGACGACCTCATTGGCAACGTCATCCCGGCGCAACTTTAAATAGGTTCCGTCCAAATAGAGGACTGAGTAGCGTTTATTCAATGGGCGTTGCTGCCAGGCCTCAATATTTTCAACTGTCGCTTCCGTGATGTTACTGACGGTTGTGGCGGAGTAGGAAGATCCTAGCATATGTTCAATCATTTCCCCAATTTCACGCGTACTAACGCCTTTCTGATACATGCGCGTCACTGTTTCACCTACCCACTGATCACGGCGTTGGTAAGGATCAAATAATTCCGTCTGAAAGTCACCATGGCGATCACGAGGTACTGCGAGATCATCAATATGACCGTGTTTGGTATCAAGGGACCGTTTGTAATAACCGTTTTTCACTTGTTTCAATTCAGGGTGTTCTACCTCGAAAAACTGCTTTCTTTCTTCCTCCATGATGGTCTCCAACTGCTCTTTGACAAAGTCACGTACAAGGTTATCCAGTTGATTTATAAAGTCATGATCCGTTATACTTTGAGACATGGTAGGGTTTCTCCTCTCTTTATTTGTTGTCCAATTTTGAGGATACCCTACCTCTTTTTTTCGTCTCAAATATTTTACACAAACTATTTTACGTCATCGAAATCTATGAAGGACCAAAATAAAATCATGAGAAGACCAATTATAAATTGGTTAATAGTAATGTTGGTTATTGTGTTGTTTGCTTGTTTAGCCTTGTTTGTATCACAAAAGGCTCTTGCTTCAGGTAAAGAATTAAGTTCGGTAACCAAACCTATCACAAAAGTAAATGACCTAAAGGAAAACATAGACTACTTTGAAGAGACAGGGGAACTTACAAATGAGAATGTTATTCATGAGTTAAAAATCCATTTAACAGCGGTGGAACACTTTGAAAATAATAATAAGTTAACAAAAGTAATAAAACATTTGGATGGATTTAATGAACTTTTAAAACATCAGATTGAAAACGGACAGATTTCAGAAAAGGTATATAGACAACTTAAATCTAATACAGCAAAATTGATAAAAGAAACAAAAATAAAAAATGAAGAACCAAAACTCATGGTTTATTATCGAGCTTGGAGAGACGTAACAATGCAAGGAGTTAATACAGACTTACCAGATGAGAATCAAATGTCTATGGACGATATTCCATATGGGGTTGATATTGTTAATGTGTTCAGCTTTGTTCCAGAGGGAGAGGAAGACCAAGCGGCCCCATTTTTTGAAGAATTAAAAGACACATATGTGCCTAATCTACATGAAAGAGGCATGAAAGTAACTACAGCTATTGATTATCGGGATTTAGTAGATGGAATTGAGTATGTAGGAGAAACCCCGACCGAAGAAGAATATGATAAGTATGCGCAAGAAATACTCGAAGAGAAGGTTTATGCTTATAATCTTGATGGTTTGGATATTGATATGGAATTTTATCCTACAACAGAAGAAGTGGAGATTTCCGACGGTATCATAAAAGCTCTTTCTAAATACATCGGTCCAAAAGGAGAGGAAGGCACGCTCCTTGTGTATGATACTAACGGTTCTAATTTAGATCCTTTTGAAAATATTGCTGATAGTTTTACATATTTAGGCTACCAGCAATATGGATCGGATTCAGAACGAACTGAAAGCGCTATAGCAGATTATGAAGATGTCTTCCCGAAAGGGCGTTTTATGCCTGGTTTAGCATTTCCCGAGGAACAAGATTATAATAATCGTTGGTATGATGCTGAAGAGCCTTATGAAAAAAGCAATATTAAAAATATAGCAGAATACGTTTATGAAAATGATTTATATGGCATGTTTCTGTACGCTCTAGACAGGGATGGTAGAACTTATGAAGAAGAAGATTTAAATCATGTAAAACCTACTAATCTTTTATGGACGAAGACAGCTATATTAGAAGTAAAGGGTTATTCATTAGATGAATCTAAAGAATTAGCTGTTCATCATTGGAATCGTGTTCAAGAATTAGATGGCGAAAAGGATGAAACAATACAGAAGATTCATGATGCAACGTCGATTTATGAAGTAAACAAGGTGTTATTAGGATCGAGCGATAACTTTGAAAAAGATGCTGCTAGTCTTGAGTATGATCCACTATATGAAGAAATATTGATAGAAAATGAACAGTAAGCTTTAAATAGTGGTTAAACCAAGATTAACTAGACAACTGGCAACATTTATGTTCAGGGACTGTTAAGTAATCTGGGACGAAAATCAATCGAGCCTATTGCGCTGGAACTGAGCATGAAAAATGCCAAGTGGGATGACGTTTTGAATTTCGCCAATTGGATGTCTTTTACAAATGTAGATTTCGGTAATATAGAAAATAATCAGCTAACAGTCCGTGCTGCTGTTCTTGCTCAGGATACGTCTATCGAGGTTCGGCTTGATGGGAAGGATGAACCTTTAATTGCAGATATGGATTTGCCAGTTGAAAAAGGAGAACCAGCTCCCATGTTTAAAAATTACCGAGTAAAGTTGAAAAAGCCTTTAACCGGAATCCATACGATTCATATTACATTCAAAAAACCGCGATATACGAGTTGGAGTATTCGTGATAACGGGATAGTCGATGTGGATTGACTTCATTTTACCCCCGATGAAGAACAAGGGGAGATAAGTATAAACTTAATGTTGGATACACTGGAATATCACCGAGATGAGTTATCTGCTGATACCTATCGTTTCTTACAAATACATCTGACTGCGGTGGGGCATTATGAAAAACAGAAAAAGGCTGAAAAAGTGGTCAAACACATGAATAGCTTTACACTGTTACTCGATCAACACAAAGAAAGCGGGTTGATTACCGAGGAAGTATATAATAAGCTTAAATCTTAAACAGATTCACCCATTACAAAGTGGAAATAAACATTTTCCCCATGATTAAAATTAAATTATAATCCTATCATATGTTCCTCACTTAGTATAAAACAAAAACTAGATACTTAGTGAGGAGTTTTATGAATGGATGACTACTTATATCTATTTAGCTAAACACAATTCCTTCAGTCATAAAAATATAAAACTTAACCAAATATCCTGATATTAAAAGTCTAGTTAACATAAATGAAAAATAAAACTATTATCCGGAGGATTACCTAGATAATAGGATTGAAAAAATTCACAGAAATTGTAGAATTCCATTTACGTAAAATTATAATCGTGATATAATTTGAACAACTTATTAAATTAGTTTTAATTAGTTTCGCGATAACCTTTGTTGTGTTCCGTGAACTTAGTTTTTTTATGTTTTGAAATCGCTTTTTTATCTTATGTTGTTATATTTGATTTAAGAAGTTAAAGGATAGGAGGTGGATGAAATGCAAAAAGCCGAAGCTGGTAATACGGATCGAATAAAGCAAATCAACCGTTCTTTAGTACTAAAGATAATACATAAATATGGTCCCGTTTCAAAAGCAGAGATTTCTGCAAAGGTTGACTTGACCTTTGCCACTATTGGGAATATAACATCTGAATTACTTGAAACCGAGGCAATTAAATTAGCTGGTTATGGCAAATCTAACGGTGGAAGAAGACCAGTATTATATGAAATTAATTGGAATAACTTTTATGTCATTGCACTTGCCATTGGTGTAACTGGGATTTCAGCTGCATTAGTCAACCTGAAAGCGGACATTTTTTCTCGTTGTGATGTACCAATGATTGGTGATCAAAATACGCCACTAATAGAAAAGGTTTACAAAGGAGTTGATGGATTATTAGCTCAAGCTGATGTAAACACATCAAAAATTGTTGGTATCGGTGTATCAGCACCCGGACCAATCGATGAAGGAGATGGCAGGCTTTTATCACCTCCAAACTTACAAGGTACGAAGAATGTCAATATCAAACATTTGCTGGAAGAACGCTATCATCTAGTAACTGTTTTAGAAAAGGATGCGAATGCAGCCGCATTGGCGGAGCAATGGTTTGGGGTTGCTCATATGACCGAAAACATTCTATATATATTTGCAGACCAAGGTATCGGTGGCGGAGTCATCATCGACTCAAGAATTTATCGGGGCTTTAAAAACGGGGCAGGTGAAATTGGTCATGTTTCCATTGATATTGATGGGCCAAGATGTAATTGCGGAAACTTTGGTTGTTTAGAGGCGATGGCTTCCGGGATTTCTATAATTAAAAGAGTGAAAAAAGAGATTCATAGGGGAGTTTCAAGTACCTTAACGGATGTTTATTTAAAGAACGAAGACGACCTTACTTTGGAGACGATTATTGGCCATGGAAGGAAGGGGGATCCACTTGCAAAAGAAATTTTAAATGAAACTGGTCGCTATTTGGGCATTGGTGTAGCAAATGCAATAAATTTTTTTGCCCCATCCAAGGTCATCTTTGGAGGACAAATCGTTGATTTATTTCCGGAGATTATCCAGGTAGCTGAAGAAATTGCAAAATCCCGCTCATTCTCGGCTTATGCAACGGACATTACATTTACGAAATCCAGTTTTGGTTTTCAATCTACTTTAATCGGCGCAGCTGCAATCATACAGCAAAGGTTATTTGATTCACCTGAAGAAGCGATTATTCAAAAATAAGTTGCTAACCTTATTTGAGGAGGTGGTGGGCGCAATCGCATATTTTTTTAGCCCGATTTCCCATATTTTAAACATGAAGGAGGAGAAAGTTTATGATGAAGTCACTAAGTAGAAATATTGTATTGTTGTTTATTGTCATAGTATCGTTCGCTATGTTATCTGCATGTGGTAGTTCTAGTGACAACGCCAACTCAGATAATACACTGGAATTGATTTATCAGGCCCCCGATGATGCCTTTGAATCATGGATGAATAAGGTGAAGGATCAATTTGAAAAAGAACACGATGGGGTAAAGGTCAAAATTACACCGGTTCAAAGTAACGAAGGTGACTATTCAAGTAAAAAAATTCTCATGATGAAAACAGAGGATACCGCACCAGATATTGTGATGGAGGACTCCAATGATATTCATGCAGATTCGACTGCAGGATATTTGGAACCGCTGACAGATGATGTGAATAATTGGGATGATTGGGATCAGTTTTACGATCAGGTAAAAGACGGTATGAAGGGAGAGGGTGACAACACATATGGGGCTCCTGTCTCGACCGACGTACGCGGTCTTTGGTACAATAAAAAGGTTTTGGCAAAAGCAGGAATCGATGTGCCCTGGGAGCCCAAAACATGGGATGATGTATTAGATGCTGCCAAGAAGCTTAAAGGAAAAGTTGAAGTTCCAATCTGGTTAAACGCCGGTAAGGCAATGGGAGAAGGCACAACAATGCAAACATTTCTCGTGCTTTTAAATGGTACAGACAATGATTTATATGATGAAGACAGTGATAAGTGGGTTGTGAAAAGTGATGGTTTCTTAAATTCCTTAAACTTTGTGCACAATGTATTTGCTAATGATTTGGGGCCTAGCTTGAGCTGGGGAATTACCGGCCAGGCTGGTGCAAAAGTAGCAACAGAGTTAATGCCAAAAGGAGAAGTTGGTATTGCACTTGATGGTAGCTGGCTGCCGGGTAACTGGCAAGAAGACGGAAATGCACCTTGGCCGGAATGGGAAGACAACATTGATATTGCACCTATGCCAACGGAAAATGGTCAAGACCCAGGTCATGTAACCGTATCAGGTGGATGGACACTTGCTGTCCCTGCTAAAGCCCATAATAAGGACCTTGCAAAAGAATTTATTAAACTGGCAACTAGTAAAGATAATCTGCGGTATGGTTCACAGTTAACACCAAGAAAGGATATCGCTGAGCTGGATGAATACCAAAATCTTAAGTACCAAAAAAAGATGACGGATTTCTTGGAATTCACCAATTACCGTCCAACGTATGATGATTATCCAGCAGTTTCTTCCAATATTCAAGCTGCTGTTGAATCAGTAGCAACGGGTAATTTAACACCTGAAAAGGCAATGGATAAATTTGCAGAAGATACACAGCGAAACGTTGATAAAGAAAATACAACGACAAAATAATTCCAGATAAAGGGCCATCAACACCTTGGTTTGGTGGCCTTACTAAAGAGGTGTCTAATCTTGAGTAAAAGCAAATCCCTAAATGGAAACTTATATTTACGCACGTTTTTCTTTGGTTTGCCAGCGATTGTTTTATTATTGCTGTTTGTTTTAGGCCCCATTTTAATGACGTTTTATTTTTCATTTACCAATATGGCTTTGACAGGTGCAGCAGCAAGTAATACCGAGTTTGTGGGGTTTGATAACTTTGTAAGAATGTTTAAGGACCCAAGTTTTAAAACCAGTTTGATCACTACCATTATATTTTTGATTGCTTCAGCTGTCGTGGGACAACAAGTAATTGGTTTTCTTGTCGCCTTTTTGATGAAGAGAAAAGCACGTCCTTTCAGAAGGATTATTGGCCTGCTTGTGCTTGCCGGTTGGATCACGCCGGAAGTTGTAGTGGCATTTGTTTGGTTTGCTTTTTTAAGTGATGACGGTACATTGAATACCATGCTTGGATTTGCAGGAATTAAACCAATTGCCTGGTTACTGGATTTTCCTTTAATTAGCGTTATCTTTGTTAACATTTGGCATGGTGCAGCATTTTCCATGTTAATGTATCAGGCAGCACTGGATGACGTACCAGAAGAAGTAGAGGAAGCAGCCAAAATCGATGGAGCAAGCGCATGGCAAAGACTATGGCGGGTCACCTTGCCGATTATCAAAGGAGCGACAGTTACCAATATGGCATTGGTGACTTTACAGACACTAGGTGTTTTCACGTTAATTTATGCTCTGACTGGAGGCGGACCTGGGGAAAAAACGAACACTTTGCCAGTATTCATGTATAAAGAAGCATTTGTGAATTACCAAATCGGTTATGGCACTGCCATTTCTTTAGTTCTGTTGGTGTTTGGAATACTTTTAAGCCTGCTTTATATTCGCTTTTTGAAAACTGATTCGTAAAAGAGGGATAAACATGACCAGTAAAAAACACATACAAAAAGCACTGCCTTATATTATCCTTTCCATCATCGGAATTATGTTTTTTATTCCGCTGTTATGGATGGTTTTTGCTTCTTTTGATTCAGAGGCAACATTATCGGTTAAATGGCCTGAGAACTTTTCCGTGGAGAACTGGACAAATGTGTTAACTGACCCGGAAATATTGCGATCCTTTGTGATTGGAATTTTACTATCAGTTATTTCTTCTGTTGTTCTAGTGATTGTTTCAGCATTGGCAGCGTATCCGCTATCACGCTATCATATAAAACATAAAAATTCCATCATCCTGACCATTTTGTTCATGTCTGGTTTGCCAATGACAGCGATTATGGTTCCCGTGTATCAATTGTTTGTATTTTTTAATCTGAACGATTCATTAGTTGCAACCATGTTTTTTTTGGCAGCATCGGGATTGCCGTATGGAATTTGGCTGATGAAGAACTTTATTGATTCCGTGCCAATGACATTGGAAGAATCAGCGTGGATCGACGGTGCTTCCGTATTAGTCGGCCTTAGAAAGGTTGTAGCACCTTTAATGGCACCAGGAATATTTACTGTATTAATTTTCACCTTTACAAACAGTTGGGGGAACTTTTTCGTACCGTTTATTTTAATTCAAACAACTGAAAAGCTTCCTGCATCAGTAACCATTTTTCAGTTTTTCGGAAATCACGGCATGGTCTTCTATGGACAATTAGCGGCTTTTTCCTTCATCTACACGATACCGGTTGTTATCTTGTATTTTATTGGCCAACGGTATATGTCAAAAGGGTTCAGCCTTGGAGGTGCCTCTAAAGGGTAAACAAGGAAAGTGTGGTCAATAAATGGCATGTGAAAGGGAAGAGAGATAATGAAGTATTCTATTGGTGTTGATATTGGTGGTACGAAAGTTGCGGTTGCAATTGTGAATGAAACAGGAGTCGTTGTAAAACAGAATATTATACCAACGGACACTACAATTTTTCCTGAACAAATGATACAAAGCATTATAAAGGAAATTCAAATAGTGATTGCTCAGGCAGAGGTTCCACATGAGGCAATTTTGGGAATTGGTATCGGTTCTCCAGGTCCACTTGACAGCAAAAATGGGGTGATTATCTGCCCGCCCAATTTGCCGTCATGGCGGGATGTTCCAATAAAGGAATCGGTCGAGGAGGAATTATCCTATCCGGTCAGATTGGAAAATGATGCAAATGCTGCCACTCTTGCAGAGAAATGGTTGGGTGCAGGGCGTCAGTGTGACCATGTTATTTATATGACGGTGAGCACCGGCATCGGTGTTGGTATCATTACAGATGGAAAATTGTTGCACGGACAAAACGGAAATGCTGGTGACATAGGCCATATGGTAATGGATCCGTCATTTGGTCGATGTACATGTGGTCAATGGGGTTGTCTTGAAGCTATTGCATCAGGTACAGCAATCGCTAAACAGGGATCGAAATTAGTCGGTAGGACAATCTCCTCGGAACACGTTTTTCAACTGTACTATCAGAATGACCCTAAAATTGTTACCTATATTGATCGTGTGTTTCAATTCCTTGGTGCAGCCTGTGTTACGTTAGTGAATACATTTGATACTGAAATTATCGTCATGGGCGGTGGGGTATCCAAAGTTGGGCAGCCATTATTTACAGCTGTTCAGAAGTATGTAAGTACATATGCGTTAAATCCAAAAGGACGTAAGACAAAAATTGTTCCAGCAGAATTGGAGCAGAATGCCGGAGTCATTGGTGCCGCGTCCTTATGGTTTGAAACGACATAAATGGTTAGGAGGATTAGCAATGAGCAATAAAAAAACGGTTCACATTATTTCCCATACGCACTGGGATCGGGAATGGTATTTACCATATGAGAAGCACCATGTTGGATTGATCAAATTAATGGATCAATTGATAGAGACACTGGAGCAGCAATTAGACTATAGAAGTTTCCACCTGGATGGGCAAACGATTATACTTGATGACTATTTGCAAGTACGCCCGGAGATGCGTGACAAAGTACAACAATTGATTAATGACGGTAGATTGCAAATTGGACCATGGTATATATTACAGGATGAGTTTTTAACAAGTGGGGAAGTAAATATCCGTAATCTCCAATATGGCATGAAAGATGCCAAAGCATGGGGCAGTTTGGCGAAGGTTGGATATTTTCCTGATTCGTTCGGTAATATTGGTCAAGCTCCGCAAATTTTACGTCAGGCGGGAATCGGCCATGCGGTCTTTGGCCGAGGGGTTAAGCCGACGGGATTTAATAACATGGTTGCCGATACAGATGTTTTTGAGACCCCATATTCAGAAATGGTCTGGCGTTCCCCAGATGGATCAACAGTACTTGGTATGCTATTTGCGAATTGGTATTGCAACGGAAATGAAATACCGGTAAATACCAAAGAAGCGAAGATTTATTGGGATGATCGGTTAGCCTCCATGGAAAAATATGCAGCAACACCAAACATGCTAATGATGAATGGTTGTGATCATCAGCCAATCCAAACAGATCTGCCGGAAGCAATTCAAACGGCAGAAAGGTTATTTCCAGAAATTACGTTTGTTCACTCAAATTTTAATGCTTATGTAAATGATTTGAAATCTAGTTTACCCGACGATCTAAAAACAATTGATGGAGAACTGCGTAGTCAACAAACAGATGGATGGGGAACACTGGTGAACACCGCATCTTCCAGGTTGTATTTGAAACAAATGAACTACTTAGGTGAAACGCTTTTAGAAAAAGTGGCTGAACCTTTAGCAACATTTGCCTATATGCTTGGTGCTGATTATGACCGGGATTTATTTGAATATGCTTGGAAAACGTTAATGCAAAACCATCCACATGATAGTATATGTGGCTGTAGTGTTGATGAAGTTCATCGGGAAATGGTAACACGCTTTGCCAAAAGTAAGGATGTTACGCAATCACTTGTGGACGATAGTCTTTCATACATCCAAGCACATGTGGATACAACTATTTTTGAAAAATATGGGAAAGACACACTGCCATTTACCGTATTTAATACAACGGGGCAGAATCGCACTGGCATTATCAGTGTTGTACTCGATGTAAAACGGGAATATTTTGCTGCCGGGGTTATAAAAGACCAGTTAAAAACGTTTCCTTTGGGAGATAAAGTAATTGTTGATGCTGAAGGTAATACCTTTGATTGTCAGGTAGAAGATTTAGGGATCCAATTTGACTATGATTTACCTAAGGATCGTTTCCGTCAACCATATATGTCACGAAGAATAAAGATTACCTTTCAGGCAAAGGATGTACCGGCATTAGGGCTGAAAACTTATGCCTGTATTACGGGGACTGATAGCCGTGCAGAACTTGGTCAAACACTTATTACGGGTGATAAGGTAATGGAAAATGATCATGTACATGTGCAGATAGAAGATAATGGATCTCTTATTTTAACGGATAAAGTGAATGGACATGTCTATCACGATATATGTGTATATGAAGATACTGGAGATATCGGGAATGAATATATGTACAAACAACCAACCAATGATACTGCGTTAACAACAAAGCATGTTTCAGCCAAGGTTAAACTTGTTACAAACACATCATTCCAGGCGACTTATCAGATTTCTCATGATTGGGAGCTTCCAGCAAGTGCTACACCATTACTGGAGCAGGAACAGCAAGAGCTTGTCGTGTTTACAGAAAGAAAAGCAGAACGCTCAACTGAAAAAATACCATTTCGGATAACCACAATGGTTACTTTAACTAGGGATAGCAATGGTGTGGAGGTGGAAACAAGTTTTTATAATCGGTCAAAGGATCACCGACTTCGCGTGTTGTTTCCTACGGATCTAAGCAGCTCTACACATGCTGCTGATTCCGTTTTTGAAGTAGCAAACCGGACGAATGTGCCCGCAGATGGCTGGACAAACCCGGATTATTCGCAACATCAACAGGCATTTGTTGATGCAGGAGATGAAACGGCAGGATTAACGATAGCCAATCACGGATTGACAGAATATGAACTGTTACGAGATGGACGGCAGACAATTGCACTAACGTTGTTGCGATCAGTTGGAGAACTCGGCGATTGGGGGTACTTCCCAACTCCAGAGGCCCAGTGTTTGGGTGATCATACAGTCTCATTTAAAATTATTCCGCACCAAGGGAAGGAATCAAGGTTAAAATCTTATCAGGATGCCTATCAGTATCAGGTACCATGGTCCGTAAAGCAAGTAAACATACAAAAAGCAGATGTGCCACCAGTCTATTCGTTTATCGAACAAAACATTATCTCAAATAGATTAGTCTTTTCATCCATGAAGGTTGCTTTGTCATCTACGGATGTTATGTTACGTTGGTTCAACATCACGGATAGGGAAACAATACTTGATTTACGTGTCCCGAATGGTATCCAGGAAGTTTACCAAAGTAATATTATCGAAGAAAAAAGGATGCCAATTTGGGAAGTGAATGAGGGCGTAAAACTACCGGTGAAGAAATATGAGATTACAACCATTGGATTGAAAAAATAATAATATTGTGGGCGCAGTTTGCTGTTTGATGGCAATTGCGCATACGCTTTTACAGATAAAGGGAGTGTAGCTTACATGCGTAATGAGTTACCCGGATCCATGAAGCAATTGATAGAGAGGATAGATAAGGTTTATGCAGATGAACCCAAGGTTCAGTCTATGTTTGCGAATTGTTTTGCTAATACGTATGAAACAACGCTAAAGCCGCAGGACGATGGAACAATATTCGTCATTACAGGAGATATTCCGGCCATGTGGTTGCGTGATTCAGCGGCGCAGGTTAGACCATATTTAATCTTGGCAGAAGAGGATGAGTATATGGCTGATATCATTGAAGGGGTAATTCAGCGGCATATGTTATATATCAACCATGACCCCTATGCCAATGCATTTAATCAAGAATCGAATGGGAATCACTATCATGATGATGAAACAGCGATGACCCCTTTGGAATGGGAACGTAAATATGAAGTGGATTCATTATGTTATCCAATACAGCTTGCCTATTTATTTTGGAAATCGACTGGAAGAACTAGTCCATTTAATCAGTGCTTTATCAGTGCAATGGAGAAAATTATCAAAACATGGAAGGTAGAACAGCATCATGGGCATGATTCGGATTATTATTTTATTCGCGACAATTGCCCACCACAGGATACACTATCACATGATGGAAAGGGGTCTCCTGTTGGTTATACCGGAATGACCTGGTCTGGGTTTAGGCCTAGTGATGACGCCTGCCAGTACGGATATTTAATTCCTGCCAATATGTTCGCTGTAGTAGTGCTTCAACAATTATCAGAAATTGCTATTGAAATGCTTTGTGATGAGAAATTAGCGGAAAAGGCTTCTGAATTGGCAAAAGAAATTCAGGAAGGGATAGAAACATACGGCAAAGTGGAACATCCGACATATGGAACGATCTATGCCTATGAAACAGATGGACATGGCAACTATAACCTGATGGATGACGCGAATGTACCATCTCTACTATCGATTCCCTATTTAGGCTACTGTGAGCCGGACGACCCTGTTTATCAGAATACAAGAGAGTTTTTATTAAGCGATGACAATCCTTACTATTACCGTGGAAAAACTGCTCGGGGAATTGGCAGCCCGCATACTCCCGAAAATTACATTTGGCATATTGCGCTTGCCATACAAGGGATGACGGCACAGACAGTGGAAGAAAAATCGGCTATTTTGCAGCTATTTAAAAAGACAGATGGTAACACAAATTTCATGCATGAAGGATTCCATGTAGACAGCCCTGAAACCTTCACAAGACCATGGTTTGCCTGGTCAAATTCCATGTTTAGTGAATTTATCCTTAACCTGCATGGTTTCTATGTAAAAGGAAGTGCGCTTGCGGGAAGTGAATCTATGAAATAAATCAATAATAGTAGGGTTGTTACTGAATTTGCTATATTAAACAATTTAGTTAGAAGGTGCAAAGCAAGTAACGCCCTATTCCGGACATCGTTAAAGGCAGACTTAAAATAATTGTCGAATGTACACCTTTTTGACGAGGATTGCTTGTCATTTAGTGAAATGGAAAAAAATTCATAATATAAAAAGTGGGATTCTTATGAAAAAATATATCTTTCCAGAAGGATTTTTGTGGGGGGCAGCTGCGTCGGCTACACAAATTGAAGGAGCCTCCAGACAGGGTGGAAAGAGTAAAAATATTTGGGATTATTGGTATGAAACGGAACCGGAAAGATTTTTTCAGCGGGTAGGGCCAAATGTTACCTCGGATTTCTATCATCAACACCAGCAAGATATAAAACGAATGAAAGACATTCATATGAATTCATTCCGTACATCCATTTCCTGGTCACGTTTACTCCCCGATGGCATACATGTGAATCAAAGAGCGGCTGATTTTTATCATCAAGTAATCGATGAATTACTAAATCAGGGGATAAAGCCGATTATTAACTTGTTTCATTTTGACATGCCTTGGCATTTTCAAGAAAAAGGTGGCTGGGAAAGTCGTGAGGTTGTCGATGCGTTTTCCTATTACGCAGAAACAGCATTTCGGTTATTTGGTGAAAAGGTACAGCGCTGGACAACGTTTAACGAACCAATTGTCCCGGTAGAAATGGGTTACTTAAATCACTATCACTTACCGTGTGTAGTGGATATGAAGCGGGCTGTTGTTGTTGCCTACCATACCATGTTGGCAAGTGCCAATGTGGTAAAAACATATCATGCGGTTGAACAGCATGGCGAAATTGGTATCATTTTAAATTTGACACCTTCCTATCCAAGGAGTGAGGACCCGGACGATGTAAAAGCTGCTCAGATTGCCGATCTATTTTTTAATCGAAGCTTTTTAGATCCGTCTGTTTTAGGAGAATATCCGCAAGAATTGATTGAACTATTGGATAAATATAACCTGCTTCCATTAGTTCAAGAAGGAGATGCAGAGCTGATTCGTGAACATACCGTAGATTATTTGGGTGTGAATTATTATCAGCCAAGACGCGTTAAGAAAAAAGAAACTCTGATTGCCAATGACGGTAACATCTTGCCGGAGAACTTTTTTGATCCATACATATGGCCGGATCGTCGGATGAATCCTTACCGTGGTTGGGAAATATATGAAAAAGGATTATATGATATTGCCAACAACATTAAAGAAAACTACAGAAATATCCCGTGGTATGTAGCGGAAAATGGAATGGGAGTTGCAGACGAAGAACGGTTTATGGATGGGACGGGTATGATTCAGGATGATTATCGCATTGAATTTTACCAAGAACATCTGAAATGGCTGCATCAAGGAATAGAAGAAGGATCAAATTGTTTCGGGTATCATGTGTGGACTTTTATGGATAACTGGTCCTGGTTAAATGCTTATAAGAATCGATACGGTTTTTATCGGGTGGATATCCAAAATCAACAAAGAACGCTGAAAAAGAGCGGATACTGGTTTAAACAGGTTGCAAAGGATAATGGTTTTTAAACGGGGATTGGCCTGAAATCAGGTCAATCTTTGCTGTATTAGATTGACTAGCTGGAATAAGAAATGTCTGGAAGCCATCAACAAAATGGAGGTCTTAAAAAGAGGTTCGTTACCAGCCGAATCCCAAGCGCGAAATAAAATGGAGGTGTATTATGGAGAGGATTCTTGCAATTGATTTAGGCGGGACCAATATCAAAATTGCTCTAGTTGATCAAACAGGTCATATATGGGACAAAAATAAACAATCAACACCGGAAAATTTATTAGCCTTTTTGAAAGTCATCCAAAAAGAGACACAAATGTATGCAGATGTTATTACTGGAATCTCCATTAGTTCACCTGGGGCAGTTACGGGATTTGGAACCATACACGGTTCAAGTGCTGTCCCATATATACATGGCATAAATTTAAAAAAACGGATAGAACAGGCGACAGGGCTACCAGTACAAATCGAGAATGATGCAAATTGTGCTGCACTTGCAGAGGTGTGGCGGGGCTCAGCGAGGGATAAAAAAGATGTTGCTGTAATAGTGCTTGGAACCGGGGTTGGCGGTGCGATTGTGAAGGACGGTTCTATTCATAAGGGGGCTAACCTGCATGGCGGTGAGTTTGGTTATATGATTCTAAATCCTAACAATTTGGGTAGCAAAGTGAATACATTTAGTGAGGTAGCATCGACATCTTCTATCATTCGACGAGTAGCCCGGCGCAAACATATCGATGAAAAATCGTTAAGTGGGGAAAAGGTATTTCAGCTGGCGGAAAAAGGAGACGAGATATGTAAACAAGCCATACAGGAATTTTACCGTATGTTAGCTATAGGTGTATACAATATACAATATACCTTTGATCCTTCGTTAATTTTGCTTGGCGGTGGGATAAGTAATAGAGATGATATTTTGACTGGGCTAAATCGGGAATTGTCTGCGATTGTCAATGATATAGCGCAAGCCACGATAATGCCAATGGTGCAACGATGTCATTTTTTTGCGGATGCTAATTTGATCGGAGCAGTGTATCATTTTCTGCAAAAGACAGACAAGCATTTGTAAACATGTGACGTTGGAAGGAATCTGAAGTTGATACAAATATCTACAGGGCCAATTTTCGCAGTTGAGTAATGGATATGCAAGACAAACATATTACAAGGGAGGACTTATTTTGACAGGAAAATTAAAACCGGGTTTCTTATGGGGAAATTCAGTATCATCAATGCAAACGGAAGGTGCTTGGAATGAAGGTGGTAAAGGACTATCGGTTTATGATGTGATAAAAGCAACGGATCATACATCTGACTGGAAAGTAGCAACCGATACATACCACCGATATAAAGTAGATATCGGGCTGATGAAAGAAATGGGGTTCAATTGTTACCGTTTTTCGATCTCCTGGTCGCGTGTGTTTCCAAGCGGAGACGGGAAAATAAATGAAGAGGGTGTTCGTTTCTATGAGCGGATGATTGATGAGTTACTGGAAAATGGAATAGAACCCATGATTTGTCTTTACCATTTTGATATGCCTCTGAACTTAGCGGAAAAATACAATGGCTTTGCTTCCCGATATGTGGTGGACGCGTTTGCCGCGTATGGAAAGGCGATGATCGATCGGTTTAAAGATAAAGTAACGTATTGGATTACGTTTAACGAACAAAATATCTTTGGCTCAAGGGTTAGTATTGGCGGTTGTACATTACCCGAAACCGAAATGTTACTTTATCAAATCAATCACCATGTATTTATGGCACATGCAAAAGTTACGAATTATTTACATGAAGTTGCACCAAATTGTCAAATTGGTGGAATGATTGCTTATCGGCTTAACTATCCTGCTACCACCAAGCCGGAAGATGTGCTGGCTACGAAACAAGTGGATGATGCGCACAATCAGTTTTATTTGGATGTGTTTACAAACGGGAAGTATCCATCGTTCATTCTAACTTATTTTAACAATCATAACTGTATGCCAGAGATGCTTGAAACGGATGATGAAGAATTGTTGCGTGCGAAAAGTGATTTTTTGGCATTTAGTTATTATGCAAGCAGTATGATTAGCGCGGAAACATTAACAGAAGATACACCTTTGTATCAATATGATATAGCAGGGAAAGTGGATAATCCGCATCTGGATGCAACCGAATGGGGATGGCAAATTGATCCAACTGGTTTTCGACTTATTTTGCGTGATATGTATAATCGATACCAACTACCTGTTTTTCCAATTGAGAATGGAATTGGTGTCAAAGAAACGCTAAATGTGGAGGGCACCGTTGATGATGATTATCGGATTAAATATCATCGGGATCATATAATTGAAATGAAAAAAGCAATCCTGGATGATGGCGTTGATTGTATGGGTTATCTCGGTTGGGGATTGATTGATATTTTAAGTTCCCAAGGGGAAATGAAAAAGCGTTACGGTATGGTTTATGTCAACCGGGGGGAACATGATTTGCGTGATTTAAAACGAATACCCAAAAAAAGTTTTTACTGGATGAAGCGTGTAACGGAAAGTAATGGGGAAGTGTTAGATTAAGATTTCATTGAAAAAATGCTTGTGCTTTACGTTGTTTTAAAAATAGAAATGAAGGGAGTACTAATGACCATTAAATAAAAAATGAAAAGTGGCAAAATTTATTGTTGCAATGATGAAGCTTTGATGAAGGAACAGATGCAATGTCTGGAGGTATTATATGACTTTAACCATACAAGACCCTCTGAGGCAGAAAAGAGAAATGAAATTTTAAAGAAATTGTTGGCCGAAGTAAGTGTCAATGTTTATATTGAGCCACCGTTGCATGCAAATTGGGGAAGACATACACATGTAGGAAATGATGTATAAAATGCCAATTTTAATCTGACATTGGTAGACTATACTGATATTTATAGCCGGCCCATTTATTTTGCCGGATGTTCATATTGGTGAGAACACAGTAATCGGTGCCGGCAGCGTGGTTACTAAGGATATTCCGGCCAATGCTATAGCAATAGGAAGTCCTTGTAAGGTGTTAAGGGAGATCGATGAACATGACATGAAATATTATAATTGGGAATTGAAGAAGGGGATCTATAATTTCGGCAAAAGCCTGTCAAACACTTAAAGCTAATGCTAAGTATCTAATTGAAAAGCACCAATAAAGAATAAACCTAAACGGGATGAAAGCGGTTGATGCTTCTATCTCGTTTTTTTGATTTTTGCTGCAGGTTACCGTGAACCTGAAACGGTTATTCGCGGGTCAACTCTACAACAAATAATAATTTGATTAATTTTTAATTGGAATTTTGCTATTCAGGAGTCATTCCTGTAACGAGGAAATTCGAGGGAAAACAAGTGTAGAATCGATTGTACAAAAAAGAGCCTTGTAGGAGAAATAGGGCAATTGTTTGTTGATATAATCGCTATTCGATTCCCCTCTCACTACTTTGAATCACGCGAATAATTGGCAATCTGGTTAACCCTCTCGTTGTTCATTTCCGGATAGCTTATACGAATGAAAGGAGAGATCAATACTAAGGATCTGATAGCTGATTCACTACTAAATAGTATTTGAACTATTTTTTTATGTCTATGAGTGAATTTCATAATTCCTAGCCCTTGTGCCCCAACGAATTTGAGACATAAAAAAAGGAAGTACCTTCCCAAATCTTGTATGATGGTAGTTGAACCGACAACCAAAAAAAGACTGGAGGAGTACTCCCTATGACCATTATACGACAAGAAAGTCTATTTAGCATCCAAGAATTATACGAGATGGAACTTACCCATCGTTATGAATCGATTATTTCAGCGATAGATTTGGATGCGATTTATTATGAAGTGAACAAAAAATCCCACTTTGGCGCACCTGTAGATTTGAATTATGCAGCGATGATTATTTCCGTTTATGTTGAACGTATTCCAACGGTTAAGGACCTAATTAAACGCCTAAAGGACGACTTTGTTTTTAAACTGAATTGTGGATTTCTTGTGTCTGACCATACCCCGTCTGAAGCCGCCTATTCTCGGCTTTTAACAAAACTAAAAGATCTAACGTTTTGGAGAAAGTCCAAGAAAAAGTTGTGCTTCAAGCAATTGCTGAAGGCTTTATTATGGATGACACTGTCGCCATTGATGCAACCCAGTTTGAAACCCCACGTGATCAAGCACCGCCAAAGGAAGAAAAACAAAAAGCTGAGCCCAAAAAACGCGGGCGCAAATCCAAGGAAGAACGTGAACAATGGCTTATTGAACAGGCAGAGAAAGAAGCCAATTTACCACTTTTCGAAAAGAAAATAGAAGCACAGTTGGATGCACCTTTAGCCGAATTACGCGCCGAGGTTCCTCAAAACCCTAAGTGGGGCGTAAAAAAGAACTCAGAAGGAAAGAATGTCTTTTGGTACGGATATAAGGGACATTTGGCTGTTGGGACATCCAGTCAATATATTCTACAGGCCCTTTTTTCTTCAGGCAGTTTGAATGACGGGAAGGCTGCAATCCCGTTATTAAAAGGGGTTAATGAACTTCCCCTTCCATCATTGAACCATCAGACAATGGATGCTGGTTATGATTATCATGCAATTTATGAACAAGTGCACCGAATGGGGAATCAGTCCGTCATTGCTTATAATAAGAAAAATGAAAGCGAGCCAATCGGTTTTGATAAACACTTCGCCCCGACCTGTTTTCGGGAGCATTCCTATCGTTATGATAGTTTTGATGCCAAATATGAAACATTGAAATACACAAGACCAAAAGAGTGTAGTGACTGTCCTTTGGCGAACGAAGACATCTGTCAAAAGGTTTACAAGGTAAAAATAACAACGGATCTTAGGAGATATACTGCGCCCGCTCGTGGATCAAAGGCTTGGAAAACACTATTCAAACGTCGCTCTGCTGTTGAACGTGTAAATGCCTATCTCAAAGAATTTTTTCAACTTAACAATGTTCGTTATCGTACTGGAAAACGCGCAAAGGTTCACTTTGACATTGTAACGCTTATTTATAATGCTTCAAAATTAGCTGCAGATCGTATCAATGTACTGTTAAACCAGCAACAAACTTCTTAATTAAATTTTTAAAAAATTTGTTTTAAAAATTCTGCAGGTCTGTGTATTTTTAAAAAGAGCAATTATGAAATTGACTCCTATGCTAAAATATTTTTTAATCCAGTACAATATTGCACATTTCTATGTGGATCATTTGGTCTTATCACGGATTTTTAAAATAGCTATAATACAATTATAGGATATACTAATCAGGCAACATGATTAGGGGGATTAATATGGATCAACGTAGTAGGGCAATATTAAATCAACTGATGCAGCAGGATTCATATATTTCCATTCAGGAACTCGCAACTATATTAAATGTCTCACGGCGTACCATTTATAGTGATCTTATAAAAGTGAACAATTGGTTAAACGATCATCATTTGACTGAGGTAAAGCAGGTAAGAGCGCAAGGGCTATATATTGATGAAGCTACCAAAAAGATCATCACTAACGAGTATTCATTTTTGGATGTGATGTATTATGAGTTTTCTCCTAACGAGAGAAGGGCGTGGATTTTCATTCACATCGTTGGACGAGAACAGCCTTGCTTCCTGGAGGATATAAAAAATCTTTTTAATGTCAGCCGAAATACTGCACTTGATGATATTAAGAAATTGAAAAAGGCGATAAAACATTATCAATTGTGTATATCTTCCGGGCCAAAAAAAGGATATACAGTTGTAGGAAATGAAAACGATGTCAGGAAGTTGCTGATGAATTATTTGTTATTCGTTACTCCTGATGAAGGTTGGTATGCTTTTCTATCTAGTTTGGAAAGCTCCCCTGATAGAAAGGGTAACCAAACGTTACAACCTTATTCAATCTTTAACATGCATTCGCTGAAACTACTAAGTGAATTGTTAAATGATTACGAAAGACATTACAAGATTGAGTTTACCGATGAAGTGTTGAATAATCTTGTTATTTGGTTTTACTTTTTCATAAAACGAATGCGGCAAGGAGAAATGGTAGAAGTCGATCCAATTGAGAAAGAGGTAATCAAAGCAACGAATGAATACGAAGGTGCAATTGCGCTATGTAATGATATATCTAAAATATTTCATACAACACCAAAGAATGATGAGGTATTTTATATTGCAAAATACTTACTGAGCTCTAAGGTAAACTATAATTTGAGTCCCCATATAGAAAGCCAAGAAATGAAGGCCTTACTTCATGTTGTTGAGAAAATGGTAACTGATTTTCAATTTTATGCTGCAGTTGAATTTCAAGAACCAAAGCAAATGATTCAGAATCTACTTGTACATTTAAAGCCTGCATATTATCGAAACAAATATAAGATTCAAGTTGAAAATGAGCTACTTGGTTCAGTTAAACAAAGTTATCCTGAAGTTTTTCATATTACGAAAATGGTAATGCATCATTTTGAACATTTGCTTGGCCAGCAAATTCACGAAAATGAAGTCGCGTTCATAGCGATGCATTTTGGTGGTTGGTTGCGAAAAGAAGGTGTGGTGCTTGAAAAATCTGTGAAAAGACTGTTAATTGTCTGTACAAACGGTCTTGGTACATCCCGACTCTTGGAAAGCCAATTGGAAGGGCTATTTTTCAATGTTGAGATTACTGGTGTTACATCGTTAAGGGATTATGAAAAAATGGACTTGAATGTTGAATTTATTGTGTCAACAATCTTGTTACCCGATCGAGGTATTCCGGTTTTTGTCGTAAATCCAGTATTAACGAATGAAGATAAAGAAGCATTACTGATAAAAGTGAATAGCTTGTTTGGACATTCACTAAAAAAACAAATTTATTCGGCTGATACAGTTATGGATATCGTGAAGCGATATGCCGTAATTCAAGATGATCAAGCATTGAGACAAGAGTTAAGAAAGTATTTGTACGAACCCATTAAAGTTGAAAACGAAACAATGAAACCAAACTTGTCGGAGCTTTTGCCGGCAGATAGGATTGTGTTAAAAAAACAAGTAAAGGATTGGCACGCTGCTGTTAAAAAAGCTGCTGAACCGCTTCTGGATAAAGGATATATTCAAGATAACTATTTAACTAAATTGATTCAAAATGTTCAGAGGGATGGGCCGTATATTGTTATATCCGAACTTTTCGCCTTGCCACATGCTAGTCCAGATGATGGTGTCAATAAAACAGGAATGAGTATGTTGCATCTGGAGAAACCAGTTAATATCATGGGAAAACCTGCAAGTATCATAATTGTGCTGGCCTCATGGGATAATGAACAACATTTAAAGGCATTATCACAGCTGACAAGGCTATTCACAGATAAGGAAAATAAACGAAAAATAATCAAGACAACAAGTAAGAATCAAATTGTTAAACTAATTCGCGCATATTCAGATTAACAATATAAAGATAGGTGTGAAATGATGAATTTTCTAGAAGAAAGCATGGTTAAGTTTGGGGTTGATGCAGATGATGCTGAAAGTGCAATTGAAGCTGCGGGAAAACTTTTGCTTGATGAGGGGCTTGTTGAACAAACATATATTGACGCAATGAAACACGCGTATATTGATAATGGTCCCTATTTTGTCTTGGCTCCACAGATTGCTATCCCGCATGCTCGACCTGAGGATGGAGTAAAGGAAGCATCCGTATCTTTTGTGCAATTAAAAAAACCGGTGGTATTTGGACATTCCGCCAATGATCCGGTTCGCCTTGTATTTGGTCTAGGTGCCTCTACCAGTGATGAGCATTTAACACTATTAAAAAAGTTAACTGGTATATTAAATGATACAAATAATATTGCAACATTGAAGACTGCTACTAGTTATGAAGATATAAAAAATATTTTGGAATTGGAGCGATAAATTATGATGAAAATATTGACAGTTTGTGGATTAGGACAAGGAACTAGTTTAATTTTAAGAATGAATGTTGAACAAGCACTTGGAGACAAAGGGATTGAAGCGGATATTGAACATACGGATGTTTCAACAGCATCGAGTATGCAGGCGGATTATATTATTACCAGTAATGAACTTGCTGAAAGTTTACGAGGACATAGTGCAAAGGTATTTATTGTAAATAACTATTTTGATATGGATGAGATTAATAAAGCAATTGATGAAAACATCGTAAATTAACTAGTTGTTTCAGGGGAGAGAATAAGGAATGGATGCAATTTTATGGATTGCCACAAATATCTTTGGTGAGGCAGCAATTCTATTAGGGGTTATTGTCCTTTTGGGATTACTACTTCAGAAAAAGAATGCAAGTCAAGTTATAAGTGGAACATTTAAAGCGATTATTGGTTTTTTAATTATCAGTGCAGGTTCAGGGGTTATAACGGATGCTTTAACCGTTTTTGAACCTTTATGGAAAGAGGTTTTTAATCTATCAGCAGAACCACTTGGCAATTTTATGGGACAGGAAGGGTTTAATGCCAAATATGGTAGTGCTGTTGCATTGGCAATGACACTCGGTTTTATCATAAACGTGTTATTAGCGCGGTTTACAAAGTTAAAATTCATCTATTTAACAGGTCATATGATGTTTTGGACAGCAACAATATTTGCGGGAATTACAATTCAAACTGCTGGAGATCTGTCATTCGGTAAACTTGTTATCTTTTTGGCAATAATTTTGGGGCTATATTGGACCATTCAACCCGCTTTGACACAACCGTTTATGCGAAAAATTACAGGTAACGACAACATAGCCCTCGGACATAATTCAGCATCTGTTGCTTTGCTAAGTGCATTGGCAGGCAAATGGTTCGGAAATAAGGAAAATGATTCTGAAAAAATTAAACTTCCCAAAGGTCTGGAATTTCTTAGGGATTCGAATGTTATTACGGCGTTAACAATGGGCTTGTTGTTCCTCGTTGGCGCAATTATTATATCTTTCAAAGACACACCAGGCGCACAGAAGTTAGTGGAAGCTGCAGGGGATCAAAACTTTATTGTGTACGCTATCATTCAATCATTTACATTTGCTGCTGGTATTGCAGTTGTTTTAGTAGGTGTGCGGATGTTTATTGGGGAAATGGTACCTGCATTTAAAGGAATAGCAACAAAAATTGTACCCGGTGCAAAACCAGCCTTAGATAGTCCAATTGTTTTCCCCTTTGCACCGAATGCAGTAATTTTAGGATTCTTGGGGTCATTTGTTGGGGCATTGATTTGGCTGGTTGTTTTAGGAAACACAGTGGGTTATGTATTTGTTCCAACGATGATTGTATTATTTTTCCATTCAGCAACTGCAGGTGTATTCGGAAATGCAACTGGTGGCGTTAGGGGTGCATTAATGGGTGGTTTCATTACTGCTACTGTTGTTGCTTGGGGACAGTTCGTAATGGTTAAAATTCTGCTTCCTGATACTGTTCCAGATACTGCTATGTGGGCAGCGGATTCGGATATGTTTGTATTAGGGCCAATTATCCGATTCCTAGCACATTTATTGTTCTAAGTTTTGTATAAAAAAGGGCGATGTATTCCCCATTGAAAAAACGATGGAAAACTGTTTTTAATTTTTATTGCAGGAGTGATTACAATGAGTTTTATTAGAACATTTCATGGTGATATAGAACCGGCTAAATTAGGGTTTACCTATTCACACGAGCATATTGTTTGCAGACCACCGTATTGGGTTGAACAAAAAGCAGATGATTTGCTGTTGGATGATAAAGAAAAATCCAGGTTGGATGTTAAAGATTTCAAAGACCTTGGTGGACAGGCGATTGTAGATGCAACTGCTGTTGATTATGGACGTGATGTTTATGCTGTGAAAGAAATTGCAGAAGAAACAGGGGTCACCATTGTGGGAACCGCTGGATTCAATAAGAGTTTTTTATGGTCTGCTCCCATTCCCGAGCACGTTAAAAGGGTAACAGGTGATTATGATACGTATTATGTATGGATTGATGCAAAATCTATTAATAAACTTGCCGATTTTGTTATTCAGGAAGTGGAAGAGGGGTTGGAAGGTACAGCGATCCGTGGAGGTCAAGTGAAATTTGGAACAGGTTATAACAGAATATCACCGTTGGAAGAAAAGACTTTACGTGCAGTAGCAAGAGCGCATCATGAAACGAAGGCTCCACTTCATTCCCATACAGAGGCCGGAACGATGGGACTTGAACAAGCTGAACTATTAAAGAGTGAAGGTATTAACTTAGAATATATTAGCTTTGGGCATATGGATCGGAATCCTGATCCTTTTTATCATGAAAAAATAGCTAAAACTGGAGCATTACTTTCGTTTGATGGTATTTCCAAAATAAAATATGCACCGGACAGCACACGTGTGCATTGTATTTTAGAGCTTGTTAAAAAGGGTTATGAAGATCAAATTTTAGTAAGTGGAGATACAGCAAGAAAATCTTATTACAAGCATTACGACTATGGATTAGGACTAGAAAATATTATTGGGAAATGGGTTCCTCGCTTTATTGAGGAGGCCAATCAGAATGGATTCGACGGAGAAAAATTAATTAATAAGTTTTTCGTTAAGAACCCTGCACGATGCTTTGCATTTAAAAAGTAAACCGAATAGTTTTTATATATGAATTGGATGGTGAAGTGAGATGGATTTTCAATATCAAAATTCCTTTGAGGTATCGGAAAAGATCAATCGTTTTAAAATTGCCATTTTACCAATCGGCGCTGTTGAAGCGCATGGACCACATTTGCCGTTAGGAACAGATAACCTACTAGCTGAGCGGCTATCAATGAAATTGGCGGAGCGTGTCAATGGTTTTGTTTTACCAACGTTGCCATATGGGCAAGTGTGGAGTTTGCGTAACTTTCCGGGGAGTATCAATGTAAGTAACACCTCTCTCATCAATCTTCTTGTTGATATTGGTGGGAGTCTGTATAAACAAGGGTTTACGACATTTGCAATGGTGAATGGCCACCTGGGCAATGGGACAGCATTAAAAGAAGCAGCACGTATCCTATATGAATCCTATCCGGAATTACGGGTGTTTTATTTCTTTTATCCTGGTATGAGTAAAGCGGCGGAAGAGGTGCGTGAAACAAAATCAGCACATGGAACGTATTTCCACGCTTGTGAGATTGAAACATCATATATGCTTTATTTAGCCCCAGAACATGTTGATATGGACAAGGCAATCACTGATATTCCTGATATACCAATGCATGCTGATGTGACGCCTACACCTTGGGAGGAATTTACAAAAACAGCAGTATTGGGTGATGCAAAAATTGCCACAAAGGAAAAAGGAAAGTATATTGTTGATATATCCTTGGAAAATATGGTTAAGCTTATCAAGGAACTATAGCTTTATAGAATGAGAGAATAAACCATAGGTTGGGGAATTTGGGGAGAGGGGAGAAGCAATCCATTCCTCTTTCCTTTTTAATTGTTAAGGTGAAGGTGTGAATTGGATATGAGAGAAAAACTTTACGGTAAAATTCTATTTAATTTTTTAGCTAGTGATGCTGTTAATGCAGCTGCCGTTATTGAGGCAGGTTCTGGTTATGTCGTACCAGGTATTGTTTCAAATCAGTACGATTCGATTGAGGCTGCAGCTACTAAGGTTAAGGAACTAAAAACAGTTGCGGATATGATTAGTGTTGGTCTTGGAGGCGGGGGAAACGTTGCTAATTGGAAGAAAGTATTGGATATTGCTATTACATCGGAACCAGGCCATTTAAACCAGCCATTTGAGATGGCTCCATACACAAAAGGTTTTTTGGACGCTAGAAAAACGTCAAAACAGTTAGTTAACGCACTTGTTCAGCCAACCGGAGAAGTTGGAAAGATTCAACTTGCTAATTCAGGCGATATGTTGTGTGTCGAGGAGTTTATCGACATTGCTGCTGGGTTTGGTATAGAAAGTATTAAAATGATGCCGGTTAAAGGAACTCAACATTTAGGAGAGCTCATCTATCTGACAAAAATTGCTGCCGCAAAAGGAATTCGTGGCATAGAACCTGCTGGTGGAATTGATGCAAATAATATTAAAGATATAGTCCAAGGTGTGAAGAATATCGACATCGAATTTTTTATGCCACATATTTTTGGATCAACAATTGACAAGGAAACAGGGGAAACAATTCCTTCTAAAGTACGAGAAATTCTAGCAATGGTGGAGGGGTTATAATGCTTCATAATTACTTCAGTAAAATCATTGATTTGATGAACGTGGTTGAAAAAGATGAGTATCAAGCAATGAATCAAGCGGCACAAAAAGTATCAGAGACTATTCAAAATGGGGGTGTAATCCATTTATTCGGTTGTGGTCATTCACATATTTTAACGGAAGAGGTCTATTATCGCGCGGGAGGATTAGTGCCTATACATCCCATTTTACATGAACCGTTAATGCTTCACGAAGGTGCCGTTAGTTCGTCATCATTTGAACGAAAAAATGATTATGCAAATACATTCATGGATGGACAAGATATTCGTAAAGGTGATATTCTATTCGTTATTTCAACATCAGGAAGAAACCCAGTTCCAGTGGATGTTGCTCACATTGCCAAAATGAAAGGTGCCTTTGTGATTGGAATTACATCCATAGCATATTCATCAAGTCAACCATCGCGCCATACAAGCGGAGAGCATTTGTATGATGCTGTAGACTTAATTATCAATAATCATGCCCCCGTTGGAGATGCACTTTTATCACATGATAAGGTAAAAGTAAATTTTTCACCAAGCTCGACTGTTATAGGTGCAACCATCTTAAATGCAATTTTTGCTGAATCAATTAAACAAATGGCTGAAAATGATTTTGAACCACCAGTTTTCTTAAGTGGAAATATAGAAGATGCGGATAAACATAATCAGAAGTTGATTGATATGTATAGTGAACGGATTAAGCTCTAACATAGAGGCATTGCATGTATACTTAGCGTATTTGTTGGATAGAGTTTTAAACAATTTTAAATGATATATTTTTTTAGATTATTTCAAAATTATATGAATACCTCACAATAATTTGTGGGGTTTTTTACGTTTGAAAAAAAGCGATTTCTTAAGGCTTTATTCTGATAAAAAAGTGTAATTATTTACATAACAGTAAATTTAATAGTAAATTATTTTTAAGGCAGTAAATCATTATAAGTCATTATTTTGGTACTGTCAATAAGTTTGTGTAAATTAATAGAGTATCCTCGGAATTGGGATTTGTTTTCTGACACCTACCCTGGGTACCCAGGGTAGGTGTCAGAAAATTAAATCAGATATTATTTGGTTTCCCGTATCGTTTTTCAAACATGTCCTGTAGCTGCTGATAAGCGCTTGCGAATCCCCTTAATTTTCGTTCTCCCCATCTTTGGTTATAGTCGGTTACTTGAAGGTACACTACTTTTTCTGTCGCCCTTTCGCTTGGTAAACTGTTCATGGTTTTTGTGCGCTTCTTGATTTCCTTCATCGTCCGCTCGATGATGTTCGACGTGTATATCACGCGCTGGATAGACGATGGGTAATCCAGGAAAGTCAGAAGCACTTCTAGATCTTCTTCCCATGATTTCACGACTTTAGGATGCTTCGATTGCCAAACCTGCTTAAATGCGTTAAATTGCTTTCTGGCTTCTTCTTTGGTACTTGCCTGATAAATAGGTTTTAAGTCTTCTGCTATGGCTGTCTGATCCTTTTTACGCACGGCATTTAACGCATTGCGGATTTTATGAACAACGCATCGCTGGACATCGGCTTTTGGGTACACCTCTTTCATAGCTGTTTCCAACCCGGGAAGACCGTCAAACACACCAAGCAACACTTCTTCAGCCCCGCGCTCGTAAAGATCTATCAAAATCTCTTTCCAGCCCAAGGAACTTTCCTGACCGCCTACATAAAATCCGAGAATTTCGCGGTAGCCATTCTCATTAACTCCAATGACGATGTAGACGACCTCATTGGCAACGTCATCCCGGCGCAACTTTAAATAGGTTCCGTCCAAATAGAGGACTGAGTAGCGTTTATTCAATGGGCGTTGCTGCCAGGCCTCAATATTTTCAACTGTCGCTTCCGTGATGTTACTGACGGTTGTGGCGGAGTAGGAAGATCCTAGCATATGTTCAATCATTTCCCCAATTTCACGCGTACTAACGCCTTTCTGATACATGCGCGTCACTGTTTCACCTACCCACTGATCACGGCGTTGGTAAGGATCAAATAATTCCGTCTGAAAGTCACCATGGCGATCACGAGGTACTGCGAGATCATCAATATGACCGTGTTTGGTATCAAGGGACCGTTTGTAATAACCGTTTTTCACTTGTTTCAATTCAGGGTGTTCTACCTCGAAAAACTGCTTTCTTTCTTCCTCCATGATGGTCTCCAACTGCTCTTTGACAAAGTCACGTACAAGGTTATCCAGTTGATTTATAAAGTCATGATCCGTTATACTTTGAGACATGGTAGGGTTTCTCCTCTCTTTATTTGTTGTCCAATTTTGAGGATACCCTACCTCTTTTTTTCGTCTCAAATATTTTACACAAACTATTTTACGTCATCAGAAATAATATATTCATGATTTATAGACTATCAATATAAAACAATAAGAATCTGTGTGAATCATTTATGTTTGGTTTACAAGCCCGTTTCACCTTATAAGTACAACGATAGGGGAGAGTAGGCATGCTAGAAATTATCGTACCATTAGCATTATTGTTTATAATTGCCTTGGTTAAGCAAATACCTAAGATTGGTGGTGATATTAGAGTCGCTCTTATTGCAGCTGCCATTTCATCCGCGGTTATTTCCGGGTTGCATCCAGCTGAAACACTTCTCGCATTTATCGACGGGATTGATCGCTTGTCCTGGATTATTATGCTGTCCGTGTTTGGAAGCTTGTATGCTGAATCCCAGGCTAAATTAGGCACCATTGATACCACTTTGAATACGCTTCGTTCTGCTTTTGGAAATTCGCCAAAGGGATTGATTGTCGCAATATTTATTACGTTAATTCTGGCCGGGTCTTTACTTGGGGATGCAATCGCAGCTGCTACCGTCATTGGATTTCTCGTTATCCATTCACTAACCGAATTAAAATTAAAGCCGGAACAAATTGGCATGATTATTTTACTTGGTGCTTCCATCGGCTCTATTATGCCTCCGATTACGCAAGGTGTTTTTTTATCGGCCTCACTGGTCGGTATTGATCCTGGCCCTGTTATAAAACTTGCATACATAACCGTTACCATCGGCGGCATATTTGCTATTCTGGAATCGCTCCGTTTTGTCCGCGGAAAGAAAATGCCCCAAGAATTAATTCCAGAAAAATCTGTTGTGCGAATTTTAAAGGAAAGATGGAAGACGCTGATTCCACTATTTGTTCTCATTGCAATCATCCTGGCTAACACACTGTTTGATTATAATATTTTCACGGAATTTGCCGTTTTAACTTTTGTTGTGGAACCTTTACAAGAGATTAAAATTTTACAAGGAGTGACATTTGAAGTTGTAAGTGCGATCATCATTGCCTTTTTGGTCAGCTTCTTATTTCCATCTGTTCGCAAAGATACAAAAGCAATATTCAAAAATGGATTAGTAAAAGTCAATCGAACCGTACAGATTCAGCTGTGTGCAGGAATTATGGTCGGGGTCTTTTATGCATCAGGGTTGATTGACAAGGTTGCCCTAATGACCGAGGGATTGGCTTCTTCCATGGTGAAATTAGGAGGAGCACTCTCGATGGTGGTTGTCGGCATGCTCACCGGATCTCAGACAACTTCCCAATCCGTGATCGTTACCTTTCTTGCCCCAATTCTTGAAAACATGAATGTAGATCCCGATTTGATTGCTTTAGGTGCTTCCCATATTGCTGCAGCAGGTCAAAATATGCCACCGGTAGGGTTAACAGCATTTGTTGTCTGCGGGCTAATTGGTGGGATACTAAATAAACAGGTAGATCCCGTAAAGGTAATGATGCTTGCGCTGCCAAACTCATTATACTTTTTAGCTATCGGATTGGTGGTGTGGTTCATCTAACATGAATATGAAAAAATTAGGGATTTTGATGCTTGATACAGGTTTTTACCGACCAAAGGGTGATATTGGAAACCCAGAAACATTTCCGTATCCTGTGGCATACCAGACGGTGGAAAAAGCGACAGTAAAACGGGCTGTGAAAATGAGTGATTCCATATTAATTGGATCGTTCATTCAATCGGCAATGCATTTACAGAATAAAGGGGTAAAGGCAATTACAACCAGTTGTGGCTTCCTTGCCCTTTTTCAGCAGGAAATCCAAAGTCAATTGCACGTCCCGTTTTATTCTTCCAGTTTAATGCAAATTCCCCTCGTACATATGTTATCAGGCGGAAAAGTTGGTGTACTTACAGCAAGGAGAAAAAGTCTGACAGTAAACCATTTGCAAAGTGTAATGGCACATCAGACACCTGTTGCCATCGAGGGAATGGATGACATGCCAGCTTTCACAACAGCCATTGTTGATGAGACACATGCTTTGGATATGAAGAAGGTTTCGGTCGAGATGAAGCAAGCCGTTACCAGACTGTTAGACAATCATCCAGATGTAAAAGCCATTGTTTTGGAATGTACGAATATGCCTCCGTATAAACGTTTTATAAAAGAAGTAACAGATCTGCCGGTATTTGATATTGTAACGTTGAGCAATTACGTGGTGGGGGCGTTGGATTAGTTGGCTGTGGTAAAGCATTTTTTTAAAAAAGAGTGGAAGGTAAGCTGTCGCAGGATGGGGACAGTCCTCTTCCGTTTGCTCCTTCTCCCTTTAGATTTTCGATAATTCCTAGTTTGTGGCCTCTCTATATGACTTTATCCTTACTCTTTTTAATGTCATCAACTAAATACCTAATTTTTCGCTTATTGTGTCTAGTACATATTTATCAATTCACAGAATTCAAATTAAAACTACAGGAAATGACAATATTTTTCATGGGAATCAATTATAATATAGTGAATTTACTGAATCTATGGATTGATACAGGTGATGGAAGATGTGAAGACTTAAACGCAGACTTGTATAATGCTTTCATTTCCTTGCGTGCAATCGGTTTTGCGCTTGGTTCGATCCATTTTTATGTGCATAAGATCGACTTTCATGGATATACGATCAACTTAAAGTCGGATTCGATCGCCATTCACATGCATATGATCAAACCGAATCAATCAACTTTCACATATATTCACTTAAGATTAGTAGACACACTTTTTTAGCGGTTTGCTTGCTCGTCCTAAACTCATAGTCAATCCATGGTGAAAGGAACAAGAAGGAGGGAATGAAATAGGAACTGGTAACGGAAGATTTTGCGTAAGTGTAAGAAGAAAGATGTAAGAACTTAATCAACTGTACGTTTTTAAAGGTTATACCAAACAGTATGGAGGGATAAAACATGATACATCGCAACAAAAAGCTGTTATCCATTTTCATGGGATTATTACTTCTCTTTTCTAGTTTAATTGTACAAGGCGGAACCGTGTACGCAAATGATACTGAACATGAACCGGAAAACCCTGGGATAAAAGCGGAGCAATTGGCTGAAGGCGACCAAGGGATGGTTGTCACCGCACATCCGTTAGCCTCAAAGGTTGGAGCTGATGTACTAAGACGTGGCGGCAATGCAGTAGATGCGGCTGTTGCAATTCAATATGCACTGAATGTTGTGGAGCCGATGATGTCTGGAATTGGTGGCGGCGGATTTATGATGTACTACGATGCAAAAACAGAAGATATATCTGTTATCAATAGCAGAGAGCGTGCCCCAGCTGGTGCAACACCGGATATGTTTATGACAAGTGATGGTACGGTCATGCCGTTTCCGGATCGGGTGGAAAGCGGGCGATCGGTTGGAGTGCCTGGAACATTGAAAGGACTGGAAACTGCACTGTTCAAATGGGGAACGATGCCAATGGATGAACTGATTCAGCCTGCAATCAACATGGCTGAGGATGGAGTAGAAGTCAATTGGGTTCTGGCCGATGCGATTGCAGGAAACACAGAGAAACTATCGCGGACTGCTGCCAAAGATGTGTTTCTTCCAAACGGAGAGCCACTAAAGGAAGGTGATCTTCTTGTCCAGAAAGATCTCGCGAAAACATTTAAACTCATTGCCGATCAAGGTACAGACGTATTCTATGATGGCGAAATTAGTTTAGCGCTTGCTGATGTTGTTCAGGATTTTGACGGCAGTATGGCTACCGCTGATCTAAAGCGTTACAATGTGACCGAAGATGCGCCTGCTTGGGGAGATTACCAGGGGTACGATATAGCATCGATGCCTCCGCCGAGTTCTGGTGGATTAACTATGTTACAGTTGCTCAAGATGTTTGAAAAGATGGATCTCACGCAACATGATGTGCGTTCTCCGGAAAAATATCATTTGATGACCGAAGCATTGCATCTTGCTTATGCTGACCGCGGGGCTTACATGGGTGATCCGGAATATATCGATGTTCCAAAAGATGGATTACTTCATCCAGACTATATAAAGCAACGTGTTGATTTAATTGACCCTGATCATGCAAATCAAGACGTTCAGCCCGGTGACCCATGGGATTTTCAGAAAGACGATCCAGGGCAAGTCGTTAAGCAAATCGATGATAAAATAAATGGGGAAACCACGCATTTCACTGTTGCTGACAAATGGGGGAACCTTGTTTCTTATACCACGACTAATGAGCAGTTATTTGGATCAGGGATTATGGTCCCGGGCTATGGTGTCATGTTAAATAACGAATTAACTGATTTTGATGCGATTCCTGGTGGAGCAAACGAGGTTCAGCCAAATAAGCGGCCGTTAAGCAGCATGACGCCAACGATTATTTTAAAGGATAACAAGCCATTCATGACGGTAGGATCACCAGGTGGGACAACAATTATCGCCTCGGTCATGCAAACCATTGTAAATACCATTGGTTACAATATGGATTTGAAAGATGCGATTGAAGAGCCACGCATCTTTAGCAGCAGCTATCCGACCATCCGCTGGGAGAATGGTGTTCCGGACAACGTAAGAGGTCAGCTTGAACAGATGGGGCATACTTGGGAAACAAAACCAAAGGAAATCGGAAATGTCAATAGCATGATGTTTGATGACGAAAAAGGAGTATATGTTGGTGCTGCTGATTCCACCAGGGAGGGCATGGCAATTGGTTTGTCGTCACCAAGCCTTCCTTATATGAAAGAACTGGTAGATCAGTATGCGCGATTTAATGATATCAAAGATGCTGATGCAGCCAGATTACTAAAAACTCATTTGACAGCTGTTGCCCATTACAAAGATACGGGAAAAACGGACAAGGCTGTGAAACATATGCGAGGATTGAAGCAACTCATGGAACGACAAAAACGACAAAAACTAATTTCTGATCAGGCTTATGAGGTATTGAAATCAAATGCCGATTCTTTGCTGGAGGATTGGGAGGAAAGTTGAATGTATGAAACAGACGAACTTGGTTGGAATAAAAAGATCAGTAATAAATGTATTTCATAGGAAGTAAATGTATCGATAAAGAATAAGTTTAAACGGGATGGAAGCAGTTAATGTTTCTATCCCGTTTTTAAATTTTACGGTGGATTTCCCAACTTTGAAATGCGGGATGTGGGTCAGCACCTCATTACAATCTATTTTTTCTTTACCCAGATAGATTGGGACCATTACCGCACTCCTTTGTTTATTTAAACCTAACCGAAATTAAGCCTAAAATTAATCAAAGACCTCTTCTCTGTTACCAAGAAGAATGTTTGTTTCAACCCCCGGATTTACTTCCCGAGGCCAGCAGATGGGGTCAAACCACAAGCAATCTTTGCCTGTTTAAAATCCCACCAAACTGTATACATAGGGGATTCCACACCTATGTAGCCTGCGCGAGGCAATCGCTTTTTGGCTTTCTTTCCGATATTAACTGTACTGTTGATATCTCTCGAAAGCGTTGTACCGTAGTTTACACATGTAAAGCTGCGAATGGATGGGTCCTTTTTCTCGTGATGACCACAGACACAACAGGTTTTGGTTGTGTCACGTTCATCGATCTTTTGATAATATTTACCGCTTTTTGCCTGCACCCAGTTCAAAATACTCCTGAATTTACCGACTGGTGTTTGATTTAACATGGCCCTTCTCATCGTCCCGTACTTTGCCACATCGGGAGTCGGAGTATAATCACCAATGTAGATCGCATCGAAACGCTTGGAAAAATAATGCGCATAGCTAAATAACAGCGTCTTCATTTGTTCTCGACGTTTTAATTGCGCTTTTTCCAAGACATGATTAAGTCTTTTCCAACGTTTGCTTGGCTCAAAATAGGTGACGTTTGGGGTGCATACCAGCTTATTAAATTTTTCACATTTGTCCCGTTTTGATTTGATTTCATCGATTCGTTTATCCCAATACTTCAACAGTGCATTCATCGATTTCAATTCATATGATTTTCCATCACTACCTAATCCTACTGCCAAATTCTTATGGTTGGGATCAAATACAATAAACGATTGTTCCTCTATTTTGGTGATTTCCTTGGCATCTTCTATTGTAAAAATGGCATAATACGAATCCAGATCCTTTGTAATGCGAAGGGTTTTGATTCTCTCCGTTTTGCTTAGTTCTACCGCTTCCACAAGTCCAACTTTGATTTTGATGGTCTTCTTAGCCTTTTTATCTTTTTTCTTTAATTCCTTATGTTCTTCATCTGTTAACTTGCCAAAACTTAAGGAAAATTGATTGGCGTCCAATAATTTAAACCCTTTTTTTGGTTCATCATAATATAGCGAAAACCACTTCTTTTTCCATGAACGATATTTTGGTTTCTCATTCATTAATTTTGGATCAAAAAATCGTTCATAGGCATCTTTTAACCGTAATGCCGTATTTTTCAATGGGGAGGAATGGACTTTAAACAAAAATGGGTTTTCCCCTTTTATTTTCGGTACTTCATTCCTCAGGTTTCTACCGGAAAGCAGTTTTTTCTTGTTTCCATTGCGATAATCTTCCTCCACCGCGTCCAGCAATTGATTGTACAGCCAGTTGCACATTCTGGATTGAGAATCGAGTAACTGCTTGTTTTCTTTTGTAACCATCAATCGTACCTTTTTATTATACGTAAGCATGGCCGTTGTCCTCAATGACCTGTTTCACCGCTTGTTGCAGTTTCTTTCGCTTGTGACTTCTGTTTCCATACAAGCGGCTGCTGAAGACAGTAATAATGGAAAGCATATCCTCGACTAACTCCTGCTCATATGTTTTATCCTCTGTATGGTTGACGATTTCAATTTTCACATGATGGAAGGCACATATTTGTTCCAACAATTCATACCCAAAACGTAGTAACCTATCTTTATAGTTGACGACAACTTTCTCCACCTGATTGCTTTGCACCAGCCGGATTAATTCTTTTAACCCCTTCTTATTGTAATTCAAACCACTTCCCAGATCTTTTATAATACGAAACTGATATCCATTTGCCGAACAATACTGCGAAACGGTATGGACCTGCCTTTTTAACTCTTCCTTTTGGTCCGATGATGAGACACGGCAATACCCAATAACAATTTTGTCTTGAAGTGGTTTCAAATCATGCTTGATAGCACTAAGGTCTTCTACAGCATATCTTCTATGGCCACCAGTTGTTCGAGACGATGTTATCTTCCCCTCTTTTTCCCACCTTCTTAATGTGGTGGGATGAACACCAAGTATGTTGGATGCTTCATCGATGGTATACATGTTAGCGATCCTCCTCATTTTATTTCTACTTACAAGGTTCGACATAAAATGCGAGAATCCTGCTAAAAAGTAATTAATTTTAAATAATTTAGATTAAACTGTTTTGAAACCCCTCCCTAACGTTCCAGTCATTTCTATTCCATTTATTGCATATATATAAAACTACAAAAAATACTATCCACTTGGTAAGTAAACGTACACATGGAGGGTTATGAAAATGTCATGGCAACCAGAAATAGACGAGCTACGGGAAAAAGAGCAGTTAGCCTATGAAATGGGTGGAAGAGAAAATGTGGAAAAGCATCGTTCACGAGGAAAATTGACGGCACGTGAGCGGATTGACCGTTTGCTTGACGATGGAAGTTTTCATGAGAAGGGTACTATTGCAGGTAAGACAACTTATAAAGATGGGAAACCAGTGGACTTTAAACCAGCCAATTTTTTGCTTGGCACTGGAAAAATAGAGGATAGAAAAGTAGTTATTGGTGCAGATGATTTTACCGTTCGTGGTGGTGCAGCGGATGGGGCCATTATTGGGAAACAAATTTATTCGGAACAGATGGCGCATGATTTGCAGTTACCGATTGTCCGGCTTGTAGATGGGACAGGCGGTGGTGGCAGTGTCAAGTTTCTCGATACGGAGGAACGAACCTATGTGCCGGTTAATCCAGCATGGGACTATGTAGTGAAGAATATGGGAAGGGTCCCGGTTGTTGCTGCTTGTTTGGGTTCTGTTGCTGGATTAGGTGCAGCGCGGGTCGCAGCTTCCCATTTTTCGATCATGGTTGAAGAAATTTCTCAGTTGTTTGTGGCTGGACCACAGATTGTTAATCATGGCGTTGGTCAGCATGTAACCAAAGAAGAACTTGGTGGTGCCCAGGTTCATCGTTCAAGTGGGGCAATTGATAATGTTGTCAAGTCTGAGGAGGAAGCCTTTGCACATATCCGGAAATTCTTATCCTATCTTCCCAGTAATGTATGGCAACTTCCGCCGACTACAAACGCTACTGATGATCGTAACCGTAAAGAAGAAGCACTCATTTCGGTCATTCCGAAAAACCGGCGAAGACCCTATAAAATTCGTCCAATACTGGAAATGATTTTTGATCAGGGCACCATTTTTGAAATGGGACGCTATTACGGTGGAGGTACAGTCACCGGATTTGCACGTCTGGATGGTCACCCGGTCGGATTTTTGGCTAATGATCCATTTGTCGGTGGTGGTGGTCTCACAGTAGAGAGCAGTGAGAAGATTGAACGATTTGTGGATCTGTGTGAAACCTTTCATCTCCCCATCGTTAATTTCGTTGATCAGCCAGGACTTGTAATTGGAATGCAAGCAGAAAAGAAAGGGACAATTCGCAAAGGTGTCCGTGCGATTGCGGCTATCTATCAGGCAACCGTACCCATGATTGAAATTATTCTTCGGAGGGTTTTTGGCGTCGGTGGTGCCGGGATGATTAATGGACATGGGTTGCATCTGCGTTATGCATGGCCGTCCGGGGACTGGGGATCTCTGCCAGTTGAAGGAGGAATCCAGGTTGCATATCGCCGGGAATTAGAGGCTAGTGAAAACCCACAAGCATTACTCGATGAATTAACAACCCGAATGGAAGGAGTTCGGTCGCCATTACGAACGGCTGAAGCGTTTGGTATAGAAGAAATAATTGACCCACGCGATACAAGACCACTGTTATGCGAGTGGATTGATGATGCATATGCGATTTTGCCGCAGCATTTAGGGACATCCAGCCACACGATGCGTCCGTAGCCGGATAATGGAATGAAAGGGGAAAAGAAAATAATGGTGATGCATTTTCACGAAACACTAGGAACGAATGAGGAACTGGTACCCAAGAAATTGGAGCAATGGGCAAGTGAAATAGGGGATAAAACGTTTATTTTTTATGGAGAAGCGAACAAATCAATCACTTATAAACGGTTTAATCAACTGGCTAATAGTTTCGCGAATCAGCTTATTGATAAGGAATCCAAAAGGGTGATCGAATTAGTTTATTTTTAAAAAACCCATTGATCACAACGATTGCAATGTTTGGGATCTGGAAAGCAGGTGCTGTTTACTGTCCAATTAATTTCAACTATAAAGGAAAGCTGTTATCCCATCAGCTTCATGATACTAAACCAAAAATGTTAATTTCAGAAAGACAAATGGTACCGCTGCTTAACGAAATAGTATCGGAATTATCGCCACTACCAGTGATTCTTCATGATCCAAAGGTAAATGATCATGACTATAAGGAGGATCTGGCCAATGTAGAACTAGATAGAACTTTTTCCGCCATTTCTTTTACAGAGTTTCTAAAAGAAAATTTGGATAACCCCGATATAGAAATCAGTTACGATGATACGGCAAACATCATTTATACATCTGGGACAACCGGGCCTGCGAAAGGTGTGGTGCAATCATATCGTTGGATCCATGGGTATACGTATATGTTCCGGGTTTTTAATAAACAGGAAGACGTCATTTATAATGATTTGCCCATGTACCACGTAGGCGGGGCGTTTGCATTAGTCGCTAGGGGCGCTTTTCTTGGTTGTACGGTTGCCCTTTGGGATAAATTCAGTCCTACTGATTTTTGGAAACGAATTGAAATCAGTAGGGCCTCTAACGCCATTTTGCTAGATGTGATGATTCCATGGCTGATGAATCAGAAACCAACGGAAAATGATCGGTATAACACATTAAATCGTGTGCACATGCAGCCGCTGCCAAAACATCATCACGAGGTGGCCAAACGGTTTGGTATTGATTTTGTTTCTGCAGGATTCGGCCAAACCGAGTCGGGAAACGGGTTTGTTGGAATCATTGATGAGTTGGCGAAGGGAGAAGGAACACCAAAAGAACTTTACAAAGGATATACTAAAGAAGAAAGTATTGCCATCGCGGAAGAATTAAACATTCCACTAAAAAAAGGACAGGAGGATTTACCAAAAGGTTATATGGGTCACACCAGTCCGTTTTATGAAGGGATAATTCTTAATGAACGCGATGAGGAATGTAGTGTTGGTGAAACAGGGCAACTTGCATTACGACCACGTTTCCCGCAGGTATTGTTCAAAGAGTATTTTAATGCCCCATCAGCTACATTAGAGGTAGTGAAGAATCTATGGTTTCATACCGGTGATGTTGGCTATAAAGGGGAAGATAACACCTTTTATTTTGTGGATCGGATGAAAGATGTGATTCGGCATAAGGGTGAAAATATTTCTTCCTATCAAATAGAAGATATGATTAATCAACATGAGCATGTCGAGGTTTGTGCGGCATTTCCTGTTCCTGCAGCAGAGGGGGATGAAGACGATATTGTCGTTTATGTTGTTCCCAAAACAAACGAAATCGATATGGAAGCATTAGATGAGTGGATCAAGCAAACTATGCCGAAATTTATGTGGCCGAAATTCATTTGTTCGATTCCAGATTTACCAAGAACAGCTACAAACAAAGTGGAGAAGTATAAATTAAAGGCGAAGTTTCAAATAGAACAAGGGGTGTGACTGCCTTGGAGGAAAGTGTCTGAAAAGATGTATTAATGGCGTATTTTAGTTATAACAGGAGCCTGTTTACAAAATCCCTTATTGACTTTTCCTCCATTCCAGGTATATACTGTTCTAAATTAAACAACTATTTTAAAGGTTATAATATTATATGAAATGCTATTAAAAGGAGAACAACATGAAAGTCGATAAAGCGCTATCTATACCTTTATATCAACAGGTTAAACAATATCTGCATGATAAAATTACCTCTGGCGAATGGGAGGTGGGGTATCAGTTACCATCGGAAAAAGAACTGGCTGCTCAATTTGGTGTTAGTAATATTACGGTTAAACGAGCTGTGCTTGAATTGGTTGATAGTGGAAAACTCTATCGGCAAAGTGGCCGGGGGACCTTTGTTGCCCAGGAAGATGAAAAGGATATCTCGAAATTTGTTTCTATAAAAAATGAGGCGTGGGAAACGCATGATCATCCGCATAAAACATTAAGTTTCAAAAAAAAGATGGCCGGAAGTAAGATTGCAAAGGCATTAAAAATAAATAAAGCGGATCTTGTATATCAAATACACCGTATCAAATTACAACAAAATAAAGCGGTTGCCATTGAATATTCCTTTATTCCGCAACTTTTGTTTCCTGATTTGCATCAGTCGGATCTTGAAAATGATTTGCTGTATAACATGATGCAAAAGAAATACAACATGAAATTGAATAAGGCGAAAGTTTACTTTTCCACCATTTTAGCGGATGCGTATGAAGCGAGTATCCTGAACATTCCAAAAGGGGAACAATTATTGGTCTTTGAACGGTATACATCGGATAAGCATGATAACATCGTTGAATATTCCAGATTTATCGTAAAACAGGATCAATCTCGGTTCTTTCTTGAAATTCAACTGTAGCTGGTGTAAAAGGATTGTCTGTCATATAGCCACATCAAGCAATAAAGGATGTAAAAAAATCTATGCAAAAATAGGGAGGTCTAAGATAATATGAAAATCGTTGTAATAGGTGCTGGGATTGTCGGCGCTAGTGCAGCTTACCATTTAGCAAGAAATAATCATGAAGTCACTCTCATTGATAAACAGCATGAAGGGGCTGCAACCGCTGCTGGGGCAGGGATTGTTTGTCCATGGGTATCCAGCGAGAAGGAAAAGAATGTCGATTGGTATCGAATTGCCAAGGAAAGTGCACGATTATATCCTCAATTAATCGAACAATTAAGGCAAGATGGGGAAGAAGAAACGGGTTATAAAAAAGTAGGTGCACTATGTGTAAGTGAAAACCGAGAAACATTACATACCATTGAAACGGAATTAAGAGATAAATATGACAGTGCGCCGGAAATGGGCGATATTCAACGGTTAACAGCGAACGAAGCAAGAGAATTATTCCCGGCTTTACAGGAGAAATTGGAGGCTGTTTTTGTTCCTGGGGCAGCCCGGGTGGACGGACGATTACTCCGGGATGCCATGGTACGTGCTGCAAAAAAGCATGGAGCAAAAATTCTGCACGGTGAAGCGTCACTAGTACACGAACAGGATACGGTGACTGGGGTTCGGTTGAATAACGAAATCATCCATGCGGATACTGTCCTGATTGCGGCGGGGGCGTGGACACCTGCGTTGGTGAAGCCGTTTGGTGTTAATCTGAAAGTCGAACCACAACGCGGGCAAATTGCACATATCAAGCTGCCGAACACAGATACTTCTGATTGGCCGGTCATTTTGCCGGAAAGCAGCCACTATATGCTGGCATTTGATGATTCACGTATCGTTGCCGGGGCGACAAGAGAGACGGGTTCTGGTTTTGATTATCAAACAACGGCTGGAGGAATGCATGAGGTGTTAACCAATGCATTAGCGGTTGCTCCGGGGTTAAATAATGGAACAATGGAGGAAGTGAGAATTGGATTTCGGCCAATGGGTCCTGATATTCTACCTTTGCTCGGCACACTGGATCATGTGCAACATGTAGTCATAGCAACCGGTTTAGGCGCTTCCGGTTTAACGATGGGACCGTATGTGGGAATACTGGCTGCTTCACTTGCCTCAGGAGAAGATATAGCAGTCGATCTAAATGCATATTGGCCTGAGCGCGAATAAGGATGGATGTGGCACTCCATTGGATTAGTAGACATCCTAAGAAGATTGCTAACATAGAGATTATAATATTATAACATTATATTAACCAGGGAGGAGATTATATGGAAACTTCGACTTGTTCGATTACGAATAGAAATGAGGAGAAGGAAATATTCTTTTATTTTAACGGAAAAATGTTAAAAGCGAGACAGGGGCAAACAATTGCAGCCGCCCTAATGGCAAATGGTATAAAAAAATTCGGAATCAGTCGGAAGCTGCAGCAGCCAAGGGGGTTGTTTTGTGCCAATGGCAGGTGCTGTAGCTGCTTTGTTTCGGTCAATGATTTAGATCACGTCCTTAGTTGTATGACGTTGATAGAAGAAGGAGCAGTCATTCACTCCAACGATGGGGATCCGGATGTAAGGAGAGAATTATATGGAGACTGATTTACTAATCATAGGCGGAGGGCCGGCGGGATTACATGCTGCTTATGTCGCTGCCTTACACGGTAGCAAAACAGTTATTGTCGATGAATCATTTTCCTTGGGTGGGCAGCTAAGACAGCAAACACAACAAATCAATCATCTTCCTGATCCACTTGAAAGTCAGACGGGGATAGCGCTGGCAGAGACTTTAACAAAAAGACTCGGAAATTTGGATGTCACTATTTTATTAAAACACACCATGATTGGAGCGTATAAAGACGGAAGAGTGGGTGTATCCAATGGAGAAAACACGATTCCCATAGCTGCCAAAAAAGTGCTTGTCACAACCGGTGCAGCGGAGGAAGCATTTGCTTTTCCGGGATGGACATTGCCAGGTGTCATGACGGTCGGTGCCGCGCAAATATTAATGAACCGTGAACATGTCAAACCCGGAAAAAATGCGATTGTCATCGGTTCCAATGATTTTGCTTTGGAAGTAGCAAAACAACTTGTTGAAAATGGTGTGTTTTTACAAGGAATTGTAGAAGAAAAGGATCGGTTGAAGGCGAGTAACAAAGAAACGGTACAATTTCTTGAAACAGCTGGTGTACCCATTTATTTAAATAGCTCCATCATCCAAGCATCTGGTAATGGAGAAGTAGAGAAGGTTATCATCAGCCACCAAGAAGCAAACAAAGAAATGGACATTGACCTGGTTTGTATTGGAAAAGGGGTAACACCAATTTTAGAGCCATTGGAAATATTGGACTGCGATTTCACCTATGAACAGGACTTGGGAGGCTGGGTGCCGAAATATCATTTAACAATGGAAACAAGTCAATCATCTGTTTATGTGGCAGGTAATGCAGCTGGGATAACCGATATGGGTGCGATTCTATTAACAGCTGAAATTGCATCTGTCGGTGTGATCGAGTCATTGGGTGGATTAGACAAGGAAGCAGCAGTCTCGAGGAGAGAACAACTTTGGCAGCAACTTTGTCATCTGGAATCTACAAGTACATGTCAAGCGAGAATTCATATGATAAAGGCATCTCAAGGTGAAATGGATACACAATTGGCACAGCTTTTTGATATGTCTGAGGGAGGGATTTAAATGGATGATTCAACCATTATTTGTAAATGTGAGGAAATCAATGTCGCGGAAATTGAACAGGCCATTCAATCTGGTGCGCATACCTTTGATGATATTAAACGACTAACTAGATGTGGAATGGGACCGTGCCAGGCAAAAGTGTGTTCCAATTTGGTCCGACAAGTCCTTCGTGAATCACTACATAAACCTATGGGGGAAATCAGTTTACCAAGAATGCGAATGCCGTTAAAGCCGACAAGAATTGCTGCTTTAGCTGGTCAAGAGGATTCTTCGAGTGTCATTTCCTTATTTGACGAAACGGCTCCAAAAGCAGGTGATGAGGAATCATGACAAACAAATATGATGTTGTTGTCATTGGAAGCGGTGTAGTAGGCAGCAGTATTGCATACCATTTATCAGAGAAGAAAGATAAGGAGATATTGGTTCTTGACCAATCTTATCCATTATCCGGAACATCAGGATCTACACAGGCATGGGTTTGGGTCCATAATAAAACACCGGCATGGTATGGAGAATTGAGTATGTTAAGTGCAGAGTTATATCCCTTTTTGGAGAGAAAAATTGGCGATGTGGAATATAAGCGTACAGGCGGAATTGCTCCATTTTTTAATGAAGCGGATCGGGAAAGTGCACGACGGCTTGCGGAAAAACAAGCAGAGGTCGGAATAGATATTGACGTATTGACACGTGAACAAGTACTGGAGAAAGAACCTGCTTTGTCCGCAAATATTGCCGGAGCAACCTTTAGTAAAATTGATGGGAATGTAAATCCATTTCGTCTAGTTGAGTTATATATAAAAGCGGCAAAAAAGAATCATGTTCAGTTTTCTTTTTACAACCCTGTTATGGATATAAAGCGAAACAATGGGATGTTTGAAATAACCACCGAAAAAGATGTTTTTATTGCAAAGCAAATCGTTTTAGCAACCGGACCGTGGACAAGGGAGGTTGGCAAACTATTAGGAGTGGATATACCGGTAAAACAGGTTCGGGGTCAAATACTGGTTACAGAACCATTGGCACCCTTAATCAAATATACCATTGCCGGGATGCGCCAGGCCGATAATGGTGAAATATTGATTGGCTATTCCAAAGAAGAAGTTGGCTATGACAGGAGGACAACATTAGACGTCATCCAGGATACGGCAAAAATGGCTGTTGATTATATACCGGCCCTGGCAAAAGCAAACATTGTCCGCTGTTTTGCAGGCGTCCGTGTGATTCCCAATGATGGCTATCCTATAGTGGGTCCGATCCCGACCATCGATAACGCTTATATTGCGGTGATGCATAGTGGGATTACCTTGTCACCTCTTGTTGGAACATTGATGACAGAACTTCTGACAGATGGGGAAACATCCATTGACTTAAAAAATTTGCAGCTTGATCGTTTTAATGAATTTAAATCATTTGTATAACAGATGAAACAGCATGATTTTCTACAGCTTTGACAAATAAAAATCAAAAATTAAGGAGGCAAAAAATGAACGCAACGTTAGTCATTTTGTTAAGCTCGATTGTGGTCTTATCAGGTGCAGCGATTTTTTCTCTTTGGATCGGAAGGAGAACGAAAAGCAATGAAAATTGGGCAGTTGGGGGGAGGTCATTACCGATATATGTTGTAGCAGGAACCCAATTTGCTACTGGTGTTGGGGGTGGGGTGTTAGTCGCCCATATAGGAATCGGTTATAGTGCTGGCTGGTCAGCCGTAACCTATAATATCTTGTATTCTATCGGTATTATCATCCTGGTGCTCTTGGCTAATTGGTTAAAAGAACAAAAATTCACTACGATGCCGGAAATTTTCAAAAAGTTATATGGCGAGCATACAATCATGATGAGCATTGTTACTTTCCTGGCCGTTGTTGTGCCATTTGGGTGGTTGTGCACACAATTAGTTGCTTTTGGAAGCTTGTTTGCGGAAATCACGGGTATCAATTTCACATTGTTGATCGTATTCTTTGCAGCGATCAGTTTGTTGTTTGTGCTACCTGGTGGACTATCTTCTGTTGCCTGGACGGATTTTATATTTGGTTGTGTTATGCTTGTGATGACAGTGGTAAGTGGATTTTATATGCTTGATCTTGCTGGCGGCTGGTCTGAAATTACCTCGAAAGTACCGGGAAATATGGTGAATTTCCCAGAAGGACTTGGTGCTGTCGGAACAACAACAATCATTTTTTGGATACTCGCAATATTCCCCGGTGCATTGACCAACCAAATGTCTTATCAGCGGATCTACGCGGCTAGTAGTCCCAGTGTCGCCAAGAAAGGATTCATTATTGCCGCAATCGTAGGGGTGGTCAGTGGTATTTGGGCATCATTTATGGGAATTGCTGTTTATTCGATGAATCCAGATTTAAGTGATCCGGAAATGGCTTCGGGGTGGTTCCTGACCCAGATCCCACTTTGGTTTATGGCACTTTATGGGGCATTTATTATCGCAACCATTATGTCAACGGTGAGTAGTGCTGTGCAATCTGTTGTAGTGAACCTGACTACTGATATCTATCAGTCTTACATTAATCCCAATGCAAGCGATCGCAAGTTATTGGTGCTATCACGGCTACTGTCGGTTGCTGTCGTTATTTTGGCAGTTTTATTAGCATTATACTATCCAAAAGCATTAGGTTGGCTTGTTGCAACATATGCTTATTCTGCCTCAGGTTTGTTAGTACCGATTTTTGGCGGGTTCCTTTTAAGAAAAACCAATCGATTGCGTGCGAAAAGTGCGATAGTAAGCATGTTTTTGGGGGTCTTGTGTTCAGCAATTGCACAAGTGGTTGATACAGATGTGCCTTATGTCGCTTTCGGTATAGCGGGTTCTTTAGTCGGTTTTATTCTATTCACTTATGTATTTCCTAATAAAGATAAGCTGGAACGTTCTGTTGAAGAAAAAGAGGTACAAATTTAATAGTCTGAATAAAATGAAAACGGGGTGTGTATGATGGATGCAGATGTAGCGGTAATTGGTGTAGGTGCAATGGGGAGCATGGCACTTTGGCAGCTTGCTAACAGAGGTGTGTCTGTTCTGGGATTTGAACAATTTGGCATTGGCAATGATCGTTCAGCAGCTGGAGGCGAATCACGGCTGTTTCGAACGGCATACATGGAGGGCAAGCAATATGTTCCGTTATTACAAGAAGCCAGACGACTATGGAGACAATTAGAGCAGGAAACGGGAAATACGTTGTTAACGCTGAATGGTGGTTTAATGATTGGCGATCCAAATACAGATGCGCTAAAAAATGTATTACAATCGATTGAGGCATTTCAATTAGAACATGAAATCATTCAGGGAGAAGAAGCGACGAAAAGATACCCGCAATATAGGTTGTTTCCAGAGGAAGTGATGATCCTGGATAAAAAAGCTGGATTCATCAGACCGGAATTAGCCGTTATTTCAGCCACCCGTCAAGCCGAAGCAAACGGGGCAGTCATTCACAGATATGCAAAAGTGGAGGAAATTATTCCAGATAACGCTGGGGTTACGGTTGTGGCTAATGGTCAGTCATACCGTGTCGGAAAGGTATTAGTAACCACCGGAGCCTGGACCAAAAAATTGATGCCGAAATGGAACACAAAAATAGAGGCAAGACGTCTCGTATTAACGTGGTTTCCCGCTAAAAATATCGATCAATTTAAACCGGAAAATTTCCCGATTTTTGCTAGAATGAGAAAAGATTTTCGATTAACAGGTGCCCCAACACTGGATGGGACAATGGTCAAGGCTTCGAACACCAAGAATCCAGCCAATGTGCCAGATCCGGGTCAATTGGATCGAGATGTTTCACTGGATGAATTAAAAGAAGTTAGTGAATACGTGAAGGAACTAATACCGGGTCTTATTCCTGACCCCGTGCGAGCAAGTGTCTATATGGATGGTTACACAGTGGATGATCATTCGGTCATAGGAGAAGTGCCGGGGATGAATCATACGTTTTTAGTGAGCGGTTTTTCAGGGCATGGTTTTAAGATGTCTCCTGTTATTGGCTCGATTGCTGCTGATCTTGTGATTGATGGGAAAACAGAGCATGGAATTGAGCATTTGGATTTGGGGAGGAATTTGGTTTATTGAGCGTTACTAAATCCAGGAATACCTATGAACTTTGAAGGAGTGGTTAAACAGGTTTAAAAAAGCAGTGGACTTCCAACAAGAAGTTCACTGCTTTTTTTTTAGATTAATGCGCACCTTCCACATCATCCACATGCTTAATATGCTTATAATTACATACAATAACCAACACAGATAAAAATACAAACACAGAACCAACAATAAATGGTACATGTGGATTGAAAATCTCGGAAAGTTTTCCTGCTAAAAACGGAGCAACCGCACCACCCAAAAAACGCAGGAAGCTGTATGCGGCTGATGCAGTTGAACGCTCTACATCCGTTGCATTCATAACAGCTGTTGTGATCAATGTGTTATTGTTTCCCAACAAAGCACCAGCGATGATGACACATGCGATTAACAGCCATTGCGTCGATGTGAATATTCCCATTACCGCAAGCAAAACACCGAAAAGTAGAAGCACGAGGGACAATGATTTGACTGTACCGACATGCTGTTCCAATTTTGGCGCCGTGAATACAGAGGTGATCGCCAATAAAATACCCCATCCCAGGAATACAAAGCCTAATCCATGTTCATCCAATCCAAGGACGAATGGGGCATATGCCAATAATGTGAAAAAGCCAAAGTTATATAATGCAGCCGATGTGCCAAATACGAGCAATGAACGATGTTTCAAGGCTCGAAACGGATCAGCAAGCGATGTTTTTTTAGCCGGCCCCTTAGATGTTGCTGGTTGCGTTTTGGGCATCACGGTTATCAAAAAAATGAAGGCAAACACCATCAAAACAGCTACACCGAAAAATGGCCCGCGCCAGGACATCGCACCAAGCCAGCCCCCTAGTAACGGCCCAATCGAAATGCCAAGTCCAATAGCGGCTTCATACAAAATGACCGCTTTAGCATTTCCACTGTTTGATAGAGTGGTAATAGCTGTTAATGCCGTTGCGACAAACAAGGCATTGCCAAGTCCCCAGCCACCACGCATTCCGATGACTTCCCAAACACCGCTTGAAGCTCTGCCAAGTGCAGAGAACAGCGCAATAATTACAATACCCAGAAGTAGTGTACGCTTCATGCCAATACGCGATGTCAGGCTGCCCGTAACAAGCATAGCCACCGCCATCACGGCATTATAGCTGGTAAATAACAAGGTGACTTGACTGGTTGATGCATCAAGCTGTGTGGCAATAGCGGGCAGAATCGGATCCACAAGACCAAGCCCCATAAAGGCGATAATACAAGAAAAGAATACAGCCCAAACCGCTTTTGGCTGTTTTAAAAGACTAGGATCATCCTGGATACCGATATCCGGGAACTTTTCCAACGTTGCTTGTTGTGTTGCTGTTGACATAAATCATACTCCTTATGTTAAATTAAAAGTGACAAAATTGATTGTAACATACAACTAAATAATTGTATAGTGCAATTAGTTTAGAAATTTGTAAGGTGTGTAATTTCCATTGTGTGAATTTTGAAAGGGAAGTATTGAACGATGCTTGATGACTGGAGAAGCAGGAATTGACGGAGGGGAAACCATATGAGATTGGAAGAAAGCGACAGGAAGTTGGGATGGAACAACATACTTTTCGGAAGAGAACAACATCAATTGGGAAAACAATCTGTCCACTAACTAGATACCTGGAGTTACACGACATAAACACTTGCGAAACATCTCCAATCTGGGTATCATGGGCTAAGGGGTGTGTCCATGGACGAAAAAACATTTAACATTATTCAGCGGGAGATTGCAACTTTTGTTCACCGGATTGTTTTATCGGAAAAACGTAATAACGAGTTGGATCGATCGACATATATATTACTTGGTTTATTACAAGAGCGGGGACCATCCAGTGTTAAGACATTAGCGGATGATTTGAAATTGGATGTTTCCACTGTTAGCAGGCAAGCTGCGGGAATGGAAAAAAAGGGACTTGTCACCAAATTGCCCAATCCGTCTGATGGCAGATCTTATTTTTACCAAATTAGTGATCAAGGTTCCATTGCTTTGGTTGAAAATCAGAAAACGAGATCAGACCACATCAGCAAGGTGCTTGAAGGTTGGTCTGACGAAGAAAGCGCTGCATTTGGAGAACTGCTGAAAAAATATAATAAAACGGTAGAAAAACTGTGATGATTTTTGCCAGGTCAATGGCGCCATCACGGTTTTTTTATAAATAATCAAATGTGGCCGTTGACTTTGTAAAAGCATCATGAATAGGCTGGTAATTTGTTATATAATAATCTTACAAGGACAGGGTACGGAAGGTGGAAAAAATGTCAGGTATTTGCTGCACCAATTGATGTTTATCTATTCCAGAATACGAATAAGAAGTGGATTGATGAAAATGTTAGAAATTGGCTTATACCGAATTTAATCATAGTTTGTGATCCAAACAAGATCAAACGGAGCAAAATTGTGGGTGCTCCTGATTTGGTTGTTGAGATAATATCTCCACCTTCAGCAAAGATCGATCGTTTGGACAAAAGATTGGCATACCAACATGCTGGAGTCTTGGAATATTGGATTATTGATCCCGCTAATCAGCTTGTTGAAGTCTATCTCCTAAAAGGACGTTCATTGGAGCTTGATAACGTATATAATAGAGAGGATTCCATTTCCGTGCATGTTTTGGATAACCTGATGATTGATTTGAGGATGATTTTTCCTGAACGGGAAGAATAGGGTTTACGCCTTGTTTGGATTTTTAAAGTGAAACAGTGATAAAGGTTTTCCAAATAGAAACAAAAGCTTACCTATTGACAAAACGTTTTTCTTTACTAAAATATAGATTATATGTGGCTCCAATCGTATAAGGAGCGGGGCGGGCGAGGGAAAACTGAATAGAAGGAATAAACATGAAGGGAGACCTGTTTCAATTAAAGCAACATGAGACAAGTGTAAAACAGGAAGTAACAGCTGGGTTAATTGGCTTTTTCACCATTGTTTATATTATTGCCGTTAATTCGCTGATATTATCGGAGGCGGGCATTCCATTGAAAGGGGCGATGTTGGCTACCATTCTCACCTCTTTTACCGGATGTTTAATCATGGGTTTATGGGCCAATGCACCGATCCTAGTCGTTCCTGGAATGGGAATTAATGCCATGTTTACCTATACACTTGTCGAATCTATGGGGCTTTCCTGGCAAGAAGCACTGGGAGTAACCGTCATCTCCGGTCTGATTTTTATATTAATCTCATTTTCTTCATTGACCACAGTGATTAGTGATGCGATACCGGATGCATTGAAAGAGGCAATTAATATTGGGATCGGATTTTTTCTAATGTTTATTGGTCTCGAAAATGGCCGTCTCATTGAACGGGGCAGCACATCCATCATTGCCCTGGGTGACTTTAGCGATCCTCAAGTGTTGGCGACTATATTAACTTTAGTCATTGCTTTGGTTTTGTTCATTCGGAATGTGAAGGGAAACTTTCTTTGGACTATTTTTGTTGGCATCATTATTGCAGCCTTGTTTGGGATTATACCTTCGGGGTCGAATGGGTCCTTTTCACTGCGGGGCTATCGTGAAGTATTTGGATCTTTTTCATTGGCGAATTGGGCATCATTACCATTTCTCATTGCCGTTTTTTCGATAACGATGGTTGTGATGTTCGAGAATATTGGTACCATTTCGGGGCATTTGGCTTTGGCTAAGCAACCACGGAAATTTAAAAAGGCATTTCAAGCAAATGGTATTTCTGTCATGCTTTCGGGTATTTTCGGAACCAGTCCAACAGTATCAACTGCTGAATCTACTGCAGCCATTGCAGCGGGAGGACGGACAGGGCTAACGACAATCACTACAGGTATTTTATTTTTAGTCACTACTTTTTTCATTCCATACATTCATATGGTTCCTGCTAATGCGATTGCACCGATTTTAATCATTATAGGTGGTTTAATGGTGCAAAATATCAGGCATTTGGATTTTAGTGATTTAACAGAAGCCTTTCCTGCAATTTTTATTATGATCATGATCCCGTTCACGTATAGCATTGCAGATGGTATTGCCATTGGATTCATTATGTATACAGTTTTAAAATTCGCAACAGGTCACGCAAGGAAAGTTTCATCCGCGTTCTATATCATTGCTGGTTTATTTTTGTTGAATTTTATATTTCAATTTACTTGATAAGAATAAGTCTCCGGAATTTCGGAGGCTTTTTATCATGGAGTATTCATAAAAATATAAGCTAAAAAACTTTCTAATGTAAGATACTTGAAAAAAACAACTACCGGGTATAATATAAAAAAATAATGAAAGTGTAATTCTACATTCAACATATCGTTGGTGAATACATTTGTTTGTGGAAATAGGGGATAGTAAGGATTCTTAAAGAGGATGTTCAAAAAGTCCGGTAAAAATGACACGTCGAATTTCGTCGTTGGCTTGCTTTTCCGCTCCTCATGTACCTTTTATGTACACTCCGGTGCTCAAAGCTACGCCGCCTAGAACTTCTCGGTCCTTTTTATCCTCCTTTTTGAACACGCACTTAAAGGAATCATATTTTTTTGGTGAATTGTTTCCCTTGGTAAACTTACTTAACTAACGGCATGTTTTTAAAAGGTGACTAACATGGATAAAACGCGTAATTCGTCTAATGAACATGGATGGTTAAAACACAGTTCCAATATAAGTTTGGAAGAAGTTAATAATTCTGTTTCTATTCCCGAAAATGCTGGCTTTTGGCGCAAATTCTTGGCGTTTGCCGGTCCGGGGTCATTGGTGGCTGTCGGGTATGTTGATCCGGGGAACTGGGCAACTTCTATTGCCGGGGGAACCCGATTTGGCTATACACTATTATCGATTATCTTAATTTCCAATTTAATGGCGATGTTACTGCAAACGCTGGCTGCAAAACTTGGCATTGTAACTGGACGTGACTTGGCCCAGGCGACACGTGATGCAACCGGCAAGAAAACAGCAACCATTCTTTGGCTGTTAACCGAACTTGCGATTATTGCCACAGATCTGGCGGAGGTAATCGGGTCGGCCATTGCTTTGAATTTATTGTTTGGTATTCCACTATTATGGGGCATTTTGATTACCACACTGGATGTTTTATTGCTTCTGTTACTGCAGCGAAAAGGGTTCCGGATTATTGAATCAATAGTTGCTGTACTAATGGCCACCATCTTTTTTATCTTTGTATTTGAAGTGATTGCATCCAAGCCGGAAATCTCGGCATTACTTGGAGGTTATATTCCAAAACCCGAGATTGTGGTGAATCCTAATATGCTGTTTATTTCACTCGGTATCTTGGGTGCAACAGTGATGCCGCATAACCTTTACCTGCATTCATCGATTGTGCAAACGAGACAATATAAACGAACCGAAAAAGGAAGGAAAGAAGCCATTAAATTTTCCGTAGCCGATGCGATTTTTTCTTTGACGATTGCCTTTTTAATTAACTCGGCTATCCTTATTCTCGGCGCATCAGCCTTTCACGGAACCGGGATTCAGGTTTCAGAAATCGAGGAGGCTTATAAGCTGTTAAGTCCAACAGTTGGTATCGGGATTGCCAGTACATTATTCGCTGTTGCTTTGTTGGCATCAGGGCAAAACTCCACGATTACCGGAACACTGTCCGGGCAAATTGTCATGGAAGGTTTTGTTCATATGCGGATCTCGCCATGGCTGCGTCGGGTGATTACCAGATTGATTGCGGTTGTTCCGGCCTTTGTCGTCACATGGATTGCCGGATCCCGCGGGACAGCGGATTTGCTGCTGTGGAGTCAGGTCGTCCTCAGCCTGCAGTTGCCATTTGCTGTTGTACCGCTTGTATTATTTACCAGCAGTAAAGAGAAAATGGGGCAATTTGCCAACAGCAACATGATAAAAACACTCGCCTGGATATGTACAGCAGTGATTATCGTACTGAATGTATTCCTCGTTGTTTATATTTTGTTAACAGGTCACGATTTAGGATAGCGCAGGCTAGGTTGAACAGGAAACTTGATCGAGAATACAAAGAAATCGATCGAGTTTGGAGCAAAGTCGATCGAGAACGAGGAAAACCGATCGAACCGGGCATAAAATCGATCGTGAGCACAGGAAAATCGCTCGAGCATGGAGCAAAACCGCTCAAGCTGGAAACGAAATCAATTTTGAACATAAGGAATTCAGTCGAACGGTCCTTGATGGTGGAGAAGCCCTCTGTTTCTGTTCCCTGGTATATATGACAAGGAACAGGAACTAGCAAATCCAAATAAAACAAATCAAGCCTTCACTTTCCTTATGTTCTCACTGCGAGGAAAGTGGAGGCTTATTTTTCTTTCATGGAAATTTTACAGCATGAGGTAGTTTTTATTGCTGTAAGGTCAAGTTACGAAGTTTTTTTTCGTGCTGGAGAACCTTAGTTGATAAGAGATCGGTTGTGTCCTGGTTTTCGGTCAAATCAACCCTTATACCATCTACCTTTTTTTCTAGGTTCTCAAAGCGTTTATCGACTTGTTCAAAGCGTTTATCAACACGCTTAAACCCGTCATCCATTTTCTTTTCCAAATTTGTTTTCATCTGATCCATTTGTTTTTCCAAATCTGACTTCATCTGATCCATTTTTTTGTCGATGTGTGCCGAGTGTAGTTCCAGAGCTTTTATGATTTCTTGAAATCCTGATTCTTCCATATTTATCACCACCTTCTATTAAATCTATTATATAAGATTAAACGGTTTTAGGAAAGGGTGAAAATTATCCGGGGGCATCCGCAAATGGATTGAGCCCCCGCTTTTTCAATGCTCCCGAAATAAACGGGATGCTTATCCTATTGCGCCTTTTCGTGAACAGCATGACTCTCCGTTTCCATGTCCACAGCATGACTCTCCGCTTCTTCCGTGTCCAACTGTTCCTTGGCAAGTTCCCGGCATACATGTGGGGCGGTCCAGAAAGTGGTCAGCATTAACAGGGATACCGGCACTGCCGTCACGACAATAAAGGATTGCAGCGAGTCAATACTATCCTCGCCGATGGTTAATAATACAGTTGCGACAAGACCCATAATCAGTGCCCAAAATACACGCATCGTTTTAGAAGGATCACCGTTTCCAGTAATTGCCATTGAAATCGTCAGTGAGATGGAATCAGTCGTGGTTAAGACAAAGACAATCGTTGCTAACAGGAATAAAAATCCTAGTATGGTTCCAAACGGCAATTGATCTGCAATAGCTATCATTGCTGCAGGTGGACCATCACTATTTAATGCTTCGGATATCGAACCGGGGTGTGTGATCTCTCCAAAAATTCCTGCTCCACCAACAACAGTGAACCAAAACGTTGTTATAATTGGGGCAATGACTGCGACTGCTGTAACGATTTCCCGGATGGTCCGCCCACGGGAGATCCGACTAACAAACATGGCCATCATCGGCCCATAGCCAATAAACCAGGCAAAGAAGAAGACCGTCCAGCTACCAAGCCATGCTTCATCACTGCGGAAGGTATTCAGTCGGAAAAAATTTTGTATATATAGACCGAATGACTCCAGATACGAATCAAAGATAAATAGTGCCGGACCTAATATCAGGACTGCTGCCATAAGAATGACTGCCAGAATAGCATTATAACTACTTAAAATTTGAATCCCTTTATGAATCCCGGTTGCTGCAGATACTCCGGCTGCCACTACGACTACAACAATGATTAACATTTGCATATAAATATTGTTAGGCATTCCAAACAAGGTACTCAATCCATAGCTTGCTTGCAACCCTAGAAATCCGATTGGCCCGATCGTTCCAGCAGCCACGGAAACAATGGAAAAGGCATCAACAAACGTTCCAAGTGCACTTTTTTGCATAATTTTTTCACCGAAAATTGGATAAAGCAATGCTCTTGGTTTTAAAGGTGCCCCGCGGTGATAGTGGGCGTACATCAAGACAAATGTGCCAAGGGTCCCAAGAATAGCCCAGGCAAGAAATCCCCAATCGACAAAACTGGAGGCCAACGCTGGGGAGACGGCTTCTTTACTACCAGCATCAATACCAGAGAAATGAGGTGGTACTGTTATAAAGTGACTCAATGGTTCAGCAGCAGCCCAAAATACGCCACCTGCTGCAAGTAATGTACATATAATCATAGAAATCCATTTAAAATAGCCGATTTCCGGCCGATCCAGTTTTCCCAATCGTATCCGTCCAAATTTTGAAAACCCCAAAAATAAGGCGATAAGAAATGTTCCCATCATCAGCACCTGGTATATGGATCCAAAATATTTCGCGGAAAAATCAAACAGATAGTTCACCAGATTCGTTACTAACTCTTGATTGATCCATGCCAGAATCACAAAAGCAAGCAAGGCACCTCCACTAACAAATAATACTGGTTTATCCATTGCTTGATCATGCTTACTTAATTTCTTCAAAAATTAATCCTCCTAGTTTTCAGCTTATCGTAATCCTATAAAACAATAAAAAATCTCACAACCCAAAACACTGCCCATCTTTTTTATATTCGGTAGCGTTTTGTTTGTATGTGAGATTTAAAGATATCATTAAATTAGCATACAGCATGTTAGGATACAGCGTTTGAAAAGAGCTGTCAAGACCGGAAATGATAAACGATTTCCTTGTCCTTCCCACCACTCAGCGGTAAAATGGATATATTGGTTTTTAAAACTCCCAATATGCGGGCTTGTTGTTCAGCCGGCATCATTTTTTTGCCAGAGGGAGGTTGGAACATATGCAACATCATGATTCTATTAAAATAAAACATTTCATCCTAACGCTGATAACCGCTGTTATTGGCGGTGCGCTTTTTAAATTGCTCCATATCCCGGTTCCGTGGTTGCTTGGGCCAATGGTGGCGGGGCTCATCGGTACCAATGTATTGAAGCAACATTATTTTTGGCCAACTGGTATTCGCGATGCAGGTATGATGATTGTTGGCTATACGATCGGTTTATCGATGACACCAGTCGCTTTGCATGCCATGGCGCTTCAATTGCCTACCATGCTGAGTATGACAGTGATCTTGTTACTTTTTTGTTCGGGGATTGCATATGTCGTATCGAAACTTTCTGATAGTGACTATAATACAACGCTGTTAGGTAGTATTCCGGGTGGGCTGACACAGGTAATTATGCTGGCAGAGGAAACAGAAGGCATTAACTTGGCAGTGGTGACGGTCACACAGGTGATTCGGCTGATGATGATTATTATCATGATGCCGCTGCTGGTTACATTACCAGTGTATAACGACGGAGCTGCAGAAAACGCATCGACTGCGGTCAATACAGTGACTGCGAGTTGGAGCGGTTTATTTCCCGGTTTGCTTTTGTTCGCAGTAGTAAGTATTGTACTAACTTTTGTAGGAAATAAAATACACTTTCCAACGTCCTTCTTGTTGGGACCTGCAATTGGTACAGCCATTCTTCAGGCATTTGGTATAGAGGGGCCGCATTTGCCACCGGTTCTTATTAATATGTCACAGTTGATGATCGGTACGCATGTTGGCTTGATGCTGCAAACCGATCAAATCCAGCGGAAAATGCGGACAATTGGTTTGGCGATTGGCAGCGGGTTGATGCTTTTACTGGGATCGTTGGTTTTGAGTGTCGTATTAACAAAAATTCATCCAGTATCGAATGCAACGGCCTTGTTAAGCCTGGCTCCCGGGGGTATGGATCAAATGGGAATCATTGCCCATGAGATTCATGCGGATTTGTCGATGGTTTCCGGCTATCAACTGTTTCGCACTTTTTTTATTTATTTTGCTGTCCCGCCATTGGTGAAGTTGATATTTAAAATGATGGACAGGAGAAAAGCAGCGCAGCAGAATGGACATGCATGACATTATTTTTTGAAGAAGTGTGTAGGGGAGCGTGCTAGAATCTGAACCCTATTTTCGATAAACAATTATTAGTTTGATTGCTCTTTATACCATGGGGAAACCAAGGGCTCAGAAGGTGGTAATATGCACTCCCGCCTCATACTTGTTTTATTAGAATGTTTTAATGTGGGGATGGAAAGGTTATTATTTTTCTTCCTTCCATTCAACATCATGTTCTTTTGCCAGTTTATCGAGTTGATGTTGGTAGTCGCGAAAATTCTTTTTGGCATCATCCAACATGCCATTTGCCTCTTCAATCGCATCCGCATCCTGATCTTCCAGGGCATGCGCAATTTTGACAAATGCATTGTATTGTGTATTCGCTCCCTGAATAATGAGCTCATGGATCTCCCTAAGTTCATCGGTTTCAACGTGTGTATTGTTTAACTCGCTAATGAATTCATTGTAAGTAGGAATGACATCATCGACCAATGTTGCATACATCGTCTCATCATCCGTGTAGTTTTGTCCGGTAACCTCGTTGTAGGCAGAAACAGCAGTATCTTCTAGCTCATGTGCCTTAGTCATTTCTTCATTTGAGTAACTAAGTATGTCATCCTGAATCGGATCACTAAAACAGCCTGCTAATGAGAACACAAAAACAAATGAAAAAAGTCCGGTTAACACCTTTTTCAACATCTCACCTCCCCATTTTACATTCATATGCTAAAAAGGAAGTCCAGGTTTACAAGAGAATACAAGTAGGAATGACCGCTTTAAAAGTGTGCTATTTACCATGCGTAGTTAATCGAGAGTAGAGGAAAGTTGATCGAGAACACGCAAAAGTTGATCGAGCGGAGGGGAAAGTTGATCGGGAACACATAAAAAGTTGATCGAGACAGGTATAAAGTTGATCCGGAAGCATACCCAAGCTCGTCATCCTATAGTAGGAAACGCTAGCATGCACGAGTTAATTCTTCATTCAACAATAGGTGCGCATATGGCATTCTGCGAGCAATAAAAGGTGATGTGCTTTAAAACATCACCTTTTAAAAGTCTTTTCATTGAGATTTATTCCTTATGAAAATCCCGGGCCTAACCGTGTTTGGACAATCTCTCCTCAGCAATCTCCTGCAGCTTGAATTTTTGAATCTTCCCTGTTCCTGTTAACGGCCAGTCATTTGCGGTAACAAACCAAATATAACGCGGGACTTTAAAGCGGGCAACGCGTTTCCTGCACCATTCTCTGATTTCCCGCTTTGTACAGGGAACACCCTGCTTCAATTCAATAAAGGCTGCACCGGTTTCTGTTGTAAGTTGATCGGGGACACCAACAATATATACTTGGTTAACTGCAGCATGCAGCGAAATGACATCTTCAATTTCTTTTGGAGCAACCGTTTCACCAGACACTTTGTAAAGATCCTTACTCCTACCCAAGAGCTGAATGTACCCTTGTTCGTCAATTTGACCCAAATCCCCACTACGAAGAAAGCCATCCTGATCGATTGCAAAGGCGGTTTCGTCAGGCTTTTTGTAGTATCCATGTGTGACAACATTCCCTCTTACTGCAAGTTCACCTACTGATCCTGCTGGTAAGTCTGCTCCAGTATCCGGGTCAATCACCTTATATTCCACACTTGCATCCCCAAACTCTGGATGACCTGCCACACCAGCCAATTTGACTTTGCCGACTTTGGTTGAAATGATGTCTAGTGGATCACCGATTTCAGTTAGCATGGTGGTTGATGAAGCCTCAGTTCCACCACATCCTGTACCAATTTCCTCGACCTTCAATTCCTCGACAGCACGCTTCCAAAGTGGTACCGGTGAAGGTGCGGCACAACATAAAAGGGCAAACAAAGACTCGAGTTGAAACGTTTTTCGTTCGGGTCGGTTCAACATGGCAACAAGCATGGATGGAACAGCGAGAAAGTCGTTGACACGATACTTCTCCATCAACTCAAAGGATTGTAATGGTGAGAACCCTAGACAGGTAACCATTGCCCCGCCAACAAACGAAACAGCGAAAAGCCCCTCTTGGAGAAAATAGACATGATAAAAAGGTAAGGGGGCAAAAATACGTCTTCCATCTTCATAAGCCCGGCTCAAACAAGTAGCAAACCCTGAACGTAACATCATATCATCCGTTAGCATAACTCCTTTTGGCAACCCTGTTGAGCCTGATGTATAAATAATCGCGGCGCATTCATCGGGGTCATCTGTTTCTTTCCACCGTTTAAGGACTGCATCATCTGAAACCTTGTCCGCTTCAGAAATAAAACTCGACCAATCTATAAAGCCATTTGGAATGGGTTCGTTGGCATTTGGTATACAAATAGCACGCTGCAAACGACTGTCAGGCTCTGCTTTAAGGTTTTCGACAATCTTGCTTATGATTGCTGCATGGTTTTGTTTACTTGCTGATTGATGTAAAATAAGCCAATTCGTATCTGATTGGCGAATCATGTAGTTTAGTTCCTCATCCCGAAGCTGTGTGTTTAATGGAACTGCTACCGCTCCAACCATGGAAGTCGCAATAAATAAAGCAATATAATCGGGGTCATTGGCCATCAGGATAGCAACATGATCCCCACGTTTGACCCCCACTTTCATGAATGCTTTAGCATATAAAAATGACCGGTTCCACATTTCTCCATAAGTAACAACATCATCCGGCATCATGATCAGCGGGCGCTCCTGATACAATTGACATTGACTTTTAAAATGGGTGGCAATGGTATGTTTTTCCCAGACAGGAAATTGTGATTCCAGAGCCTGCCGTCTTTCCTGAACGGTAGGGATTGTTGTTTGTTGATTTCTTTGCATCATATCTTCCTCCACCTTGACAGTAATTGATAACAATCAGAGCTAACATCGCTAAAAATTAGGGAGCCTGCCAGATTAAAATTCCATTTTGGCCGCCAAATCCAAACGAATTACTCATTGCTGTGGTAATACGCTGTTTACGGCTTGTATTTGGTACGATATCAAGCGGCACCTCCTCATCACGTGTTTCACAATGTAATGTAGCGGGAATAATTCCTGTTTCCAGGGCTTTAATGGATGCTACACTTTCTATCGCACCTGCAGCACCAAGTAAGTGGCCGATGCCTCCTTTAATCGAGCTAACAGGAATGGTATCTAATTTTTCGCCAAATATGGATCGTAATGCCTTTGTTTCGGCAATATCACCAGCAGGCGTTGAGGTTGCATGAGCATTTACATAATTAATGTCATCCGCTGTTAATTGCGCTGAGCGAAGTGCCCGCTTAATAGCTAATGCTGCACTGTAACCTTCTGGATCTGGCGCAGTATCATGATAGGCGTCGTTTGATGCGCCATAACCTTTTAAAATGGCATAAATATGTGCGCCACGCGCTTTGGCATGTTCAAGTGGTTCAAGCACAAACAATGCCGATCCTTCCCCCATTACCATTCCAGTTCGATTGGCATCGAATGGGCGTGACCATGTGGTTGGATCATCCGGCCCTTTGGTAGCTAATGCACCAGCATCACGCAATCCTGATAAGAAGACATTTGACCATAAACTGTCGGCCCCACCAGCCAATACGAAATCAACGTCATCACGAAAGAACCAGAAAGTGGACTCACCAATAGAATTCGCCGAAGCTGCACAGGCGGTCACATAGGTCACAGATGGTCCGTGGAAGCCATATTGCATAGAAATTGTACTCGATGCTGCATTGGGAATAGCCTTGGAAATCATCCGTGGACCAACCCGTTTGGCGCTTCCGGTTGCTAATTTTTCAGAACCAGCTTCAAGGGATTGAATACCGCCAAATGCTGTGCCAATTGCTGTTCCGATTCGGTCAGGATCAACTTCAGGTACAAGCGTCTCCCCATCACTTTTTAAAAGTTGTGCATCTGTTAATGCTTCTTTTGCCGCAACAAGGGAAAGTTGAGTAAAACGATCTGTATTTTTGGCAAGTCTTTTTGGGAGAAAATTCAATGGGTCAAAATCAGGAACACGAGCCCCTACTGGAGACCATTTACGTAATTGGTCATCCTCGACCCTGTTTACCGCCGAATGATTGGCGATTAAATTTTCCCAAAATGTTGAAAGTCCAACGCCATATGGTGATACTGTCCCAATTCCAGTTACAGCGATTGTTGGTTGGTTCATATAAAAACCTCCTCAAGTTTGATCTTGTTGTAAACCTTGTATTCTATGTAAAATTGTATCCTCTGATTTAATCATTAGTCCGGATTACCAAACCAAATCAAAAATCAAATGTTGATTCTGAACATTATTATAACGCATAGAGTGATAGGGCTCAAATACACGCATTTTATACTCTTGATTTTGAAATGAAATTGCAATACGTTTAAATTTCACATTGTTCAAAGGGTCTTTTATAATGTATGAAATAGTGGTTAACGTTTACATGATTTTTTAATGTTAATTTTTGTTAATTTTAGGATGGTTGTTTTAGTGAGGGGTTGTGTTAACAATTGAAACAAAATAAATATGATGATCCAAATTTCTTTTCTGCGTATGAACAGATGCCACGATCGGTAAAAGGGCTGGAAGGTGCTGGAGAATGGCATATACTGAAAGCGTTAATACCGAATTTGAAAAATAAAACTGTACTTGATCTGGGTTGCGGTTTTGGCTGGCATTGCCGATATGCCCGCCAGCAGCAAGCAAGCTCTGTAACAGGTGTAGATATATCCGAAAAAATGATTCAAAGGGCTCGCGAAATGACCAATGATCCTTCCATTTCTTATATAAACGCACCAATAGAAGACGTTGATTTTCCAAATTCCTCATTTGATGTGGTCATCAGCTCATTGGCTTTTCACTATATTCAGTCTTATACATCAATCTGTGAAAAAGTTTATGCTTATCTAAAGCCTGGAGGGAGTTTCGTTTTCTCGGTTGAACATCCAATTTTCACTTCCCGGAATGAACAAGATTGGTACTACGATGAACGGGGGAGTCGCCTGCATTGGCCAGTTGATAACTATCAAATAGAGGGGTTGCGTGAAACAACATTCTTGAATGAGTCTGTTATCAAGTACCATCGTACAGTTTCCACATATATCAATGACTTAATTAATAGCGGTTTCATGATAAATGCAGTTAAGGAATCATTTCCTTCCGAAGACATGTTAAAAAGTAATCCCGAAATGAAAGATGAGAACCGGAGGCCCATGTTTTTAATGATCTCGGCGGAAAAGGGAAATAGATGATGGGATTTTCCGGGGCAACTGCCATGAAGAAGAATTACTTATTAATCTCCCATATGAAGGTACGTTATCCAATGGCATGAAGATACAAATGAGACTGGACCCTCATGATAAAATTAAAACAGCATATCCAATCTACTAAGGAAGTGTAAACATGAAATATGAAGTTATTATTAAGGAGAGCGACAGAGGTTTAGAAGTAGATGTGCCAGATGTCATTGCCCCTGTTGCAATTCTATTAATGGGTGATATTCAAAGTAATAGTCAACCTTGGTTGAAATTAATACACAAAGTCCTAAATGGTGACTCGAATTTTGAAGAATGTACAGGTAATAATTGTACGTTAGAAATACGACGACACATTACAAAAATAATTGATAATTATAGCGATGAAGAAGATGAAGAATGCACCATTGAAACAAATGAACTTGAAACGATTATAGAATTATGGTCAACAAAATTAAACGGGATGGAGTAAACAATTATTAAAACCCTGATTGACCTAATGACTTTCAGGTTTTTCACCTTTAAAAGAAGATATGTAGAGGGCTTATTACGCATAAGGATGAAGATAGTTTTTAATACGAACATGACATAGTAAATATGATATGGAAAAATAAAGTGAAGAACAATCTGGAATTGCTGTATAAACTGGATCACGAACAAAGCAAAGTTATTAAGTGAAGTCAGAGAAGACCTGGAGCTGTTGAATCAATACATAAACGAGATGGCAAGTAATTTTGCCTCCGATTATTCAATTACATCGTTTAATGGGTTATCGGCGCTAAAATTGACAACGCTTCCTGTTATTTTAAAAGAAGTGTACGGATAGCCTGTTGTAGGGGAAGAAGAAACAGGTATATGGACCAAGATAAAAGATGGCGCCGTAAAGTTTGGAAAATGTCCATACCACACGGGAAAAGGTAGTAATTGGCGAATGGTATTTTGGAAAAGATACGTTAGTTGGTCTAGGTAACACGGTCATGCAACCGTTTGACACCGACGAGTCAACGGCAAATATGGAGATTGACCCAAAAATGACCGCAAAATCCTTGAGTCATGCTATAGCTGGGTCATATAAACGTGATATGTTCAATGGTGATACAGAGAGCCGTTCGCATTGGGTAACATATGCGTTGGGGAATGTGGCCGTATCGGTGGTTGGGACAAAGTTGTGGGAACAATCACCAAGACAGTTGGCAAAAATACCGCATATAGGATCCGCGTCAGATCTAAGAGGAGGTTACTAAATTGAGTAACAATGGAAATCAAATAAAAACAGCTTTATCAAAATTAGGTGTTGATTCACCTACATCTTATTCCGATGCATTAAAAAATGAACGTTTAATAACTATTGAAAAAAATACGACATAATAATACCGGATGATTATAAGCAGTTTCTAAGGTGGTACGGTGAAACCTTTTTTGAAAAGAATATAATTTTTAAACCGTTGGAGCCACCACCTACAGCAACAGAGGACGGTAATCAATATTTCGATGGGTTTTACGGATTAATGAGTGAAAACAATATAAATCAGCAAATAGATGATTATAAAAATCGAATTCCTGGCAACTTAATTCCTGTTGGCGAATGTCCAGGAGGGAACCTGATCTGTATAGGCGTAAATGGAACATCCTACGGTAAGATTTATTTTTGGAATCACGAAAATGAACTTGAAGCCAGATTGATGATTGGTGATGTAGCCGGTGTAGAAAATATTGATTTATATTGGGACAATATATACCTTGTTTCGGAAACATTTGTCGACTTTCTAAACACATTGGAAATCGATAACAATGATTTTGAAGAAGATGAGAACATGGATGAAATAGAATTATGGTTGGACGATGATCTATTAGACGATTAGCATTTGAGTGAATAGTATGAAAAAAACGCAATAATATGATCGGTGAAATCGGAAATTTGTTGTCCTACCTTCTGAATAAATAAAATCCGTATAAAAAAGAATCCCCAATTTCGAGGATTTCCATTTATAACTGGAATGAATATTCCTTAATGGTCGAAGCTATTTGCACAAAATCGTTTTTATGGTTAACGACATCAACGGTAAAATCTGCTTGTGCCCATTGATTCAGCATTTCAAAATCAAAAACATTGTAGTAAAGAAATTGAGTGAGTGATGCAAATGCCGTCTTCTTATTGGCATTGTGAAACGGACGATTTTGTGCCAATGATTCAAAAAGGGCAGCTGCCTTTGTTTCAATCGTTGGGTATACATCTTTTCCAAATGCCGACTGTTGAGGACGGTAAACAGATGATTCGAGCATTGAACGGTCTTTCAACCCGATTGGTTCATTTGGTGAATATTTTAAGATGATATATTGATTGATCGCTTCAACTTCTTTAACGGTTAAATAATGCATCTTATCGGTTGAAATTGTGGTGAAGTGGCTGGACAACATATTTTTCACGCACGCTTTCATGTATTATCTTGATACCAAGATGAATCACTGGTAGGTAAAGGGATTTCGATGCTTCCGTGCAAACGCCACAAACTATACACCATATTCCCACTATTATCACAAGTTCTTTATACTTAAATAAATTCCTTAAAAGCATTACAATAGGAATATATCACTAAAATTTTTGGATGAATTCCACGTTCAAGGAGGAAATGGAATGGACAAAGTGGGGACCCTTTCATCACAAAAGGCTGTGAATAGTAAAGGGTTAACGAATTCAAAATCAATCATTTCTGACATAAAAGAGTTGTTTAAAGCCATTGTGTTAATTTCAAATGTGTTGCCGGTATTTACCGGATTTTGGCTGGCACTACACTTTACAGGTGCATCGTTTGCTGATAACTGGGGTGTATTTATCCTGACCATCGTTGGTAGTATGGCTGTGATGGCTGGCGCATTGGTTCTGAACAATTGGTATGACGTGGATATTGATACGGTTATGGCCAGAACGAAAAACCGGCCGACAGTAACAGGGAATTTTTCACTAAAGGCCGTACTGAAATTGGGGATTGCATTGTCAGTCGTTGGGATGGTCATCTTGTTGTTTACCACGCTTGAAGCAGCCATTTACGCATTTATTGGCTGGTTCGTCTATGTAGTTTTGTATACGATGTGGTCCAAACGCAAATATACATTAAACACGGTGATCGGCAGTGTTTCCGGTGCGGTTACGCCATTAATCGGCTGGGCAGCGATTGAACCAGCATACCATGTTGTCCCAATTGTACTATTTTTTGTCTTATTTATTTGGCAAATTCCCCATACCTTTTCGATTGCCATTAAAAAATACGATGAATATAAAGCGGCCAACGTGGCGATGTTACCAGTTGTACACGGATTTGCGTTTACGAAACGGCAGATGGTTGTCTATATTGCCTGTCTATTACCGTTACCATTTTTATTGGCATCGCTAGGGACAATCTTTATGGTTATTGCCTCGATTTTAAATATTGGCTGGCTTATCCTTGGGATCCGAGGGTTTACCGCCAAGGATGACTGGCAATGGGCACATAAAAATTTTATTTACTCGTTAAGTTATTTAACAATCCTGTTTTTATTGATGATTGTCGTGACCATTCCGGGATCGTAAAAGCTGGCGTAGATAGGATTGAAACAAAAAACCAGAGGAGGCATATCGTTTCCCCTGGTTTTTTATCAACCTTTTTGTGTGTTGTCTTCTTCCTTATCCTTTAGCTTGTTTACATAATGGGCATTTTTAGTATTTTCAAAGTCACCGCGCACGCCCATTTGTGCACTACCTGATTGATCGTTAATAACCGATTCCCGCCTGCCATCAAAATGGGGTGCAGGATTTACACCGGTATTTGCCGTTTCTCTGGGCATTGATCTCACTCCTTTCCTGTTTAGATTAAGTTTTTTTGGTGGAAAGTATGTATGAAGGGTTCACTTCATTTCATGCATGTCAAAAAGCCATGTTGTTAAAGCTAAGGTTATGATTTTTAAAAAGGAGAATGAAGATGGTTGCCATTAAAAAAGGGGAAAACAAGTTTTATGTCGGTGAAAATGAAAAAGATCCGTTGGCAGTAATCACCTATAAGCCTGCTGATGACGGTAATCTGATTGTTGACTACACCTATGTTTCCGATGAATTACGTGGGGAAGGTGTGGGGCAACAATTGGTTGAACAAATGGTGAAATATGCCAGGGAAGAAGATAAAAAACTTATTCCTGAATGTTCCTATGCGAAAGGTAAGCTGAAGAATACACAGGCTTATCGTGATGTGCTGTATGAACAGTAAAAAAATAGAGTGGTGTAGTGATGCCAGACTATCATCGGGTTAGGAACGAAACCGATCGGGTGAACTTTTTATCGTGGTCTTTACCGATTTAAGTGGAGGGTAACGATTTCCGTGACTACTAAAAGTAACTATCGCTGTTTCTGCCAGTGCCTTGTTCACTTGTCTGCTAAAAAAGTGTAGAAATTTAACGGCGCTTTTGGCAGCGGTTTTCACTATTTTACGGCGATTTCAGCACTTTATCGGCGATTCACTTTTACCTCAGCCCCGATCCATTTTCCAATAAATGTTGCATATTCCTCATTTCACGGGCAAACCTTATCCTTTACCAGATTGTTGCCGATAGTTGCGTAATATCATTCCAGTCGATTTCATCATATTAACTTTTTCATAAAATGGTTGCAGATCCTCATCACACATCAGGTCAATCATACAAATGTCATCCAGCTCATTTAGTATTCGTGTAACCAATTCCTTGCCGATCCCATGACTTTGATAGGAAGGCAGCACCTCAAGTAGCGGAATATAGGCGGAAAGAACATGGTCGCTAATCGCAGTAATAAAGCCAATAACCTGATTCAGTTGTTCATCAATGGCCAGAACGACATGATCACTATTCTTTAGTAATCGCAAATGTGTTTCTGGACTTGGTGGATTCGGCCAGAAAATCATATATGGTATTTCACACTGGTTGTAATGGGAATAGCGGGTTATAATGGTAACGACAAACCCAGTCAGAAAGGACCATTCCCGTGTATCTCACCATAAAAGAAACCGCAGAATATTTATCACTTGATGAGCAGCGAGTGAGGGCGTTTGTTTTACAGGGTCGGATTCATTCCGTACATGATGGCGAACAATATCTGATTAACAATACCCAATTCACGACTTATTTTGAACAAGTGGAAAAGTACAAAAAGATGATTGAAGAATATCTAAGCGAACCAATCCCGGAAGATATAGATGTGAAAGATGAAGATTAGAGGGAAAAGCATGAAGCCTAAACATAAGCATGGTAAAAATGAACAGAAAACATTTGAATATAAGGTCAAGGAACAGTCAGAGCTATTACCATTTTTATTGAAAGTGTTATCCAACCGCAGCCGTAATTCCGTGAAATCAATGCTCACCCGTGGACAAGTATCAGTTAATGATCATGTCGAAACGAAACACAACTATCCATTGCGATCAGGGCAAACGGTTACGATCTTGAAAAATAAAACGGCGGTAAAACAGAGTGAATTCATTGGCTTGTCGATTCTGTACGAGGATAACGATATTATCGTGATTAATAAGGATGCAGGGCTGCTGTCGATCACTGACAAAAAGGAAAAGACGCGAACGGCACATCATCAGTTGATGGATTATGTACGTCAAGATAATCCGCAGAATCGTATTTTTGTTGTTCACCGCTTGGATAAAGATACATCTGGTGTGATGATGTTTGCGAAAAGTGAAAAGGTAAAGCGTAACCTGCAAACGAACTGGAAGGATAGTGTCAAAGAACGGACTTATGTTGCGCTGGTGGAAGGGGAAGTAGAAAAGCCTAAGGGGACGATTACCTCATGGTTAAAGGAAAGCCGTACCCACCTGATGTACTCCAGTCCGAATAAAAACGGTGGACAGCGTGCAGTAACCCATTACAAGGTGATGAAGACGAATAAGGATTTTTCTTTGCTGGAAGTCCAGCTTGAAACCGGACGGAAAAATCAAATTCGCGTGCATATGCAAGATATCAGCCATCCAGTTGTTGGCGATAAAAAATATGGGTCAACCGGAAATGCAATTGGACGGCTGGGACTGCATGCAAAAGTACTAGCGTTTGGGCATCCATCGACAGGGGAATTTCTGCGGTTTGAAGCGGCAATGCCAAAGTCGTTTTGGAAGAAAGTAAAGTAAAGGAAAGGAATCTACGGCCTTGTAGGTTCTCTTTTCTAAAAATGGCAAAAAAACTATTAGAAATTTAAGAAAACCCTTGCGCCTTACGTTACGTCATCCAGTATAATAAAGGAAAAGACGTAACGGGGGATGTCGTATGTATTCAATTGGTCAATTAGCAAAAACGGCTGATATAACGGTCAGAACGTTGAGGTACTACGATCAAATTGGGCTGCTGCCACCAAATAGTGTGGATCGCGCTGGTAAGCGTTATTATAACTCGGAAGCGGCGGCAAAACTGCAGATTATCGTTATGCTAAAGGAGCTTGGCTTTTCACTGGAAACAATCCATGAAATGATGGAAAAACAAGTGCAGTCTCCGAAAGATTTGCTGTCCATGCGTTTGCATATAATTGAATTGGAGCAGCAGCGTCTGGATAAGGCAAAAGAAAGAATCCATTTTTTAATTCAAATGATGGAACTAGAAGGGACGGAGGATTGGGAGTATTTTGTTGATTATGTTTCCTCAAACCAAGTCAGCGCCCAAGAAATGGCCGAAAAATGGGATCGTCATTTTACAAAAGGAGAACTGGATAAAATCGCACGGTTACCAGAGGTTGGACAGGATATCGAACAAATAAATAAATGGATCCATATCGTGAAGGACATTCGAAACATTCTTGGCACAGACCCAGCATCTCCAAAGGCACAGGAACTGGCAAAAAGATGGCTGGATCTAGCCTATGAGATGTTCGATGATGATCGGGAATTGGCCCATAAAGTGTGGCAGGTGAACGATGAAGAAAACCTTGGATTCTATCACTTTGATGAAGAAGTGGTGGCATTCATTAACAAGGCCTGTGAACATTTATTCCAGGAACAGAACGGCGGTGGGAATTTATGAATAAAAAACTAATTATTCTTGACTTAGTTTGCTATGGGGCCATCCCGTTTCTGATTTGGAGGTACGGCCGTGATTTGACTGGTGATTACTGGGCGATGTTGCTTTCCACAGTTCCTGGATTCATCTATACGGTTTACCGCTTTGCCAAGGAGCGGCAGTTTAATATCGCAGGGCTATTCATTATTGGATCGCTTTTAATCGGAACAACTGTTGATCTCTTATCGGGAAACGCGGAAAACATGCTTTGGAATCAAGTCTATCTGGGCTATGGATTTGCATTTGTTTTTCTATTGTCAATGATGGTAAGAAAGCCACTGGGACTTTACTTTGCAGTGGATTGGGCCTATTTGCAAGGGTTTCGCCGCAAAGATAGTTTGACCTTATTTTCCAAAAAAGGACTTTTCCAATGGTATCAATTGGTAACCTTATTGTTTGTTCTTCAAGGGGTCTTTCAAAACACACTAAAGGCATGGCTGATTTACAAATTTGGTGTGGACGGATATGATCAGGTGTTGATCTATCGGAAAATTAGTGGGTATATCTTTTCAGCAATGATTTTCGGCGGGTTTATGTTGGCTGGAGTCAAAACAAACAATTATTTGAAAGAACACTCCTCTGACTATGCCGCCAAATCATTTGTTAAGTGACAATAAAGTTGTTTGCAATAAAGATATTCCTTAATCAAGCCATGTAAAAGAATATTGCGATATTGCGTATAGAATACTGATAAAAATTCTGAAGGTCGGAGGTAAGTGATGGAATCAGTAATTCAAGTTAAAAAAGCAGATGAACGACACATAGATGGAATTGCAAAAGTATGTACAGATGGATATTGGGCAACATATATTGATTTACGTCCAAAAGAATATATAAATAGGATTATTAAAGAGTTTTATAACATTGAAAGAATCACAAATGAAATTACCTGTACAGGTCGAGAATGGGGTGGTTACGTAGTGGCTTTGGAAGATGGAGAAGTTATTGGGGCTGGTGGAGGTGGCATGATCGGAAAAAATACTGGTGAACTATTTGTACTGTATCTTAATCCCAACCGAAGAAATGAAGGCATAGGCACAATGATTCTTGAAGCTATTACCAAGCAACAAAAAGATTTGGGAGCCACTGAGCAATGGGTCTCTGTAACAAAAGGAAACAAAAAAGGCATTCCCTTTTATGAAGCAAAAGGATTTACCTTTAAATATGAAAAAGAGAGTTATGGAAACATTCAAAGTGAGGATTATATTTCATTAAGATATCATCGTTTTATCTAATAAACACAAAACTATGTGTTAATTCAAGAAAGTGGAAGGAGACTGTTTAATATAGTATATCAGGTTCTAACTGATTCTGACGTACGTGATGGATGGGAACTATACAAAAAGACCGATAAGCAATCCAAAAAAGAGCAGCATGTTTTTATAGCTGCTCTTTTCATCTGACTAAAAAGGAGCTTTCTCTACCACACGCCCCTTTCTGCCTACCGTTGTCTCTGCATATTTGAGCGAATGGACCACAGCTTCCTCGGTTGCCTCTACCACTGCTTGAAAAAGGTGATTCATCACTGGATGGTCATCGCGAATATGGGTTAGTGTTTCTGTATGCTGATCGCTTTCATGCATGTATGTATTGGCAGTTGAAAAGGCAATCGCGATATCTCCGCTGCCATTAGCGATCATACTGCCGGTTCGTCCCAGTCCAGCGGCACAGCGTTTGGCCAACCGTTTTAATTGCCGATCATAAAGTGGGGCATCAGTAGCAATAATCATCATGATCGAACCATCGGGTGTATCGATGTTTTTGTTATCCCAGTTGGCGAACAGGGCATCTTCCCGTTTGCCAAAATTACTGAGCACCAGGCAGCCGACAGTATAGCTATCATCACCAGCACGGACGATCCTTGATGCGGTACCAATTCCGCCTTTATAGCCAAAACAAACCATCCCTTTTCCGGCGCCGATCGCACCTTGTTCGACTGGCCCTGTTGTCGCGTCTTTAATCGCTTGAATTGCATGCTCTGGCTCCACCGCTTGCAGTCGCATTGAATTAAGATAGCTATCATTGCATTCTCCAACAACGATATTAATCGAACTGGTAGAATCGCCAATCTCCTTATTCGTTTCCAGCATATATTGCAATGTGCCTTGCATTACAGCTCCAACGCTAAACGTATTGGTGAGCATAATTGGTGACTCCAGTAACCCGAGTTCATCTAATTGTACAAGCCCGGCCGTTTTGCCATACCCATTAATCACCGCACTCGCCGCCCGGGTTTTCTTGGTAAATAGATTGCCACCATGGGGTAGAATGGCCGTCACCCCAGTGCAAATAGTATTTTGTTCATCAATTTTTTCATATAAAGTGACATGGCCAACTTTGACTCCTTGGACATCAGTAATGCCATTGAATTTTCCTTTGGATAGATTCATTATGTATGTGCTCCTTTATATGTATTTACTTATAGTCTAGCAAAATTCAGGAAAGGCACCGAAACAATTCACCTAAAAAATTGTACGGTGTTATCTGCAAATAAGAACAAGATTTGTGTAAAAAAAGCTGCTCTAAAAAAGATTGATAGACTTTTTAGAGCAGCTTACGATTATATTTAGTAGCATGTGATAGTTTTACAATGACTTATTATAAACCTTAGTTAAAACCGTTTAGCACCAATGTAATGTTTACCCCAATAATAATCCCATGAATCAGATGAGGTAACCTCAACACCAGTTGCTTCTGTCCCAGCGTGAATCATTTGGTGATTTCCAAGATAGATACCACTGTGTGAAACGCCACTACCATATGTTCCTTCAAAGAAAACAACATCTCCCGGTTGTGGGTTGTCTACTTGTACACCGTCATTTGCCCACATACCTGCATGCGTTCTGCTGAGTGAAATACCTTGTTGTTTAAACACATAGTTAATGAAACCACTGCTGTCAAAACCACTAGGATCTGTGCCACCCCAGACATAAGGAGTACCTACCAAGCTTTGTGCGATAGAAACAGAGTCTCCGGAATTTGCACCGGATGCATTAACCGTTTGAGATTGTACCGATACGTTAACTGGTTCAGCAACTTGTGCATTACTATTACCAGTAGCATTTCCTCCTGCTGCCGATCCATTATTCAATGCGTTCAATGTTGGAGTATCTACAACTCCATCGGCATCCCAACCTTGGTCATATTGGAATTCAATTATCTTTTGTTGCGTATTTGGTCCATAAACTCCGTCCGTATTTATGTCATAACCCTGTTCCTGTAGTTTCTGTTGTAAGTCGGTTACCTCCTGACCCTGATCACCTTGCGAAAGAATGGCAACACCAACGCCTGTACTTTCACTGGAACCTACTTCGGCTGAGGGAGCATTTGCATCTGCCTCCGGGGCACCATGTGCAAAAACGTTACCTGTCATCATTGGAGAGAGTGCCAATGAAGTCATCAAAGTAGTAGAAACGAGTGTCTTTTTTATCATACGATTTTTTGTAGCCAAGATTTATCCTCCTAAATTAAAATTCTATGTAGACAAAAGTAGATTCATGTCTAATATTGGCTAGTATAACAAAGAAATATTTCATAAATGTTAACGAGAGAATACAATCTCTTTTCAAATTGGAAAATCCGCTAGTTTCTTCCATCTTTGCTAGTTATCATGGATATGAGGCATACGTGTATAATTATTGCATTTCTATTTCTCTGGTGGTACTATAAAACTATCAATAGAATAATGATCACATGTTACTTATCCGATAAGGCATAGTGGTAAATGAGGAACAATATAATGTGCCTTTCATACCTCTATGCCTTTTTTGCTGTGTAAAATCACGTAAAAAGACAAATACTACCATGAAAAAGGACAAGGAGCGATAAATCATGGCTTTTAATCTATTCAAGAAAAAGAAACAAGCAGAAAATGTCGAAATCAAGGCACCGGTGAATGGTGAAATTATACCGATAGAAGAAGTGCCAGACCCAGTATTTAGCCAAAAAATGATGGGTGATGGGATTGCTTTGATTCCGTCAGACGGAAAAATTATGTCTCCTGTCACAGGAACAGTGATTCAATTTCCTGATACTAAACATGCGATTGGCATCAAGGCGGAAGATGGCAGTGAAATCCTTGTTCATGTTGGTTTGGAAACAGTCGGATTGAAAGGAGAAGGATTTACGGCAAAAGTGAAGGAGGGGGATAAGGTTTCCACTGGCCAGTTAGTACTTGAAGTTGATTTGGAATATATCCGGGAACATGCTGACAACATCGTTACGCCTGTTATTATTACCAATAGTCAAGACAGTGGAAGGGAATATCAAATGACCGATGCTAAAACAGGTACGGCAGGAGAAACAGTCATCATCACGTCAACCGAAAAATAACAAGCTAAAATTATTTTAGCTTGTTACCACACTTGCCAAGGGAGGTGGGGTAATGCGGATAAAGCAAATCCTGAACAATAATGCCGTCGTCGTAATGGATGGGGACGAAGAAACAATCGCAATCGGTGGTGGTGTCGGATATAACAAGCATAAAAAAGATATGGTCAATACCGCTAAAATTGAAAAGCTGTTTGTGTTAAAAGAAAATAAGAAACTACAGGAACTGCTGATGCGTATCCCTGAGAAACATTTTCTCATTTCGGAGGATATTATTGACTATGCTGAAAAATATCTGGGAACAAAATTAAACGAACATGTGCTTATTGGATTAACCGACCATATTTCTTTTGCCCTTGACCGGGAGAAACAAGGGATCCGGATCAAAAATAAATTACTTCCGGAGATCAAAGTCTTGTATAAGAAGGAATTTCATATTGGGCTTTGGGCGATCGATCATATTAAAAATAAACTGCAAGTGGAAATGCCACCAGACGAGGCCGCATTTATCGCTTTGCATATTCATTCGATGAAACTTCAGGATGGCAATCTTCATGAACTTGTCAGGCAGACATCGATATTAAAAGAAATGATTGAAACAATCGACCAAACATTGGGGATTAACGTGGAATCCAATGATATTGCCTATGAACGTTTAATTTATCATTTGCGGTTTGCACTGGACCGTGGCAAAGGGGAACAGTATCATGTCATGGATGCGGACATGCTGAAGATGATCACAAGTAAATTTCCGGTTGCCTATCAATGTGCAAAAAAAGTTGCTGATGTTTTGGCTGCAAAGCATGATATTCATTTACCAGAAGATGAACTTGGCTATATTACACTTCATATCGAACGAATGCAACGAATGTAAAGTACACTACCATCATATATTTTTTGAAAGCGATTATATTGAAATTCCAAGGGGGAAACAGTTATGATGAAAGCTTTACAGAGCCTGGGCCGGTCAATCATGCTGCCGGTTGCCGTTTTGCCAGCAGCTGCTATTTTAGCCGGACTCGGGAACTGGATTTTAGGTTTTTGGGAAGGTAACGTCATTGGTACATTCCTGTCGAACGCAGGTACATCCATTTTAGACAACCTGGGTATGCTTTTTGCAGTCGGTATTGCCATTGGATTGTCCAAAGATAAACATGGTGCCGCCGCATTGAGTGGTCTGGTCGGTTTTTTGGTAGTCACCAATTTGATTTCAACTGATTCTGTTGCAGATTTATTAGGAAAAGATGTAGCGGACGTCAACCCGGCCTTTGAACAAAATGATAATGTGTTCATCGGTATTTTAACCGGGGTCATTGCTGCCATGATGTATAATCGATTTAGTGGTGTCAAGCTGCCAGATGCGTTAGCGTTCTTCAGTGGAAAGAGACTCCCGCCAATTATGACGGCAGCCGCGATGGTTGTGGTGGCTGCGGTTTTATTCTTTGTTTGGCCGGTTGTATTCGGCTGGCTTGTTGCGTTTGGTAAAGCTATCAGTAGTTTGGGAGCAGTTGGTGCCGGTCTGTATGGTTTCTTTAACCGTCTATTAATTCCAACCGGTCTGCACCATGCGTTGAATTCGGTATTCTGGTTTGATGTTGCGGGAATTAATGATATCGGCAAGTTCCTGGCTAGTGAGGGAACAAAAGGCATTACCGGTATGTATCAGGCAGGATTTTATCCAATCATGATGTTTGGTGTGCCTGCTGCAGCGTTGGCTATGTACCATACTGCGAAAACCAAGCGTAAGAAACAAGCTGCATCTTTGATGATGGCAGGGGCGTTTGCAGCTTTCTTTACCGGGGTTACTGAACCGGTTGAATTCTCGTTTATGTTCCTTGCTCCAGCATTGTATGTTGTCCATGCCCTTTTAACAGGACTATCGTTGTTTATTGCAGCTACATTTCATTGGACATCAGGCTTTGGGTTCAGCGCTGGATTTGTTGATTATACATTAAGTTTTATGAACTCAATCGCCAACAAGCCGTATATGCTCATTGTTCAAGGACTCGTCTTTGCAGTTATTTACTATTTCTTGTTCCGTTTCTTGATCACAAAATTTAATCTGAAAACGCCAGGGCGCGAAGATGATGCAGAGGAAGCGGAGGAAAAGGATGTTGCCTCAACAGACGGAGATGACAAATACGCTGTCATGGCTGCCAAAATTTATGAAGGACTTGGCGGCGATGAAAATGTGGATGCTGTTGATTATTGTACAACTCGCCTAAGGGTTGAAGTAAATGATATGGATAAGGTGGATCAAGATAGAATCAAGTCTACAGGTGTTCCGGGAATTCACGTCGTAGGAAAACACAGTATCCAGGTCATCGTTGGAACAAGTGTACAATTTGTTGCCGATGAAGTGAACAAAATCCGTAATGTGAAATAACCTAAGTCTTGGATTATAAGATACAAAAACACCCTATTTTGCTGAAAGATAGGGTGTTTTTTTATGTCCATTCCTGCTATATGGGTAGCGGATATCTTCGCAAACGAACACCATGCACGGAACCTTTGCGGCGTGTGGAATATCTCCCTCACGCATCACTGTGAATGGATGTTTTCTCTTCCTCTCGATTCCAGTTAGACCTCTCCCAAATCCAGTCATATAAAATACTTGCAGTTTCTCTAAATTTGCGTTATAAATAACATACAAGTTCATATTGCGAGTTCCTTCGGGGCAGGGTGTAATTCCCGACCGACGGTAAGAAGCAGTCGTATGCTTTAAGTCCGTGACCCGTACGGTTGTCAAAACCAAACGGTGGATCTGGTGCAACTCCAGAACCGACAGTTAAAGTCTGGATGGGAGAAGGAATTTAGATAACAAGCATGATTGAAAATGGTTGATGCTTGCAAGCGGGTTATTGGTATATCCAGTGATCTCTATTTGCCATTTTTTGCATACCATGATAGATTCATGTGCTTGTTTATTTAAAATTCACCCTAACACGCCTCTGAAGCTGATTTCAGAGGCTTTTTTGTATTTGAAAAAAGGGGAGGTCGTTATTTTGCAGGATAAAGATTATATGGAATTTGCATTGCAACTTGCTAAAGCAGTAACCGGACAAACGAGCCCGAATCCGCCTGTTGGTGCGGTGGTGGTCAACGATGGAGCGATTGTTGGTTTTGGTGCCCATCTGAAAGCGGGTGAAGCCCATGCGGAAGTCCACGCACTGGATATGGCTGGGGAAAAAACAAACGGTGCGACGATTTATGTCACACTGGAGCCGTGCAGTCATACGGGCAAGACGCCGCCATGTGCAGATTACATTATTGAAAAAGGAATCAGCCGGACCGTTATTGCCGTGGCGGATCCAAATCAACAGGTTTCCGGCAGCGGGATTGAGAAACTGCGCCGGGCCGGAATAACTGTTGATGTTGGTGTATTACAAGCTGAAGCAGAGCAGGTGAATCAGGTGTTTTTTCATTATATAACTACGGGGATGCCCTATGTAACCTTAAAAACAGCCACGAGTTTAGATGGAAAAACCGCGACCGTCACTGGTAACAGTAAATGGATTACCGGGAAAGAAGCACGCCGGGATGGACACTTGTATCGGAATAATCATGATGCCATTCTTGTTGGTGTCAACACGGTATTGGCGGACAACCCGAGTCTTACCACAAGAATTGGCAATAATGGGAATAATCCCATCCGTATCATCTTGGACACGACATTAAAAACTCCTTTAGATGCCAATGTGGTTACCGATCAACAAGCAGAAACACTTATTTTTACCGGAAACGATGTAACCAGCGAGCGAATAGGACAATTTGCCAATCATGATCAAGTGACAGTCATTACGATGGAAAGTGAACAGGTACATATTGACGATGTACTGCGGTATTTGGGAGAAAGGCAAATCTCGTCTGTATTGGTGGAAGGTGGCGCTGCCGTTAATGGCTCATTTTTAACAGCAAAACGGATCAATCAATTCATTTTGTACATGGCGCCCCAGCTTATTGGCGGTGCAGATGCGCCAATATCATTTGCCGGGATGGGATTTGCAAGACTAAAAGATGCATTGCAGTTGGAAATTAAACAGGTTGAAACGATTGGTCAGGATATCAAAATTACTGCTGTTCCACGAAAGGATGATGACGATGTTTACCGGAATTGTTGAAGAAAAAGGCTGGATCAAGCGAATGGATCGTGTGACTGATCAGGCGGTTCAACTAACAATTGGGGCGGAAAAAGTGACGGCTAATATGCAGGTTGGTGATAGTATTGCCGTTAATGGCATTTGCCTGACTGTAACAAATTTTACCACTACTGATTTTCAAGTCGATGTGATGCCGGAAACGATCAAATCAACTTCGCTCAAACATCTTGAATCAGGATCACACGTTAATTTGGAGCGTTCCCTGCCAGCGAATGGCCGGATAGGCGGACATTTCGTTTCCGGACATGTGGATGGTACGGGAAAAATAATTGGAAAGCAACGACAAGCGAACGCAATTTACTATGATATTGCCATCCCAAAGGAATTCGAGACTTATGTACTTGTGAAAGGATCTATTGCTGTTGATGGCATTAGCTTAACCATTTTTGCGGTAGAAGATGGAGTAGTTACCTTATCATTGATTCCTCATACCGTCTCTGCAACGGTTTTGGGTAATAAAGAGCCGGGCGATCGTGTTAATTTGGAATTCGATATGCTGGCGAAATATGTACAAAACATATGGAATCAACAAATAAAGAAAGAGGGCGAGAAGCATGTTTCATTCCATTGATGAGGCAATTGCCGATTTAAAACAAGGGAAACCAATTATTGTTGTCGATGATGAAAACCGGGAGAATGAAGGCGATCTGGTTGCATTATCTGAAAAAGCCACACCGCAAATGATTAATTTTATGATTACCCATGCGAAAGGGCTCGTTTGTACAACGATGAGGGAAAATTTAGCGAAACAGCTGGGTCTTTCCATGATGGCGAAACAAAACACGGACCCGTTTGGTACTGCGTTTACCGTGAGCATTGACCATAAGGATACAAGAACAGGGATAAGCGCAGTAGAACGGTCACAAACGATTCAAGCATTACTGCATCCGGATGCAAGTGCTGCCGATTTCAAGCAACCTGGTCATGTTTTTCCACTGATTGCCAAGGAGGGTGGAGTGTTGGTGCGAACAGGGCATACCGAAGCATCTGTTGATTTGGCTGAACTGAGTGGAGCATTTCCATCGTGTGTGATTTGTGAGGTAATTAAAGAGGATGGAACGATGGCTCGTGTGCCAGACTTAATGAAGGTCTCTGAGCAACACCGATTAAAAATCATTACTATTGCTGATCTGATAACCTATCGAAAAAAACATGAAAAACATGTAAAACGGGAAGTTGAAGCGACACTTCCGACTGACTTTGGTGAATTTCGGGTGATTGGTTATTCGAACGATCTTGATGATAAAGAACATATCGCGTTGGTAAAAGGGGAAATTTCCGGCGATCAGCCAATCTTAACGCGAATCCATTCCGAATGTTTGACTGGCGATGTGTTCGGTTCCTTTCGCTGTGATTGCGGAAACCAGCTCCATGAAGCACTGGACAAAATCAATGAAGCAGGGCAAGGCGTTCTGGTTTATATGCGACAAGAAGGCCGGGGCATCGGTCTGCTTAATAAACTTCGGGCCTATAAACTGCAGGAAAATGGGATGGATACAGTGGAAGCGAATGAGCAGCTTGGATTCCCCCCCGATTTACGTGACTATGACGTAAGTGCACAAATATTACTGGATTTGGGTGTGCATCGGGTCGAGTTACTAACCAATAATCCGGAGAAGATGGGGTGTTTAGCGGCACATGGGGTTCAGGTAGAAGCAAGAATCCCGTTGCAAGCCGGCCGTCGTGTGGAAAATGAAAAATACATGCAGACAAAACAGGAAAAGATGGGTCACTTATTGGGCCTGCATGGATAAAAAAAGTGGCTCGATGCAGTATCAAACATATGTAGAAGGGATGAAACGAATGGGTAACACATACGAAGGAAGTCTGGTTGGTACGGAGTTAAAAGTTGGGATCGTGATTGCACGTTTTAACGAATTTATTACGGGTAATCTATTAGATGGAGCGATCGGCACGTTAAAGCGGCATGGCGTTTTGGAAGAAAACATGGATATTGCCTGGGTACCCGGTGCCTTTGAAATCCCGCTTGTTGCAAAAAAAATGGCAGATTCGAATTATTATGATACGGTCATTACTTTAGGAGCGGTCATCCGAGGGTCAACAGCCCATTTTGATTATGTTTGTAATGAAGCGGCTAAGGGAGTTGCAAATGTGTCATTGGAAACGGGCAAACCGATTATCTTTGGAATTTTAACTACGGACACGATTGAGCAAGCGATTGAACGTGCCGGGACCAAGGCTGGTAATAAAGGTGCAGATGCCGCTGTGGCAGCAATTGAGATGGCGAATCTTGTGGCGCAAATAGAAGGATAGTTTCTAAAGCGGGGTATCAAAACAGTTTAATCTAAATTATTTAAAATTAATTACTTTTTAGCAGGATTCTCCCATTTTATGTCGAACCTTGTAAGTAGAAATAAAATGAGGAGGATCGCTAACATGTATACCATCGATGAAGCATCCAGCATACTTGGTGTTCATCCCACTACATTAAGAAGGTGGGAAAAAGAGGGGAAGATAACATCCTCTCGAACCACCGGTGGCCATAGAAGATATGCTGTAGAAGACCTCAGTGCTATCAAGCATGATTTGAAACCACTTCAAGACAAAATTGTTATTGGGTATTGCCGTGTATCATCATCGAACCAAAAGGAAGAGTTAAAAAGGCAGGTCCATACCGTTTCGCAGTATTGTTCGGCAAATGGATATCAGTTTCGTATTATAAAAGATCTGGGAAGTGGTTTGAATGACGATAAGAAGGGGCTAAAGGAATTAATCCGGCTGGCGCAAAGCAATCAGGTGGAGAAAGTTGTCGTCAACTACAAGGATAGGTTACTACGTTTTGGGTATGAATTGTTGGAACAAATATGTGCCTTCCATCATGTGAAAATTGAAATCGTCAACCATACAGAGGATAAAACATATGAGCAGGAGTTAGTCGAGGATATGCTTTCCATTATTACTGTCTTCAGCAGCCGCTTGTATGGAAGCAGAAGTCACAAGCGAAAGAAACTGCAACAAGCGGTGAAACAGGTCATCGAGGACAACGGCCATGCTTACGTATAATAAAAAGGTACGGTTGGTGGTTACAAAAGAAAACAAGCAGTTACTCGATTCTCAATCCAGAATGTGCAACTGGCTGTACAATCAATTGCTGGACGCAGTGGAAGAAGATTATCACAATGAAAAAAGAAAAAACTGCTTTCCGGCAGAAACCTGAGGAATGAAGTACCGAAAATAAAAGGGGAAAACCCATTTTTGTTTAAAGTCCATTCCTCCCCATTGAAAAATACGGCATTACGGTTAAAAGATGCCTATGAACGATTTTTTGATCCAAAATTAATGAATGAGAAACCAAAATATCGTTCATGGAAAAAGAAGTGGTTTTCGCTATATTATGATGAACCAAAAAAAGGCTTTAAATTATTGGATACCAATCTGCTTTCCTTAAGTTTTGGCAAGTTAACAGATGAAGAATACAAGGAATTAAAGAAAAAAGATAAAAAGGCTAAGAAGACCATCAAAATCAAAGTTGGACTTGTGGAAGCGGTAGAACTAAGCGAAACGGAGAGAATCAAAACCCTTCGCATCACAAAGGATCTGGATTCGTATTATGCCATTTTTACAATAGAAGAGGCCAAGGAAATCCCCAAGGTGGAGGAACAATCGTTTATTGTATTTGATCCCAACCATAAGAATCTGGCGGTGGGATTAGGCAGTGATGGAAAATCATATGAATTGAAATCAATGAATGCACTGTTAAAGTATTGGGATAAACGAATCGATGAAATCAAATCAAAACGGGACAAATGTGAAAAATTTAATAAGCTGGTATGCACCCCAAACGTCACCTATTTTGAGCCGAGCAAACGTTGGAAGAGACTCAATCATGCTTTGGAAAAGGCGCAATTAAAACGTCGAGAACAAATGAAGACGTTGTTATTTAGCTATGCGCATTATTTTTCCAAGCGTTACGACGCCATTTACATTGGTGATTATACTCCGACTCCCGATGTGACAAAGTACGGGACGATGAGAAGGGCCATGTTAAATCAAACTCCAGTTGGACAGTTTCGCCGTATATTAAATTGGGTGCAAGCGAAAAGTGGCAAGCATTATCAAAAGATTGATGAACGTGACACAACCAAAACCTGTTGTGTCTGCGGTAATAAAGAGAAAAAAGATCCATCCATTCGCAACTTTACATGTGTAAACTGCGGTACAACGCTTTCTAGAGATATCAACAGTGCAGTTAATATCGGAAAGAAAGCTAAAAAGCGATTGCCTCGCGCAGGCTACATAGGTGTGGAATCCCCTATGTATACAGTGTGGTGGGATTTTAAACAGGCAAAGATTGCTTGTGGTTTGACCCCATCTGCTGGCCTCGGGAAGTAAATCCGAGGGGTGAAACAAACATTCTTCTTGGTAACAGAGAAGAGGTCTTTGATTAATTTTAGGCTTAATTTCGGTTAGGTTTAAATAGACAAAGGAGTGCGGATGCAGGCTAACTGTATCTTCGTTTTTATCACGCATTGACGGACTGTGTTCCTTCAGATCAGTTGGGAGAAACGGAAAGGAACCCCCCACTGAATGAAATTTCACTTTATGATAGAATAAAAAGTGTGACTATGCCAGCTTGCAGTTAGGGTGAAAATCAATGCTTACAATTGAAAATTTATATAAATCATTTGGTGAGAAAATATTATTTAATCATGTGTCCTGCTCGATAGCGGATCAGGATCGCATCGGTTTAATTGGTGTCAATGGTACAGGCAAATCCAGTTTTCTAAAAGTCATTGCCGGAATTGAATCAGCTGAAGAAGGAACCATTCATCATGGGAAAGACTATCAAATTGAATATTTGGCCCAAGAACCGGAATTGGATCCAAATTTAACGGTGCTGGAACAAATTTATTTCGGCGACTCCCAAGTGATGCAGGTGATGCGCGGATATGAGCGAGCATTACAGCAGTTGGAAAAAGATCCGGAAAATGTGAAGGCACAGGAAAATCTATTAACCATGCAACAGCAAATGGATCAGTTCGACGCTTGGGAGGCCAATACCCTGGCGGAAACGGTGTTAACCAAATTGGGGATTACGGCATTTGATCAATATATCGGTGAACTTTCCGGTGGACAAAAAAAGCGGGTCGCAATTGCCAAGGCGCTGATTCAGCCGGCAGATCTATTAATTCTGGATGAGCCGACCAACCATTTGGACAATGAAACGGTTGAATGGCTGGAGAAGTTTTTAGCGAGTTATCAAGGTGCATTATTGCTTGTTACGCACGACCGTTATTTTCTGAACCGGGTAACGAATCGTATTTTTGAATTGAATAAAGGTAATTTGTACACGTATGCCGGTAACTATGAATTATTTTTGGAAAAGAAAGCAGAACGGGAAGCATTGGAACACAGTCTGGAACAAAAACATCAGAATACACTCCGAAGAGAAATTGCCTGGCTAAAACGCGGAGCCAAAGCTCGTTCGACCAAGCAAAAAGCCCGGATTGATCGTGTCGAGGAAATGAAGGAAAAGACCTTTGATACGACTAAACAAGATGTCTCTTTCCAAGCGGGTTCAACCAGGTTGGGCAAAAAAGTCATGGAACTCGAGCATATCGGCAAGTCTTATGATGGTAAAACAGTGTTATCTGATTTTAATTACCTTGTTGTGCCTGGAGAGCGGCTGGGGATTATTGGCCCTAATGGCTCTGGAAAATCAACACTGCTGAATATCATGGCCGAACGGATTGCTCCTGATGAAGGAATCATCGAAATTGGTGAAACGGTCAATCTGGGCTATTATACACAGGGCGACGAAGAGCTTGATGATGGGATGCGGATGATTGACTACATCAAAGAAGTTGCAGAAGTAGTTCATACCAAAGATGGAGATGTCATTACCGCCGAGCAAATGCTGGAACGATTTTTGTTTTCCCGAAGTGAGCAATGGACCTATATTGGCAGACTGTCAGGCGGGGAAAAACGGCGGCTGTATTTATTAAAAGTATTAATGACCGAACCAAACGTATTATTGTTGGATGAACCGACGAACGATTTGGATACCCAAACATTAAGTGTACTGGAAGACTATTTGGAACAATTTCCTGGCGTTGTTATTACTGTTTCTCACGATCGCTACTTCCTGGATCGGGTGGTCGATCATTTATTGGTATTCAGCAGTAATGGAGTGGTTGCCCGCTACAATGGTAACTATACCGAATACTTGGAGCAAGCGGCTGAACAGGCAAATCAGGGGAATTCCAAGGAGTCAGTTACAGAGAAAAAAGAGAAAAAACCAGCGACCAAGAAGAAAAAATTGTCCTATATGGAAAAGCGCGAATGGGAAGGAATCGAGGATGAAATTGCTGCATTGGAAGCAAGACTGGCGGATTTAGAAAAACAAATTGCTGTGGCTGGAAGCGACCTCGAGCAGGTGCAAGAATTATATGAGGAGCAACAGCAGACTGAAGAACAACTAGCAGCAAAAATGGACCGCTGGGCGGAATTGTCTGAGTTGGTGGAGTAGATGCAAACGACCCCCTTTTAAATTGGTGCGAACGGTATGACTAATAGTGCGTGTTCAAAAAGGAGAATCTACCGAGGTTGGACAGGGCCTAATAATTAAATTATTACTATCCGGGGGATGAATAATGCAGATTCGTGAAATTGAAGAAAAAGACAATGAAACAATGGAGCAAATTATTAAACGTTCATTGGAATCATTTCAGTTAAATATTCCAGGAACAGCCTATTTTGACCCTCAACTAGGCTGTCTAGCTCAATTTTACAAGCAACAATCAAATGCAAAGTATTGGGTTGTGGTGAATAATCAAGATGAAGTAGTAGGTGGGGTGGGAATTACACCATTTGGACTTAAGACGGGGATTTGCGAGCTGCAAAAACTATACATTAAACCTGAAGCCCAGGGTATGGGGCTGTCGAGGGAGCTGATGAAAGTAGCACTCGATTTCGCCAAGGAACACTATACATGCTGTTACTTAGAAACATTGAAAAAGCTTAAAGTAGCTAATCTCCTTTACATTAAATTAGGTTTCCAACAACTTGAAAGACCACTGGACGGTTCAGAGCATAATGCTATGGATGCTTGGTATATAAAAGAATTATCGTAAAGGAATAATTTGCAATGAATAACGATTACAGTTATGTCTTTGTACGGCGTCTGTTTAAAGGGTGTTACATATGGTCATGCATGATATGTAGCATCCTTTATTTTTATGAATTGATTTAGGTCTGGATACCATAGATTTCTAAGCGTTTGTATTATTTATTCCGTTCAAAGTGGGACGCGGGGTCTGTCTGGTTTCATTTTCTCCTGGTTTCTTGTAAACTGGTGTAGTGATGAAATGGGGTGTAAGGGTGAAGAAGATTTTTAGTGATATTATTCAATTTCGCGGTACACATTATGGGTTTGGTTATAAACAAGGAACTTTACTAAAGGATTCGTTAACGATAAAAAATCGTGAGCGACAGTGGAAGATTAGACGGCCGCGGTTCACGATTGATATTGGGGAAACAAAGGAGGCAATACAAGCATTTGCTCCCGGTATTTGGGATGAACTGCTTGGACTCCGTGATGCATTGGAATGGGATCTCAAGGACACGCTTCAGGAATTTGGCGGCTACCGATTGGAATATGTGCGCAGTGGCTGTTCGATTTTTACCGGAAAAGATTTCTTGATTCGCAATTATGATTACCATCCAAAAACCTATGAAGGGCGGTTTATGGTATTCCAACCAGCTGATCAGGGATATGCGGTTATTGGTCCGTCCCAGCGAATTACCGGTCGAATGGATGGGATGAATGAAAAAGGGCTTGCTATGGGTTACAATTTTATGCATCGTAAAAAGCCTGGAGACGGATTTATTTGCAATATGATTGGCCGGATCATACTGGAAAGCTGTGCAACGGTGGATGATGCAGTTACAATGCTAAAGGAAATTCCCCACCGTCATTCGTTTAGTTATACCGTGTTGGATAAAAGCGGGGAAACGTATATTGTGGAGGCAACGCCAAGAAGTGTTGAGGTGCGCCAGTCAAATGTATGTACCAACCATTTTGAACTGTTAAAGGATGAAAACCGCTGTCATTTAACGGATTCATATCAACGCCTGGAGGCTATGCAATCGCAAGGACAGGAGATAACCGACGCCTATCAAGCGTTTCGTATGCTGAATGATACAGACAAAGGTGTGTTTTCCGATCAGTATAAAAATTGGTCAGGTACGATTCATACGTCCGGCTATTTACCTGCAGAACAAAAAGTATGGTTTGCTTTAGGTGGTGACCGGGAGCCGGTAGTATTTGATTTTGCAACATGGCTCAAGGGGGACGATTTTATGACGAAACGTGTATTAGGTGAAGTTGATACGGACTTGCCATTTGTGCATATGGATAAGGCTGTCCGTTAATCAATGAAAAGCAGGGGCGGACAAACATGGATCGCGACCACAATGCAAGTCTGAATATGTTGCGTAAAGGGCTTGGGACAGCTGGACAAGATGGTAAGGTGGGGTCATTCACAATCTAATAAAGCAGGGAAGATTAGCATTTATAAATTTGTCACCTCGGTGTCTGGCACGATTTTGTCAGCATTCTTTATTCTTGGGGAGCATCTGACTGTGTCTATCATCGGCGCGTCGGCATTGGTTGCAGTCGGAATTATTGCGATTAATTCCCGAACCAGGCAGCCACAGCGAATGAAGGAAGGGATAGTTGATAGGAATGGGGATCAAGCTTTTCGATATACTTCTTTTATATGCCAATAAAAAATAGTATAATAGTGCGTGTTCAAAAAGGAGGATAAAAAGGACCGAGAAGTTCTAGGCGGCGTAGCTTTGAGCACCGGAGTGTACATAAAAGGTACATGAGGAGCGGAAAAGCAAGCCAACGAGCTTCTTCAAAGGAAGGCCGACTAAAAACGGGCTTTGCGCTCAGGCGTCGGCATACCTCTTTTGCAGGGGCATGTCATTTTTACCGGACTTTTTGAACATCCTCTAATAAAGAGCGTGCACAGAAGGGTGGCTTCAAAACTTTGTTTGGTCTGGAAATTACCTCGGAATCGATCATGATCCTATTAAAAATTATCGCAATTGATATCATACTTTCAGGAGATAACGCAATCGTCATTGCCATGGCCACCAGGAGATTGCCAAAAGATAAGCAAAACAAAGCCATTATTATGGGGACTGTTGGGGCAGTCGTACTACGGATTGTGTTTGCGGTTGTGATTGTCTATTTATTGCAAGTCCCACTTGTCCATTTTATTGGTGGACTGTTGCTTTTGTGGATTGCCTATAATGTTATTGCCGATGATGACGAAAAAACGAATGTTGCATCGGCAAACAGTTTGGGAAAAGCAGTGTTGACCATTATTGTTGCCGATGCGATCATGAGTCTTGATAATGTGGTGGCAATTGCCGGTGCTGCGCGGGGACACCTTGGCTTGCTTGCCCTTGGCGTTGCAGTCAGTATTCCAATCATGATTTTCGGCTCCAAAATCATTGTACGTGTCATGGAGCGATTCAAGTGGATTGCCTACGTTGGTACGGCAATTCTCGCGTGGACAGCTGGGGAGATGATTACAGAGGACGATCTGGTGGTGGATGCCCTTCATTTGGAACACGGGCCATTCACGTATGCCATCATGGTGATTTTGACGCTTGCCGTATTATTATCGGGGTTCATACATAATCAAAGGAGAAAATCATAAGTTGTCACGGAAGGCTTCCTTCGTAAAATTCGGGAGCCTTGTTCTTATTTATATTTTTTCTATGGTTAAGCTAATAAAAACATGGTACAATACGTTTACTTTCCGTAAAATAACATATATTAAGTTTAACAAGGCTGATAGGAAGGGAAAGTAATTTATGAATGAACGGATAAAGTAAACCCGGGATTCATCTACTTCATTCATCCAAACTAACGATTATGGACTTTATACTATTATTTGGGAGGTTGCAGAATTGAAGCTTTTTCAGGTAAGAAAGGGACAATTTGTTTTCTACAAAAATGAATTGCACAAGGTTTATTCAGTCAAACCGATGTTTAAGAAATCTGTCCACTTATATCGGTTAAAGGATATGCAGCAAATCTTGACCAGTGCCAACCAGATTCATCTTTACCGACCGAAACATATGGATTCATTTATTTTCTATGGTCATCGTTATACGATTGATAAAGACAAAATGCCGGAAAAAGGAGATTATATACTTATTACGAAGCCTGCTCCTGACTTTCTCGATCACTACTCCCTGAATGCAATTGAAAAAGTGGATACGATCGAGGACGGTAATGTGGTGACAACAAGGGATAATGGTGTCAAACATAGTGAGTATGTGACATTGGTGCAGGGGAAATTAGAAGGCAGTCAGGATATTGCGTACTATGACCTTAATCTGGTTTCCGAAGATCAATTAAAAGCGGATGAGTCCCCGGCATTGTTACAGGCAGACGATATTCCATTGAAGCCGGTGGTTGGTGATATTTACTTAGATATAGAAACTGGTATGAAAGCAATGATTGTTGCCATGACTGATAATGAAGTGATTTTTGGGCATGGTGCACATCTGCTTGCCGGTGATCTGATTGACGAAGATCGCTATAAGTTGATTTATCGGGTTGAAGAAGATTTATAATTGGCGATTCTTAAAAAAACGAAAGCTCCCACGAATTGGGGGCTTTTGTTTTTTTATGGAGTTGTTACGAAACATGAAACCAACTATGGGGTGGAATGCTCCATATTTTATGTGAAATTATTTATATGGCCACCACCATAAGCGACAATATAAAATTATTATCACGTTGAACCATCATAAATCATTCCATCTGCGCCAATGCCTTATAACCAACCGTATTAATTGGATCTTTCGGTGACGCATAAGGTGGTGCATAGGCTAGCTCCAATTCAGTTAAATCAGCAACGGTAAGCCTGCCGTTGATTGCGGTTGCCATTACTGCCAAGCGTTTGTCGACCCCTTTCTTGCCGATAACCTGACCACCTAATAATTGACCATTTTCGGGGTCAAACAGAATTTTTAGCGATATTTTCTCCGCACCAGGAAAATAACCGGCGTTTGACAGTGCACCCTGGGTGACGGTTTGAAAAGCAATCCCCGCATCCTGCAAACTTTCACTCGTATTACCGGTACTGCCAACCGTTAAATCAAATACCCTCAGAATGGCGGAGCCGACTGTTCCTTGATAGGGGACTTTTTGACCATAGAGATGATTGGCGATAATAAATGCCTGCCGATGCGCCGGGGAAGCAAGTGCTACATTACGCGGCTGTTTGGTTAGAAAATCCCGTGTCTCGACGACATCACCGAGTGCATAAATTTTTGGATCCGATGTTTGCATCACGTCATTCACTGCAATGGCCCCTGTTTCACCAAGTTCCAGTCCAGCATTTTCAGCCAGCTCGATATTCGGTTTAATCCCTACGGAGAGCAGTGTCATGTCCGTACTTAACGTATCGCCATTGTCCAAATGTAATGTTTTTCCATCACTTGTAAAAGATTCAGCGGATTGTTTTAGTTTTAGTTCAATCCCGTGTTCGCGGACGTGGCGATGCACCAAACCCGCCATATCCTCATCCAGAATATGTAATAGATGGTTTGACCGGTCAACAATCGTACAGTCGATCCCGCGTGCTGTTAAGTTTTCAACCATTTCCAACCCGACAAAACCGCCGCCGACGATCACACAGGTTTGCGGATTCTGTTGCTGAATATAAGCGTTTATCCTATCCATATCCGGTATTGTCCGCAATGTAAATGTATTGTCACGATTTATTCCATCAATAGGCGGGACGATAGCAGAGGCTCCTGGGGAAAGAATAAGTATATCATAAGAAACCTCTCCGATAGCAGATTCATGCTGATAGGCAACGGTTTGGTTATCCCGGTCGATGTTGGTTACCATCGTATGCAGTTGTACATCGACCTTATATTTTTTGGCAAACTTTTCAGCATCAGTTAAAATTGCGTCCCGTTCGTGAATGACCCCACCGAGATAATATGGCATCCCACAATTGGAAAACGCGATATGTCCATTCTGTTCCAACAGGGTAATTTCTGCTTCCTGATTTAGTCGGCGAATTTGTGAGGCAACAGTTGACCCGCCGCCAACTCCACCAACTATAACAATTTTTTGTTTCAACACATACACTTCCTTTGCATGATCTACTTGTAGAATACCCTGGTATGAGGAAAGTTAAGCAAAACAAAAACAGATGCTGAGTCGACATCTGTTTTTGTTTTGCGTCGATTAGATAATTCCCAGAGTGCTCGCAAACACAATAATAATCGTAATCGGTACAAGCCAGCGCATGATTTGGAACCACGCCTGATAAAGACCTGGGGACAATTCCTTGCCATAATTAAATTCCTGTTTGACCAAGCCCCTGTCCATTTTATACGTTACAAAAATCGCAATTAAGAAACAGCCAATCGGCAGCATGATGTTGCTTACAAGAAAATCAGAAGCATCAAATACGGTTAAACCGAATATTTTAAAATTCGCCAAGGTGCTGGACGACAATGCTGCAGGGATTCCAGCGATAAACACGATAAATCCGGAAATCCAGGCCACTTTTGTCCGTGAACGATTATTGTTTGCTGTAAAAGCAGATGTAATAATCTCCAACATACTAAACGATGACGTCAAAACGGCAAATAGGAATAGGAACAGAAACAGGCATAGAAAGACTTCCCCAAACGGCATCTGGGCAAATGCTTCCGGCAATACCATAAACAATAATCCCGGACCTTCTGTTGGCTCCAGACCAGTGGCAAAGACGATTGGAAAGATCGCCAGTCCCGCTAGTAATGAAACAAAAATATTCATAATCGCGACTGTACCCGCAGAAACAGGCAGACTAACATCTTTTTTCAAATAAGAGCTATACGTGATCATCATCGAAAGACCAACGGCCAATGAAAAGAACGACTGTCCAAGCGCGTAAAGGACACTCTCCTTATTGAGACTGGAGAAATCAGGTTTTAGGAAAAAGGACAAGCCTTCCACCGCTCCTGAAAAGGTCACAGCGCGGATCACAATGATAATAAAAAAGATAAATAATAATGGCATTAATACTTTACTTGCTTTTTCAATCCCGTTTTTAATACCAAACGAGATGACGAGGATATTTAAAATAACAAAGATGCCGTGTCCAATAATAGTAATAGCGGGATTCCCGGTTATCGTGGCGAACAGTTCCTGATAATTCGCTCCATCAGTAATAATCATACCAGGGATGGACATCACACAGTAAATGAGGACCCAGCCACCAACAACACTATAAAAGGACATCAGAACAAATCCACCAATAACCCCAAATTTTCCCGTATGTGCGAACATGCTATTTGGTGTAAGCTTCCGGTAGGCGCTAACCGCTTCCTTTTGCGCACCCCTGCCAATGATAAATTCGGCAATAAGTAATGGGAGACCAAGAATAATAGTGAACGCGACAAATAAGAGAAAGAAAGCTGCACCACCATGTACCCCCGTCATGTACGGGAACTTCCAAATAGCACCCAGGCCAATTGCTGCTCCAGCCGATGACAAAATAAAGCCAATCCTAGACGACCATTGATCTGTTTTGTTTTTCATACGTTGGCCTCCAAATATAAAATTGTTTATTCATTAAAATTACCATTAGTTGTTGGTGGGTGCAAGAGGGAAAATCGCGGGTGTAATTATATCATGCAGGTTGATATCCGAGGCTTTGCGGTTGATAGTTTGCAATGAATGGTTGATACTCGCGAGTTTACGGTTGATAATTTATCATGCAGGTTGATACCCGGGAGTTTACGGTTGATAGTTTACCATATAGGTTGATATTTTCGAAGTTACGGTTGATATCTCGCAATACAGGTCGATATCACAAACTAAAAACAGATGCCAGTGCGACACCTGTTTTTAGTTGGCTCTATTAAATAATCCCCAACGAGCTGGCAAATACAATAATAATCGTAATCGGAACGAGCCAGCGCATGATCTGAAACCATGTCTGATAAAGACCTAATGAAAATTCCTTGCCATAATTAAATTCTTGCCTAACCAATATTCGATCCATTTAAATGTGATAAAAATCGCAATGAACAAACAGCCGAGTGGCATTAAAATGTTACTAACAAGAAAATCAGATGCATCAAATGCCGTTAAGCCGAATATTTTAACGTTTGCCATTGTATTGGATGACAGTGCTGCTGGAATGCCGGCGAGAAATACAAGAAATCCGGCAATCCAGGCAACTTTTACCCGGGATCTCTTTTTATTTGCTGTAAAGGCTGATGTAATGATTTCCAACATACTAAAGGATGATGTTAGTATGGCAAATAAGAATAGAAACAGGAACAAGCACAAGAATAGCTCACCGAATGGCATCTGTGCAAATGCTTCCGGCAATACCATGAATAATAATCCCGGTCCTTCTGTTGGTTCCAGTCCAAAGGCAAAGACGATCGGAAAAATCGCCAAACCTGCCAATAACGACACAAAAATATTCATCATCGATACAGTACCGGCCGAAACGGGCAAGCTGATATCCTTTTTCAGGTAAGAACTATAGGTCACCATCACAGAGACGCCGACCGCCAGTGAAAAGAATGACTGCCCAAGCGCATAAAGCACACTTTCGGCATTTAGACTGGAGAAATCCGGTTTTAGGAAGAATGCCAACCCTTCCGATGCACCAGGAAATGTTACAGCACGCAACACAATGATTATAAAAAAGATAAATAATAATGGCATTAATATCTTACTTGCTCTTTCAATGCCGTTTTGAATGCCGAATGATACGACAATAATGTTTAAAATGATAAAGATGCCATGTGCAATAATGGTAATAACAGGGTTTCCAGTTATTGTGGCAAACAGTTCTTGATAATTCGCTCCATCGGTAATAATCATGCCAGGAATGGACATCACGCTATAAACAAGCACCCAGCCACCGACAACACTATAAAACGACATCAGGATAAAGGAACTAACAACGCCCCACTTTCCAATATGGGAAAAAATACTATTGGGGGCAAGCTTTTGATAGGCACTAACCGCTTCCTTTTGCGCACCTCTGCCAATGATGAATTCGGCAATTAATAATGGGAGACCAATAATAATGGTGAATGCGATGAATAAGAGAAAGAAGGCACCGCCACCATTCATTCCCGTCATATATGGGAATTTCCAAATGGCACCCAGGCCAATCGCAGCACCAGCTGATGATAAAATAAAGCCGATTCTCGATGACCACTGATCTGTTTTGTTTTGCATAAATTGGCCTCCAAAAAATGATAAGTTTACTAATAAAAGTTACCATTAGTGCTGGTAGAGTGCAAGAGGAAGACAAGGCGATTAGCGACAAGGCAATTTTATCTGGCCGGTTAAGCTCTGTTTGATTTGCGGTAACTGATTGATTCTGAAGGTTTGTTTAACATTGATTATTTTAAACAACCGGATACTTTGTATTGAATTGATTTAATCCAAAAATTGCTGGTGGTGTGGTATTTATACAAAAAACAGATTGCGTCCGATGCCAGATTAAAAATAATATCGAGGGAACCAAAGTGAAAAAATAATCCCTCAGCGCCTGTCAAACGCATGCGAGGGGTTATTTTTTATGCGGAAGGTTCAATTTATATTGCGGGATTTCAAGAAGGCCTCAAACAGTGGAAAACCTTTTTAAAACAAGATGGCTATCTAGTCTGTAGTGAAATTTCTTGGTTGCATATGAACCCATCCAAAGAAAGCAAAGAATTTTGGGAGCAAGGATATCCAGAAATCAATACCATTCCCAAAAAAGTGAACCAAATCATCAATCTGCCTATCTCTTTTCATTTGTTTTACCCAGGGAAGATTGGACAAGCGAATATTACAATCCACTTGATAGTAATCTCAAAAAAATGGAACACAAGTATCATCGTACTCCTGCTGCTTTGGATGTAGTGAACATGATTAAACAAGAAATAAATCTTTATTATGAACATTCCCATGACTTCGGTTATGTGTTCTACGGTATGAAAAAAATTAATACATGTACTTGAATGTATAGGTTTATTTATATAAAGAAGACAGCAAATGAAAAAGTAACTTACCCAGTTTGCTTCACAGGCAGCCAGGTAGTTACTCTTTCTGTTCGGACAATATCAACAATCAAAGATGCTCAAAGCTCCGTCCGTATCTCCCACAACTCCGGAAAGAAATAATGCTCCAATACTTTTTTCAAATATCCCACACCGGATGATCCGCCGGTGCCTTTTTTATGCCCGATAATTCGTTCGACTGTTTTCATATGACGGAAGCGCCATTGCTGGAAGGAATCTTCTATATCTACGAGTTTTTCGGCCAGCTGGTATAAGTCCCAATGGGTATCGACATCCTGATAAACTTGTAACCAGGCCTTTTTGACCGATTCATCTTTTTGATACATCTTTGTAACATCTCGATTTAATACTGCATCATGGATCGCAAAACCGTTTCGGGCGAGGGCGCGAATGGCTACATCGTACAGTCCCGGCGCTTCATATGCTTCCTGTAATGTGGCGTGAATTTCCGGATCCTTTTGATAGATTTTTAGAATAAATGGTGTTTTATAACCAAGTACAAACTCGACCAGCCGGTATTGATAGGATTGAAATCCGGATGCGTTGCCTAATTTATCGCGAAACTCCATATATTCTGCTGGGGTCAAAGTGGACAGCACATCCCAGGCTTGAATGATTTGTGTCTGGACTCTGGAAACACGGGCAAGCATTTTGAAGGAAGCCTGTAATTCATCCGCTTCAATCGCTGCGATGGCCGCCTTTGTTTCGTGAATAATCAGTTTCAGCCATAATTCAGAGACATGATGAATAATAATAAACAGCATTTCATCATGATGTTCCGTTAATCGTTTCTGGCTGGACAATAATCGATCCAGCTGTAAATAATCGCCGTACGTCATTTTTTCCCGAAAATCGGTATGAATGCCTGTTTCCGATGAAAAGGTTTCTCCGGACTTTGTCATCAAACACCCTCCTTAATCAATGGCACGCAACACCGCACGGACCGGACTGCCATCCGCACCATGAATAGCCAGTGGCAGCGCGATCAATTCATAGTTTCCTGTCGCTATCTGATCAAGCATGATGTTTTCCAAGATAAAAATATCATGATCATGTAATGCATGATGGACTTCCAGTTCTTTACTGTCTGGATCGTCAACGGATGGCATATCAACGCCGAGTAATCGGATCCCTTGCCGGTGCAGCCACGGACTGATTGCGGGATCAAGTGCGGGAAGTTTTTCCGGGAATCGTTCCGGGTTATTCGGCAGACTCGTTTTCAACAACACACGCGTAACATCCGTGTCCCATTCAAACTGTTTTAATACGTCCACCGTAATCGTATCGGTATGACTGACATCAATAACGGCTGCTTTTCCAACATAAATATCCAGGTCAAGCTGATCGACTGTTGCACCATCATTGTCAAAATGAAACGGTGCATCAATATGGGTGCCCATATGCAGGCTGGTGGTGATTTGCCCGATGTTGGCGGAGCCGGACTCTTCTTTCGTATAGGTTAACTCATAGGAAAAAGGGGTATCCCCGGGCCAATGAGCTATTGTATTTGTTAATGGTTGGGAAATATCAATCCATTGTGCCATTATGCAATTACCTCCCGCTTGTTTGCATATTTTTTATAACGTTCTTCCGCCATGATTGACTTTAAAATTTCAACGGTTTTATATACATCCGTAAAGGTATTGTATAATGCCACAGGTGCCAGACGAATGCCGTTTGGTGCGCGGAAATCGGGAATCACGCCTGCTTCTTTTAGTGCCTTGCAAATTCGGGCTGCTTCCGGATGGACGAGCAAAACATGGCCACCGCGATTACTATCATCTTTCGGACTAGCAATGGTAAAGCCATACCCGTTAAGTTCCGTTTCGACTAATTCCATGAGATAATTGGTTAAACTTAGAGACTTATTACGAATTCTGGTGATGCCTGCTTCGGCAAATAAATCCAATGCCCCAATTAATGGTGCCATGCTTAAGATATGCGGTGTCCCGATTTGGTAAGCACCAGCATCATCGGCAGGGGTTAATGTATGCTCCATATCAAATTGTACATCTTTATTTGAACTAAACCAGCCGGCAAGTCCCGGTTTGTTGCCGAAATGGCGTTGATTAACATACAAGCCGGCAACACTGCCCGGACCACCGTTTAAATGTTTGTACGTACACCAAAAAGCAAAATCCACACCCCATTCCGATAGCTGATGGGGGATCGCACCGATTGAATGGCATAAATCAAAACCGATCAATATATCACGTTTATGTGCTTCATTTGTTAAAGTTTCCATATCCAAAATTTGACCACTGCGATAAAGCACTCCAGGTAACACAATCAAGGCAATATCATCGGTCATATGGGCAACGATGTCTTCTGTGGCAAGTGTATGCCCATCACGACTCGGAATTTTCACCAGGTTTTCAGAATCATAGCTGTGTAATGCCAGCTGACTGGTTAAGGCATAGATATCAGAAGGAAAATTTAAGTCGTCTGCAAGAATTTTTGTTTTGTTTCCTTCTGGTTGAAAGAAACTGGCCACAAGTTGATGCAGATTGGTTGTGGTTGACCCGGTGACAATCACTTCTTCGGGTGCTGCGCCAACAAGCGGAGCCATTTGAGATCCCAAGTTTTCCGAGAGAGTAAACCAGGGATGTTCCCCTTTTGACCAGCCATCAATTGCGTGTTGTTTCCATGAATCTAGCATGTTTGCTACTGCTTGTTCCGCTCTTCTGGAAAGAAGCCCCAACGAATTACCGTCCAAATAAATCTTTTCATCGGAAATGTAAAATTCATTGCGGAAATGACTGAGTGAATCCTGGCTATCCAGGTATTGCGCATAGCTTTTCTGTGTAATCATGTATGACACCTCGACTATGTAAAATAAAATTTTTGTATTAAAAAGGGATTCCCCCAATAAATATAGAATAATAGAAACAGGCCATAAATGCAAACGCTTACAGCAGAAGGGAGTGAAATAGGGGAGTTTTCGCCGGTTGTTGGAAAAAGACAATTGTTATAAGGGGGATTTCCATTGGTGAATTCAGCTTGGTCGTTGATTCCGCCGATTTTAGCCATTGTCATGGTGTTATTGACGAAGCGGGTGTTGTTATCACTTGGTGTTGGAATTATCGCTTCGGCCTTTTTTATCAAAAGTTTTCATGTTGTTGCATCGCTTGGAATGATTTGGGAGGCATTTAAAGGAGTATTTGTCGAGGACGGCGGCGTGAATACGTGGAATGTCTGTCTCCTGTTGTTTGTGCTGCTGTTGGGAATTTTAACTGCACTTGTCAGCATGATGGGCGGAACGAAGGCATTTGGGGATTGGATGATCAAACGGGTTAAGACAAGAGCCGGTGCGCAAATGATGACGGCGGTCTTGGGAATCATTATTTTTATTGATGATTACTTTAACAGTTTGACAGTTGGTCAGGTAGCAAAGCCTGTTACTGATAAACATCGGGTATCCCGGGCGAAATTGGCCTATATTGTTGACTCGACATCTGCACCGGTATGTGTGGTTGCACCAGTCTCCAGCTGGGGTGCATACATTATCGGTATTTTAGGTACGGTGCTGGCAGCTCAAAGTGTGACCGGTCACACGGCGCTTGGTGCGTTTTTGCAGGTGATTCCCATGAATTATTATGTTTGGTCGGCGCTGGGAATGGTTTTTATCATCGCCTTGTCACGGATGGAGTTCGGACCAATGAAAGTGCATGAAACACGAGCCATTCGGACTGGAGAAGTTCTTGATCCAGATAAGAAAGAACGGGTTGATACTACCTCCCATCTGCCGGTAAGTAGTATGGGGAAAGTTCGCGATCTGATCATTCCGATAGCTACCTTATTCATTGCAACAGTTATCTTCATGTATGTAAATGGACGGGGAGCAGTGGAAGGGGAAGAGACGTTTATTAATATTTTTGGTGCTGCGGATGCCTCAGAATCATTATTATACGGTGGATTAATCGGAATCGCTGTTACGTTGATTTTATTTTTTCGGCATATAGCGAAAGGGAAATTAACAGCAGAGCACATTGGCATTGGTATCTATGAAGGGGCAAAATCAATGATTCCCGGCTTTATGATTTTGATTTTTGCCTGGGCGATTGTGTTTTTGATCGATGAACTTGGAACGGGGGAATATTTGGCTGGTGTTGTTAATAATGCGCATATTAGTCCGGCATTTTTGCCAGTTATTATGTTTGTGATTGCCGGGTTTATCGCTTTTGCTACTGGCACATCATGGGGAGCATTTGGTATTTTGCTGCCGATTGCTGGTCATATCGCTGCAGCAACGGACATTGAATTGATTTTGCCAATGTTTGCAGCTGTCCTTGCTGGTTCGGTCTTCGGGGATCACTGCTCGCCCATTTCCGATACAACCATTCTGTCATCCACCGGCTCCAGTTGTCATCATATTGACCATGTAACAACACAGATTCCCTATGCATTGCTATCTGCAGGAATAGCCGGAATCGGATACATTGTGTTAGGCATCACCGGTAATACCTGGATTGGCCTGCTTGCCGTGTTTGTTTGCTTAGGGTTATTCCTGGCCTTAACCAGAAGTACTAAAAATTCAAGGGATGCAGGCGAGACGGTTGCTCAATAAAGCTTTGTTGTTGAAACGTTAACAGTGAATGATGAACTATTGCAAATTTTTAATAGATGATTTACACTAATATTAGTTGATCGAAATGTCGTTTCATTTGATGAAATGGAGGGTGGATATGTCGATCGTTGCTGACAAAGTTGCAAGCTTGCCGCCTTATTTATTTGCTGCGTTCCAAAAGAAGAAGCAAGAACTTGTAGCAAACGGGGTGGATGTGATTGATTTGGGGGTTGGAGACCCTGATTTGCCAACACCGGATTTTATTATTGATAAGCTGGTGGAGACTGCGAAAGATCCTGCTAATCACCGCTATTCCACATATAGTGGTTGTCGGGAATACCGGGAAGCTGTAGCAGCGTTTTATCAAAGCCATTATGGTGTCACATTGGATCCGGAAACAGAGGTGCTTGCCTTAATTGGTTCCAAAGAAGGAATTGCTAATTTGATGCAAGCGGTGTTGAATCAAGGTGATATGGTACTTGTCCCTGATCCGGGATACCCCGCATACCAGACGGCTGTGCACCTTGCCGGCGGAAAAAGTGTTCCAATGATACTTGATGCAGATCATGGATATGTACCACTGCTTGATCAAATCCCTGCTGTTGATCGGGAAAAAGCCAAACTGATGCTGCTGAATTACCCGAGTAACCCGACCGCAGCTACTGTTTCTTTAAACACATTTGAGAAAGCGGTTGCATTTACCCGGGAAAATCATATCTTGTTGGCGCATGATGCTGCCTATGATTTGGTCACGTTTGGCGATTATCAGGCGCCAAGCGTTCTACAGGTGCCTGATGCCAAAGATTATGCGGTGGAATTTGGTTCATTATCGAAAAGCTTTAACATGACCGGCTGGCGGATTGGATATGTCGTTGGCAATAAAACAGTGATCCAGGCACTTTCAACGTTGAAAAGCAACATTGACACCAGTCAATTTTTACCGATTCAGCAAGCCGCAGCTACCGCATTACGAAGTGATCTCACAGCGGTTAGAGATCATGCAAAGATTTTTCAAAAGCGCATGATAAAGCTCCACCGTGGACTGACTGATGCCGGAATCGAGGCGGCAAAACCGAGGGGAACGATATTTATGTGGGCGAAAGTTCCCGCCGGATTTACCTCGCTGGCGTTTGCCAACAAATTGCTGGAAGAGGCTGGGGTGATTGTCACACCAGGAACTGCATTTGGCGAAGCAGGGGAAGGATATTTCCGCATTGCCCTGACCGTAACATCTTCCCGGCTGGATGAGGTGGTCGAACGAATCAAAGCAATCAATTGGAAGGGGAAAGCGGCTACATGACCAAAACAAAAAAACAAACAGGTGCCCAGGCGATCGTGGAATGTATGAAACGTGAGGGGGTCACAAAGGCGTTCTGTGTACCTGGAGAAAGCTATTTGCCTCTATTGGATGCATTGTATGATGAAACGTCGATCCAGGTTGTTTCCGCCCGACATGAAAGTGGTGCAGCCTTTATGGCAGAAGGGTACGGCAAGTCATCATTAAAACCTGGTGTAGTGCTGGCGACAAGAGGCGTCGGTGCGGCAAACCTGTCAATTGGGGTGCATACCGCCTATCAGGATTCCACCCCAATGGTCGTTATGCTAGGTCAGGTACACAGCAAATTCCGCGGGCGTGAGGGGTTTCAGGAAGTTGATCTGGATCAGTGGTTTCAGCATATTGCTAAGTGGGCTGTAGAAATTACCGCTGCTGAACGGATTCCTGAACTCGTGCAACGGGCTTTTCGCATCGCCCAATCCGGCAGACCTGGCCCTGTCGTTATTTCGTTACCCGAGGATGTGTTGCCAGTTACCGCGGAAATGCAGTTTGGGTCGCGGTTTATGAAACCAACACCTGCCCCGGCCAAACAGGAAATAGCGGAAGTAGAGCACCTGCTTACCCAGGCCAGACATCCGCTAATCATTGCGGGGGGCGGGGTGAAGGCATCTCAAGCGGAAGAAGCATTGCAATCGTTTGCCGAGAAATTTCATTTTCCGGTAATGGCTGCGTTTCGCCGACAAGACGCATTTCCGAACGATCATCCTTTATATGTCGGTCATCTGGGACTTGGCACGAATAAACAAGTCTTGCAAACGGCGAAGGAGGCTGATGTGATTCTGGCATTAGGCACCCGGCTATCGGAGGTAACAACACAGGATTACAGCATTATCGATGCCGGTAAAAAGTTGATTCATATCGACATTGACCATGAATCAATCGGCAAGGTCTATGCTCCGGTCATCGGGATTGTCGCTGATCTTCGTGAAGCACTGGCGCATTTACAAGAGATGAAATTATGGATCCGTCCATGGAAAGAATGGGTCAAAGAACGACGCCAGGCATACGAATCAATCAGCGGCTTAACGGTAATGCCAGACGATCCGTTGAATAAGCATGTGGTCGCAACACTGGCCGATAAACTGCCAAAAGATGCGCTGTTGACGAATGATGCCGGGAACTTTGCCGGGTGGCTCCATACCTATTATTCTTTTGCCGAAAAACATACGTATGTCGGTCCAACCTCTGGAGCAATGGGGTATGGGATGCCGGCAGCACTCGGGGCAAAACTGGCTTTTCCGGAAAAAACAGTTGTATCCCTATCTGGTGATGGCGGTTTTATGATGACGGTTCAGGAACTGGAGACAGCCGTCCGCAACCAGATTCCTGTCATAAGTTTGGTATTTAATAATAACATGTATGGAACGATTCGGATGCACCAGGAAATTCATTATCCGAAAAAGGTTATGGCTACGGATTTAGGGCAAGTATCATTTGCTGATTTGGCTAAAAGTGTTGGGGCGAACGGTTATTGTGTACGTTCAGCTGAGGAATTTGCCCGCATTTTTGATGAGATATTAGCGGTAAAGCAGACCAAACCAACAGTAATCGAGATTATTACTGATCCAGAACAAATTTCGGTTTCCGCAACGATTCAGGGGCTTCGGGATCATTAACAATTTAATAACGTCATAGATAACTTTTTAGGAGGTCATATACATGCCAGAAACTTTATTAAACGTAAAGAGCTTACAAAATTTTATTGACGGAGAATGGTTGGAGGTAGAAGAACAAACTGCTCCCGTCATCAATCCCGCAAACGGGGAAACGGTTGTTCATGTACCATTATCCAATGCAGCCCGGGTCGATCAAGCGGCAAAAGCTGCCAAAAAAGCGCAGAAAAAATGGGCATTGGTTCCGGCACCAGAACGGGCAGAGGTTTTGTTTCGGGTCGGTAGTTTGTTGAAAGAACGTAAGGAACGACTGGCGCAATTACTGACAATGGAAAATGGAAAAGTCATCGAAGAAGCGCGCGGAGAAGTCCAGGAAGGTATCGATATGGCCTTTTACATGGCTGGAGAAGGACGCCGCTTGTTCGGACAGACGACACCATCGGAATTAAAGGATAAATTTACTATGAGCGTACGTGCCCCTGTAGGCGTAGTGGGGATTATTACACCATGGAACTTCCCGATCGCAATTGCAACGTGGAAATCCTTCCCGGCGATTGTTGCTGGAAATGCGGTGGTTTGGAAACCAGCAACGGAAACTCCAATCCTGGCTTTTGAACTGGCAAAAATCCTGGAAGAAGCGGGATTGCCAAAAGGAGTGCTTAACGTCGTATTCGGCACCGGGTCAACGGTTGGTGACGCCATGGTCGAACATGACGATATTCAGGTGATTTCATTCACCGGCTCCAATGATACAGGCAGGAACATCGCCAGCAAATGTGGGCAACAATTGAAGAAAGTCTCTATGGAAATGGGCGGTAAAAATGCCGTCATCGTGATGGATGATGCAGATCTTGATTTGGCGGTCGAAGGGATTTTATGGAGTGCATTTGGTACTAGTGGCCAGCGCTGTACTGCCTGCAGCCGGGTGATTGTCCATGAAGCGGTCAAGGAACGGCTGGAGGAACGGCTGCTTGCGGAAATGGAGAACCTAACCATTGGTGACGGGTTAGATGAATCGAATAAGGTTGGTCCAATCATTAACCAAGCTGGACTGGAAAAAATTAAACATTATATTGAAGTTGGTAAGGAAGAAGGGGCTAATTTACTTGCGGGGGGATATGTGCAGCAAGAAGGTGTACCAAAAAACGGAAATTATTTCGCGCCAACTTTGTTTACTGACTGTACGGCAGACATGCGGATTGCTCAGGAAGAGATTTTTGGTCCGGTTGTATCGCTAATCCCGGTTAAAAGTTTCGAGGAAGCGGTCGAGGTCAACAATGGTGTCGCCTATGGTTTATCAAGTTCGATCTTTACTGCTGACGTGAATCAGGTGTTCAAAGCCCAGCGTGATCTGGATACCGGAATTGTTTATGTCAATGCCGGAACAACAGGGGCGGAAATTCACCTGCCATTCGGCGGAACAAAGGGAACCGGCAACGGCCACCGCGACTCCGGTGTAGCCGCACTGGATGTGTTCACCGAATGGAAGGCTGTCTATGTTGATTACAGTGGCAAACTCCAACGTGCACAGATTGATAATAACTAAAAAGATAACGAATTGCAGTAAAAAAAGCACCAACCGCCAACAATTCGATCGACTTTCTGGTGCACTCGATCGAGTTAGAGCCGCATTCGATCGAATTTGCTGCTGACACGATCGATTTTGCGCTTAACTCGATCGAATTTGCACCGGACTTGATCGATTTTGTACGCGGCACGTCACGATCCTTCGATAGGTAAGGCGGTACACTAATTTTCAATGTGTTTACAAGGTTGTTTTTGGTAACTGCTAGATAAATAGAAATCATTAGGGAGGCCGGGGAAGGTTCTCTGGCCTTTTTCCTCAGGCGTCGCATCGTAAATTTTTGTATAAGGAGTGATTGGATGAAAATAGGTGTACTCGGATCTGGTTTAATGGGAAAAGAAGCAGCTCGCGATTTAGTAACGAGTGAAGGTGTGGATGCGGTTGGTTTGGCCGACATCGATTTTGCCAGGGCGAAACAGGTTTGCGATTCGCTCGACTCTCCAAAAATAACTGCTTATCAGGTCAATGCCAGTGATGAGGAAGAATTGGCCGATTATATGCGGCAATTTGATGTGATTATTAATGCCTTGTTTTATTCCTTTAACGAAATCATCGCCCGGACGGCAATCAAAGTTGGTGTAAACTCTGTTGATCTTGGTGGACATATTGGGCACATTACCGATAAAGTATTGGCGCTGAAGGATGAAGCCAAAGCTGCCGGTGTAACATTGATTCCGGATCTTGGCGTAGCTCCCGGGATGATTAATATTTTATCCGGCTATGGAGCCAGCAAATTGGACAAATTGGAGGCCATCAAGTTATATGTTGGCGGCATTCCGGTACGCCCGGAACCTCCATTGGCATATAATCATGTTTTTTCAATGGAAGGGGTATTTGACCATTACACGGATCCATCGCTGATTATTCGTGATGGTGTCAAACGGGAAATCCCATCACTGTCAGAAGTAGAGGAAGTTTATTTTGAAAAATTTGGTCCGCTCGAGGCATTCCATACATCTGGAGGTACTTCGACTTTATCCATCTCCTATCCAGAACTAAAAACATTGGAATACAAAACGATTCGCTATAAAGGGCATGCGGAGAAATTTAAGCTTTTGGTCGATTTGAATTTAACCAGAGCGGATTATGAAGTGGATGTGAATGGAGAAAAAATTAATCCGCGTCAAGTATTATTAAAAGTGCTTGATCCGATTGTAGACTTGGGAGATAAAGATGATGCCGTGTTATTACGGATTATCGTTTCCGGTGAAAAAGATGGAAAGCCGGCTACTTATCAATATGAAATGACCACTTACAAAGATCGTGCGACAAATGTTACCGCCATGGCCAGGGCGACCGCGAATACGATCTCAGTTGTTGCGCAAATGATTGGAAATGGTACAATCAGCAAAAAGGGTGTTTATCCGCCGGAACAAATTGTTGATGGGCAAACTTACATTCAGGAAATGGCTAAACGCGGTGTTAACATTAAAGAAATCAGCCAAGCAGAAGAGACACACGTGAATAGTTAACTGCGATCCCTCTACTCATTTGGTAGAGGGATGATCCTATCGTACATAACGTTTTAAGCGAACGAAGGAGTTTTTTACATGAATCAGAGCGTCATCAAAGCATTAAAATTACTCGATTTATTTACTGAAGACCAGCAGGAACTGACATTGAAAGAAATTTCTCACCAGGCGAATATGCCAAAACCAACAGCATACCGCTTGTTATCTGCTCTGGAATCATGCCGTTTTTTATATAAAACAAAAGAAACCGAACATGACAGCCGTTATCGATTGGGGTTAAAGCTGCTGGAATTGGGAAGTCTGGTATCCGACCAGCTGGAACTGCGCGAGATTGCACTGCCATATATGGAGAAATTGGCTCAACAAATAAATGAGGCGATCCATTTAGTAATTGTGACACAGGATGAAGCTACCTATATTGAAAAGGTAGAAAGCAATAGAGCCTTAAGACTATACACAAGAATCGGGAAAAGTACCCCATTATATATCGGATCTGGTCCGAAACTATTACTTGCTTTTTTACCAGAAGATCAGCAGGAAAAAATATTAACAGAAGACAAGCTATATTTCCTTGGCGATCATCAGCCGGTTCATCGAAAAAGTCTGATACGTGAACTGGAAAAAATTCGTCAGGAAGGATATGCTTGTAGTACTGGAGAACAAGACGCTGACACGACCGGGATATCGTATCCGATTTATGACCATAGTGGATCAGTTGTTGCCGCTTTAACGGTAAGTGGATTGTCAAGCCATTTTGAAGGGGAGAATGTAACGTTTATTAAGACGAGCACGAAGAATAAGGCGCGGGAAATCTCCACACAATTAGGATATCGTGGTGAGGGTTTTGCCGGCTGAAAAACAAAAGAGAGGAATGGACAGCCATGAACACCGTTTTTATTGCAGGACATGCCAGACTGCCATCCGGAATGGCGGCGAAAAGTATTTATGAAACATTGACGATTACAGCGGAAATTGATAAAAAATATGGGGTTATTGTAACAGCAGGCTGTACACTGGCAACCTTGCATGGCAGGGAATATGTACAACAGTTATTGCGAGGCTATAGTTTACAGGACGGCATTGAGAAGCCTCTGCAGGAAGTACGCGAGCGTTATCTGGGTAAGGCAGGGAACGCACTGGAATCGGCGTTGAAAGATTTGTATAAGCAGTATGAGCAGTATCAACATGGAGTAAAAGAGCAATTAGATTGATAGTTTTATTTGATTTGGGTGAATCATTAATGATGAAAAAAATAACGAATAGGAAAGAAGGGATTGAAAATGGATGTAAGATATCCGATTGGGAAATTACAAGTTCCCGAAATGGTAACATTAGAAAATATTCGAGAATGGCTAAAGGAAATCGAAACTTACACGATTCGATTAAGGGAAACTGTTGATTCACTAAGTGATGAGGAATTAAGCAGAACATATCGTGATGGCAGCTGGACAGTTCGTCAACTTGTTCATCACATTGCAGATTCTCAGTTGAACATGTATCAACGTTTGAAGCTGGCTTTGACAGATGACAATCCAACAGTACCAGCTTTTGATCAAGATGAGTGGGCGATTCTGCCGGATACAAAGCTTAATGTAGAAAGTTCTATTAAAATGCTAGAAGGTATAAATGAGCGCATTGTATCTTTAGGGTATAGTTTAACTGAAAAACAATTAGAGCGAGCTTTTACTCTCCAAAAAAGTGATGAAATAACAGTCGCAGCAAAAATTGCAAAATTAAACTGGCACGAAGAACACCACTTAGCCCATATAAAAATCGCGTTATCAAAGTAGAAAGGGACAAGGGGACAGGCTCCTCGTCCCACCTTTTTCTTCCATGTGAAATTTTGGGACAAAAGAACCGTCCCCATGTCCCTGTCAAACCGACTCCATACCCCTACTTCGATACTAATTCTTTGTCCCAGGCCGGCAACATGTGATTCAACGGTTTATCTTTCCGATAGCCTAAGACATATTCAGCCTGCATAACGGTATGAATTTCACGCGTTCCTTCATAGATAACCGGTGCTTTAGAATTTCTTAGATAGCGCTCAACTGGATATTCATCGGAATACCCATAAGCGCCATGAATTTGTACGGCATCATCAGCAGCTTTGTTGGCAAAATCACAGGCTTGCCATTTGGCGAGTGACGTTTCACGGGTGTTTCGCTTACCCTGATTTTTTAGTTCTCCTGCACGATAAACGAGTAAACGGCTCATTTGCAAGCCAGCCTCCATCTTGGCAACCATTTGCTGAACAAGTTGATGCTTACCGATTTCTTTGCCAAATGTTTTACGTTCGTGGCAATAGTTGACGCTTGCTTCCAGGCAGGCCATGATTAGCCCAACTGCACCGGCAGCTACGGTGAAGCGGCCATTATCCAATGATGCCATGGCAATTTTGAACCCTTCTCCTTCTTCACCAAGTAAATTCTCTTTAGGCACTTTCACATTATCAAAGAATAATTCTCCCGTATTCCCAGAGCGGATGCCGTGTTTACCTTTGATCGCCTTAGACGAAAATCCATCCCATGACCGTTCCACAATAAACGCGGAAATGCCATGGTGTTTTTTTGATTTATCGGTATAAGCGAACACAAGAAAATGGTCAGCCGTGTCACAAAGCGAGATCCACGTTTTCTGGCCGTTTAGGACATAGTAATCGCCATCTTTGACTGCAGTTGTCTGTAGAGAGGCCACATCTGAGCCAGCACCAGGTTCCGTTAAACCGAATGCTCCTACTTTTTCGCCTTTTGCCTGGGGTACCAAATATTTTTGTTTTTGTTCTTCATTTCCCCATTGCAGTAGAGACATGCTATTTAGACCGGTATGCACGGAAACAGCGGTACGAAAGGCAGTATCTCCGCGTTCCAATTCTTCACACACAATGGCCAGTGCGTTATAATCCATACCACTGCCACCATATTGTTCCGGAATACAGACGCCCATGAGGCCAAGATCGGACAAGCGCTGCATAATGGATGGGTCAAATTTTCCATCCCGATCCCAATCCGCAACATATGGCATGATTTCTTTATCGACAAAATTTCGGACGGTTGTTCTAAGTAATTCCTGTTCTTCTGAGAATTCAAAGTTCATGCTAATCACTCCTACATTAATTTGATTTCGTGAATCCTAAGTTCGCTAGTATTTCATCGGTATGTTCACCGGCATCTGGTGGATGATGCCTGACTTCTACTGGTGTACGGGAAAATTTTAATGGACTGCCAATCATTTTTACGTTACCAGCAATTGGATGCTCACAAGCGATAAACATATTTCTTGCCCGCAGCTGCGGATCATTAGTTACTTCAGCAAGATCATAAATCGGCCCGCATGGAATCTTGTTTTGCTTGCATTGTTCCTGCCAATACGCCGTTGATTTGGTTAAAAAAACTTCCTGCAGTAATGGCACCAATTCATCGCGGTGTTCAACCCGGCTTGGATTCGTCTGGAAACGCTCTACCTCCATGAATTCCGGTTTTCCCATTAGTTGGCATAATTTTTTAAACTGGTTATCATTCCCAACGGCAATAACCATTTCCCCATCTGCTGTTTTAAATGTTTGGTAGGGAACAATATTGGCATGATGGTTACCAAGTCTTTGTGGGATCTTCCCAGACATCAAATAATTGCTACCAATATTGACTAACGCACTGGTTGCTGAATCATAAAGGGATAAATCCAATTTCTGGCCTTTACCCGATTGGTTCCGCTCAAGGAGTGCACCCTGAATTCCGATACAGGCATATAGCCCGGTCAAAATATCGGTAATCGCAACGCCGACTTTTTGTGGACCGGAATCTGCATCACCGGTAATACTCATTAATCCGCTCATTGCCTGAATAATAAAGTCATAGCCGGGCATATCTTTGTTAGGACCAGTTTCACCAAATCCAGTAATCGAACAATAGACAATTCCCGGATTAATGGCGGCAAGCGTTTCATAGTCAAGTCCGAACCGCTCCATCGTCCCGGCTTTAAAATTGTTAATGATGACATCGCTTTCAGAAACGAGTTTTTTAATAACCTCAATTCCTTCCGCAGATTTCAGGTCAACGGTAATACTTTTTTTATTGCGATTGGCACACAAATAATAGGCACTGACGCCGTTTTTAAATGGTGGTCCCCATTTACGCGTCTCATCACTTCCGCCGGGTGCTTCTACCTTGATGACTTCTGCACCCATATCACCGAGGATCATCGTACAATACGGACCGGCCAACACACGGGACAAATCAAGAACTTTGACATTTTCAAGCGCCCCTGACATATCATCACTCCTTTCTATTCATGTAAAAAAGCCAATTCAAATTGACTACAGTTTGCGCTGTAACTCAATCGGAACTGGCTCATATCTTTGGAACAGCACTGGGGTGGAGCTGTAAACAGATTAGGCAGTATTTTTACGTGACATTCGGTTTCCTTTTTATTATAGGATGTAAGTTTTATAGAGATCATGCGTCCTAAACGTGCTAGCGTTTTTTACATGATTCATCTACACTCCATTGTAGTCTATTCTGAATAATTTGTAAATGTTTTTGTGTTATTTTATCGGAAAATTTTTGCGTGTGTTGGAAATAGGGGGGATATGGCCGAATGTTGCATCAACCTACGAACGTGAATATCAATCAATTATGCTTGGATATCAACCGCAAATAGGGGGTATCAACCAAATGAGTAGCTATATCAACCGCAAATGGCAACATATCAACCCAATGGGCACGGATATCAACCGAATCGACCGGAATATCAACCAAATAGAGGAGAGTATCAACCGGATGTGGCGTAATATCGACCAAACGGGTGTGGTGATCAAACAAGTGAATCAACCGCCACATCTGTAATATCAGCTGCTATAAGGGCATTAACCCAAGTTACATTCAGGCATTTAATCCATAAAAATAATAAAGGCCGTGTACCATAATGAGTTCACGACCGTATCACTATTATTTTGCAGCTTTTTGTAATTTGGTAATCATTTTCAATGCGCGGCCGGTGCCGATTGCGACGGATTCGAGTGGGTTTGGTGCGATATGAACAGGGACAATGATTTCGTTTGCCAGCCATTCTTTCATACCGTTCAAAAGGGCGCCACCACCAGTTAATACGATACCGTGATCGACAATATCACCACTTAATTCTGGAGGGCAGCTTTCCAGGGTTGCCCGGATGGCTTCCAATATTTGGTCCAGAGATTCTTTTAACGCGTTGTGAATTTCAAAGGAGGAAACGGTCACTGTTTTCGGCAGGCCAGTAACCATATCACGTCCACGAACATCCATTGTTTCCTCTTTATGGTCTGGATAAGCATAACCGATTTCCATTTTGACATTTTCAGCGGTACGTTCACCGATTAAAATGTTATAGTTTTTGCGAATGTATTGCGTGATTTCCTCATCCATTTTGTCGCCACCGGTGCGAATTGAATTACAAGATACCACGCCGCCAAATGAAATGATGCCTACTTCAGATGTACCACCGCCAATATCAACGACAACATTGGCAACTGGTTCCTCAACCGGTAAATCAGCGCCGATCGCAGCTGCAACTGGTTCCTCAATTAAATGGACGTTTTTCGCCCCATAGCTTGTGACCGCATTATGAATGGCACGACGCTCAACCGTCGTACTTCCGGATGGGGTGCACACAACGATCGTTGGTTTCCGCATCGAATGTCCCATTTTTTTGCTAACCTTCTTTAAAAGCTCTTTAAGCATTTGGGCGGTTACATCATAATCCGCGATAACACCGTCTTTTAATGGTCGGATCGGGACAATATTTTGTGGAGTTTTCCCAACCATTTCTTTCGCCTCAGCACCAACTGCAACAACATTTTTCGTATTAATATCAATCGCCACAACAGATGGCTCGTTCAGAACAACACCTTTTGACTTTGAATAAATTAATATATTGGCCGTGCCCAAATCTATTCCAATCTCTGCATTAGATAACATGATATACTTCCTCCAATAATGACAGACTTCTAATTATATATTTTCTATACCATACCATAATTTCTGGGGGTAAGTCACTACTTTACATATATTGTTATCTAGCGTTTTTGCACCCAAAAATAAAATTTTAAACCAGATTACTATATTTAATGAAAGGCAAGTAACAATAACGTTACAACATTTTACTTTTTGTAACAAGAACTTGGAAAATTTGCATATGTCAATGGTTGTTTTTATGTAATTTTTCCCTTTGGATTGAACATTTTCCTGTATGCCCGTAATCAGGTACCACCGGATATCTTGTATTCTAGGGAAATATTGGACTTGCATTAAAAATCTATCTCTCATTTATCGTAGTTGGCAGGCACTCCCAGCATTATTACAAAAAACCCATGCTATGATGATTTTGCAAAAACAAAAACGCAAAGGGAGAGTGTACAACATGTGGAAAAAATTTGGCATTGCCACTGCAATAACAACAGCTCTGGTTTTTGGCGGAGCATTATCATCGGTTGATGCATCAGCTGGTACTGATCATTCAACAAATCAAACATATACAGTGAATGGTTCTCACAATCTATTAAACAATTATTTGAACCATTGTCATATTAATTCGAACCAACAGGGTGATAATCAAAAACAACAAGCTGATCAGCCAAAACAAGATCAGCCGCAACAGACAGAAAATGAAGATCAGGCTCAACAAACGGAGCAACAACCAGCACAAACGGAAAATTCCGAAGCACCCGCAGACAAGCCGGCTGCCGATAAACAAGAAAGCAAAGACGATGGACAAGCGCAGGGATTAAGTCAATTTGAACAACAAGTAGTTGACTTAACCAACCAGGAACGTCAAAAACAGGGATTGTCACCACTGAAAGCAGACACGGAATTGAGTAAAGTAGCTCATGAAAAATCTCGTGATATGAGTGCCAACAATTACTTCTCACATAACAGCCCGAACTATGGCTCACCATTTGACATGATGAAGTCGTACGGTATCAGCTACAAAACTGCTGGTGAAAACATTGCCAAAGGTCAAAAATCACCAGAAGAAGTAGTTAATGGTTGGATGAATAGTGAAGGCCACCGTGCCAACATTTTAAATCCTGACTTTACCCACATTGGCGTTGGTCATGTAGAAAACGGAAACTACTGGACACAAGAATTCATTGGAAAATAAACAGGGTTTGGAAAAAGGGACTGGCTGTACAATGGCTAGTCCCTTTTTTATGGACAGTTTCATTCGCCTTGCGCTAAAGTTAATCTTGTCTTTTTCCAATCCAGCTACAATAACTGCCCTAATTTTTGGGATTCGCCGATAAAAAGTGAAAAACCGCCGATAAACTGATCGGAATCGCTGATAAATAGTGTGAAGTCGCCGATAAACTGTTCACACCCGAGGCATACTAAAACCGACATACATATTAAATGAAAACCGTGCGCAAGTTTAACAGTTTATCTGGAGTGGTATGTATAGTGGAGTGCAAGATTGGACGCAAGTTGCCAAAGTATCATCTTCTAAGGAGAATACCTGGCTGGATGGAATATAATAGTAACATCAGATCAACAAGTCGTGAGGTGAGTATACATGGTGCAAGGCGCAGCAAATTGGAATACGGAACAAACACAGGAATGGTTAACCAATTATGTTGATGATTGGGTATCCTTTTATCGAAAACATACGGGTGATGGTGAAGTTGCTTCATATATCCCGATTTTGGCTGAAGCGAAACAGGAGTATCTGGGAATATCAATTATTGGAAAAAATGATATGCAGATTCGTTCTGGTGATGTGGATGTTCCATTTACATTGCAAAGTGTCTCAAAGGTTTTCAGTTTTATCGTAGCCTGTATCGAACGCGGGGTTGGTTATATGCTTGATCGAGTTGATGTCGAGCCAACCGGGGAGGCTTTTAATTCGATTATGCATCTGGAAATGCGCAAGGTGGAGAAGCCATTTAATCCATTCATAAATGCGGGGGCGATTACCGTGACATCCATGTTGGCGGGAAGGACTTCAGATGAGAAACTGCAACCCGTTATTGAATTAATGGAAACCATGCTTGGCTACCGCCCGTCGATAAATGTGGATGTTTATGAATCAGAGCGGGATTCATCGATGCGTAACCGGGCAATCGGTTATTATTTGCTGGAAACCGGGTTTCTGGAATCGGATTTGAATATTACATTAGAAACTTATTTCAAGCAATGTTCCATCGAAGTAACCGTTGATGATTTGGCGAAGATTGGTTTGATCCTGGCGTGTGATGGTGAGGATCCAAAAACAGGGGAAGAAATCATCCCACGTCAGGTAGCACGTATCGCAAAAGCGTTGATGCTGACGTGCGGGATGTACAATGACTCTGGAAAATTCGCAACATATGTAGGTATCCCAGCCAAAAGTGGTGTTTCAGGGGGGATTCTTGCTGTTGCACCACCACGGGTACGTGAAGAAATTTTGCCATTCATGGACGGATGTGGCATCGGCGTGTTCGGACCGGCATTAGACGAGAAAGGCAATAGTATCGCCGGTATCCGCCTGTTAAGACACATAGCCAAACAATGGGATCTCAGCGTGTTTTAGGGAGATCCCCTAATAAGGCGAAGATAGGAAACAGTAGCCAGCTCGTGTAATAGATGCTTTTTTCAATATGCTTTTCACCTGACGTCGATCATACCTATAAGTATTTGTTAACTTTACAAAAGCATTTACTTTATATTTGTAAAAACACACAAATCATAATAAACTCGTATTAGTACACATGAATTGGAGTGTTCCCCGATGCGAGATTCACTATCCTCAACCAATTTTAACGAGGATTTTCAATCTGCAGACCAATTGGCCGATTACATTGCAGAAATTTTGGAATGCCCCATTACAATAGAAGATTCTAATCATCATTTGATTTCATACAGTAAGCATAGTGAAAATATTGATGAAGCAAGAATCTCAACGATTATGAGCAGAAAGGTACCGGATAAGGTGATTAACAGCCTTTGGAAAAATGGTATTATGCACAAATTGTTCGAAAGTGATGAGCCAATAGCTATTCCGGCAATCGAGGAAGTTGGTCTTGGTAATCGTATCGCTGTATCCATTCGCAAAAATAATGAAATACTCGGATTTATTTGGGCGCATACGAACGATAAAGCACTATCAGACAATAAATTGCAATTATTAACCGAAGCTGCCAAGTTGGTTAAAAAATTCATGCTGCATTCCCGAACCAGGAAAATTAAGGGGGAGGATGCGTATAACAATTTTTTCTGGCAGCTGCTAATGGGTGATATTGATAATGAAAGTGAAATTAAACAGCGGGCTGAGCAACTCGGGATACAATTGGATGGTAATCTCGCAATTGTTATCATTGAATTTAAAAATGATATAACAGAGACGATTGAAAGACATGCAAATTATTTGCTGAAAACCTTGAATAAAGTACAAATTGTTTTACGACTTTTTGATCAAAAACAACTGATTTTACTTGTTCAAGGAGCACAAGTCGATCATATGAAACAATTGATCATTGCATTTATTCAATCGTTTCAACAAAAAATGAATACCCAGTTGGAAATTTGCTGTATGAAGTCTTCCATAGGTTTAATCTATCATTCTGCTATAAATATGACCGACAGCTACAAACAAGCGTTAAAGGTGATGGAATTGAAAGATAAATTTCCGGATACATTGGAGGGAATTTATTCGTATCAGGATCTCGGCATTTATCAATTTATTGAAGAACTTCGTAATAAAAGACAGCAAATGCATTATGAAAACGAAAGCTTGGAGAAGTTAAAGGCATACGATAAGAAACATCATACAGAACTGTTACCCACGTTAAAAATTTATCTGGAATGTGATAGTAATGTGAATCAGGCTGCCAAAAAAATGTTCATTCACGCGAATACTATGAACTACCGTTTAAAGCGCATTGAAGAAGTAAGTGGAATAAATTTAAAAAATGCACATTTGAAGGTAACAGCATATATTGATTTGCTGATAGAAAGTTTTGACGATATGTGATTTGTGTTTTTACACAAACGAAAAGAAGTATTTTCATTTTTTGCGATAAGGATTCTATTCGTGAAAGGGATTACAATGGTTGTAGAAGTTACTTAAGATGAGGAGATGATAATGATGATTATTGGGGTTCCAAAAGAAATCAAAAATAATGAAAATCGTGTTGCGATGACACCGGCTGGGGTTATCCATTTAGTCAATGCTGGTCAAACGGTTTTGATTGAGACAAACGCTGGATCAGGAAGCAGTTTCACCGATGAAGAATATAAACAAGCTGGTGCTGAAATTGTTAAAAATGCTTCAGATGTTTGGGAAAAAGCGGATATGATCATGAAAGTGAAAGAACCGCTTGCATCTGAATATAAATATTTTCGCAAAGGATTAATTTTATTTACGTACCTCCACCTGGCGAATGAACCGGAACTTACAAAGGCGCTGGTTGAAAATGAGGTAACAGCAATCGCTTATGAAACCATTACAGTGAACAATACCTTGCCATTACTTACGCCAATGAGTGAAGTTGCCGGCCGTATGTCAGTTCAGCTTGGTGCGCAGTATTTGGAAAAATCACAAGGCGGAAAAGGGATTGTTTTAAGTGGTATTCCTGGCGTGAAACGGGGAAAAGTCACTATTATTGGTGGTGGAGTAGTCGGGGCAAATGCAGCAAAAATCGCGCTTGGCTTAGGTGCGGATGTCTCCGTCGTTGACCTTAATCCTGCACGTTTGCGCCAGCTTGATGATATTTTTGGTAATGATGTGCAAACACTAATGTCCAACCCGCTTAATATTGCCGAAGCTGTAAAAGAATCTGATTTGGTCGTTGGCTCTGTGTTAATTCCGGGTGCAAGAGCGCCTAAACTCGTTACCGAAGAAATGGTGAAATCAATGCAACCAGGATCTGTTATTGTAGACGTGGCAATTGATCAAGGCGGTAACTTTGAAACGGTTGATCATCCAACAACACATGATGACCCAATTTATGAGAAACATGGTGTACTTCATTACGCGGTTGCTAATATTCCTGGTGCTGTTCCACGTACTGCCACGATTGGTTTAAACAACGTAACCGTTCCATATGCTGTACAAATTGCCAAAAAAGGAGTTTTACAAGCGGTTAAAGATAGCGAACCAATTAAAACAGGTGTAAACGTACTCAATGGCAACGTAACCTATGAAGCTGTTGCCCATGATCTGGGATTTGATTATGTTTCCGTGGAAGATGCAATGGCAGCATTTTCTGTCTGATTGAAGCACATAATATATGTGACGACTGTGTTAATTTACCACGCTTTCCAGAAAAGGTACCCTTCTTCATCTATAAGAAGGGTACCTTTTGTGTTGAATGATGTTTTCTCAAGTAGTGGAAATCGATCGAGCTGGGCGCAAAATCGATCGAGTGCACGCTAAAATCGATCGAACCCGACGCCAAATCGATCAAGCTAGAAATGAATCGAACACTAGCCTGCTTAAATCTCCATCTACCCTATGCACTATAAAAATAGGAATAGCAGAACCTCATTTTGCCTCAGCTAAGATACTTGTTTGTGCTGTCTGATTTCTTTGTTTTTCGTAATGTTGATAAATTGTTCTGCTTTTGCTAAAGGTGCTGTGGTGATGAGGCTTATTCCGGTAAACAGGATGGCCGACATGACTAGTCCCCAGACACCAGAGCCAAACCCCAAGGGCGTCCACCCGGCAAATTCCATCAGCAGCACTAGAATGGCGCCCAACAATACGCTGGTAATAACCCCTGTAGCCGTTCCTCGTTTCCAAAAAAATGTACCAATAAAAGCAGGAACCGTTACAATTAACCCGGATGATGCTGCGACAGATAATACTGCAATCAAGTTAAGCTGTAATTCAGCAAAGGCAAATGCCAGGATCGCAATGATCGGAATAACGATTTTCCCGATCCGCAATTGTTTGGCATCTGATGCATGCTGTTTTACATTTCCGTAGACATCCTTGGCAAACATCGATGATAATGTCAGCATGATCGAATCAATGGTGGAAACAGCTGCGGCCAAAATACCGACCATTACGATCACGCCGAGGATAGGTGGTACCAACTCGGATGACAGCAATTTTGGTGTAGCCAAGTCCGCTGTTGTCAGATCCGGAAACATTTGCAATGCCGAAAATCCCCACAATACCGATACAAATGTATAAATAAATCCGAATGCTAAAAAACCAATCAGCATTTGTCGCAATCCTTTTAATGAAGCGGGCATGAACAAGCGCTGACTGACTTGTGGATTGGACAAACTAAAGAAAAACCATGGCAGTGTTAAACTCACAAACGTGGCAAAACTAAAATAGCCATTCCCTGGTACGGATAAAGCTTGCGGGTGATTGATTTGTAACGTGTCAAAAAATACCCCAAACCCGCCCAAATGATGCACAACCAGCAAAACAACAAGGGTTGCTGTGATAATCATGATTATCGCCTGTAATGAATCCGTCCAGACAACCGAATAAATGCCGGCAGTATAGGAGAATAATATAGCTAAAACTGTTGCGATCACAACACCAGTCGTAAATGGTATCGCATTATTCGTAATCCCTTGTAACAGATATCCAACACCAGCAAGCTGGACAGCACAATATGGGATTAAAAATAAACAACTAATAATAGAAATGACGCTGGCAACAGGTTTGCTCTGATACCGATCGCCTACCATTTCTGCTGGAGACACATAGCCGAATTTTTTCCCGGCGAGCCAAAAGCGGGGGCCAAATAAGGCAACAAGTGATACACCTGTGAAATAGACAATCTCAAATCCAAGCGCTCCAACGCCACCTTGATAAGTCAATCCGGCTAGTCCAACCAGCATAAAGGCACTATACGTCGTGGCACTGTAACTTAGTGCTGATAGAATACCATTCATATTCCGCCCGCCAATAAAATAGTTGGACATATTTGTGCGGACACCGTGTCGTGCCCAAAAAGCAACCGCTAATGCTAGAATGATATAAATAAAAATGCCAATATAAACAAAATTTGCTTGCAATTTACTCCCTCCAGTCCTTAGTAACCATGACATTTGCTACAATAATGAGAACGCCGATAACTCCCCAGATTAGAAAACTTCCATACCATGCGTCAACGCTTGACAGAACGGTATACGGCAAAATATATGCTGCCAAGACCAATACAACAATGAGTGCTCCCCACAAGGATTTTGCCCTGTTCATTTCTACGTCAGCCTCCCTTTATATTTTACATGTGTCTTTACACATATGTTTACACAATGGAGATAGAAACGCAACCTATATTTTTAAAAGATGAATGATGACAGGTTTGTCAGATGGATTTGGTATACTGATAGTAATTAGTTTGTGGGGGTCTTTGATTTGGATAAAATTTTTGGTGAAGAAAGACGACAGTTGATATTATCATGGCTAAAGGAAAGCGATCAGCCGCTGTCGGGAAAAGTATTGGCAAAAAAAACAAATGTGAGCAGACAAGTGATTGTGCAGGATGTCTCTCTTTTAAAGGCTGCTGGTGAACCAATCATTGCTACATCCCGGGGATATGTTTATTTTCATGAACCAGCGGATACTGCTTTATGTACAGCGGTGATTGCTGTTCGCCATACCGCCAAGGACACAGCTGATGAATTATATACATTGGTTGATTATGGTGTTACGGTTAAAAACGTGATGGTGGAACATCCAATTTATGGCGATATTACTGGTTCATTGATGCTAAAGAACAGGAGGGATGTGGATGCGTTCCTTGCTAAATTGAACCAAGGGGCATCACTATTATCCCAGCTTACGGGCGGTGTTCATTTGCATACGCTTGAAGCGGAAACAGAGAAACAATTGGAAGAGGCAAAAGCTGCATTAAGGAATTCCGGTTATTTATTGGAGTAGCAGTTTTTTTAAAAAAAAAGAGCGTGTATAAAAGGATAGTTGTGCGATCCATAAAGGAAGTTTCACCTTATCCAGCTTAGTTTGGATCGTCTTTTCATCCATCCCAGGTTTCAGATTGTCATTACCCGGGTATAGATAGTTAACATATAATCAAGGGCTATTTTTCCACAGATAATGAAAAATCGGTTATAATGGTACGGGTACGTGATAATCTGCTGTTAGATGACCAAAATAGAAAAGATCAGCAGTATAGGATTTTTCATTTAAAAAGCAGTGCAAGCTTGGTACAATCAGTATAGATCAAGTAGTACTGAAAACAAGGAGAGATAGTAATGAGCAAACAAAAATTATACTTAGGTATGCTATTAGGTGCTGTGGCAGGTGGATTAGCCTCATTATATGATAAAGAGACAAGAAGCTACACCAAACAACGGCTGCAACAAGCAAAAGGTACGACCAGCTATTATTTAAAACATCCAACTGATGCCATTCGCAATGTGCAGAGTGCTTGCAACCAGTTCAGTCAAAAGTTTAATGAAAATGCAGATAATGCGATTAATGCGTTGGAACAGGTGGAAGATACGCTGGATAAAATTACTAAGAAGGATGAGCCGAAAGAAATAAATTCAACCATGTAATAGTGCGTGTTCAAAAAGGAGGATAAAAAGGACCGAGAAGTTCTAGGCGGCGTAGCTTTGAGCACCGGAGTGTACATAAAAGGTACATGAGGAGCGGAAAAGCAAGCCAATGAGCTTCTTCAAAGGAAGGCCGACTAAAAACGGGCTTGCGCTCAGGCGTCGGCATACCCCTTTTGCAGGGGCATGTCATTTTTACCGGACTTTTTGAACATCCACTAATTGGTGAAAAAGGGGGGATAGACTTTCGATGATAAAGGCTAAGCCATTTTTAAAAAAGCTAGTTCAGCGGATTTTGGATGATGATGTATTTGGGTTATCCGCACAACTTGCCTACTTTTTACTATTATCCCTTTTCCCCTTTCTGTTATTTTTGGTGACATTGGTTGGGTATTTACCAATAGATGAAGATGCAGTGATGGACTTCATCAAAACATATGCACCGGCGGATATCACTGACTTAATTACCAGCAATATGAGCGAATTGGTAAATAATCAAAATGGCGGGCTGTTGTCGATCGGGATTATTGGTACACTTTGGTCTGCATCCAATGGAATTAAAGCAGTCATGAAGGCATTTAACCGTGCCCATGAGATTGAGGAAGATCGATCATTTGTGTTTGGCCGGCTGATCTCGATCGTGTTGACGATTGCGATGGTGGTGGTTATTTGTGTATCACTGTTGCTTCCGATTTTCGGGAAAATGATTGGTGAATATTTATTCTCATTATTTGGTGCCACCGACAGTTTCATTTATTTTTGGTCGGCGATGCGCTGGGTCATTTCTTCGGTGATCATTTTTATTGTGCTCATATTAATGTATAAATTGGCGCCAAATACGAAAATTTATTTTAAACAGGCCATTTGGGGGGCAATTTTTGCGACGATTGGCTGGCAATTGGTTTCATTGGCTTTTTCCTATTATGTCAATACACTTGGCAATTATTCCGCAACCTATGGCAGTCTTGGTGCAGTTATCGTGTTGATGATCTGGTTTTATATTTCCGGTATTATCATCATCATTGGCGGTGTCATCAATGCAACGATTATGAACCGAATACAGCGGGTTTAGCAGTCACAAACAAGTGGCTGCTTTTTTACTTTTTATCCCGGAACTATAACACAGAAACAGATATATAAATACAGGTTTGTTGATATATTGTTTTATTTGGGTGAACCTGTTACAATCATTTTGTAAATTGCATAGTACATACAGGAGGGGAGAAAGGTTGCGAGTAAGGGGGATTATTTTAGTCATTTGTGTATTGATTATACTTGGAGCCTGTGGCAAATCCAGTGATAAAGATATGGATGAAGCATGGGAAAAGATAAAAAATAGTGGTGAACTGGTGGTCGGTACGCCGGGAACCCTTTATCCAACCTCTTATTATCCAGAGGGATCGGACGAATTAACAGGATATGATGTAGAGATCATGAAGGAAATTGGTAAACGTTTAAACTTGGATATAAAGTTTGAGGAATTAAGTTTTGATGCTATGTTCGCCTCGTTAAAATCGGGACGAATTGATGTTGCCCAGGCAGGATTAAGGGGAGAAAGCAAGAAGAATTTCACTTATAGTAAACCGTATAAATACTCCTACGCAACGATGATTGTGCGGGATGATGAAGTGGATGACTTTACATCATTGAAAGATTTAGAGGGCAAAAAAGCCGGTGGCGCCGCGACAACGGTGTACAGTGATATCGCCAGGAAATATGGTGCCGAGGTGAAAACGTATGGGAACGTAACCAATGATGTTTACCTCCGGGATGTGGCAAATGGTCGAACGGATGTTGTTATTAATGATTATTATTTACAATTACTTGCATTAGAGGCGTTTCCGGATTTGGATATTTCCATTCAGCCTGATTTAAAATTTTATCCAAATACACAACATGTCGTGATGGAAAAAGGTGCTGATACATTAAAGAAAAAAGTGAATCAGGCATTAGCAGATATGAAACAAGATGGCACCATCACTGCCTTATCCGAGAAATTCTTTGCAGGCGAGGATGTTTCCCAAAAGCCGGATGCAGATATTACCGACATTGAAGGTATCGAGTAGATGTTTACTTGGCAAATTGATCAGATTCAATGGGACAAGCTGTTTGATTGGCATTTGGCATGGGAAAGCTTGCCATTTCTTTTAGGCGGCATCCCGGCAACATTATCAGTTTCCTTTATCGGTATGGCACTTGGTCTGGTATTGGGATTTTTCCTGGCGCTGGCACGTGGATCAGGACGAATCATACTCAGATGGCCGGCACGCGTCTACATTTCTTTCATGCGTGGTACACCAATTTTGGTCTTCCTGTTTATTTTATACTCCGGCTTGCCAGTGATCGGGGTCCAGTTATCGGCCTTTTTAGCGGCATCATTGGCATTCGGGCTAAATAGTGCTGCCTATATTGCAGAAATCAACCGGTCTGCATTAAGCAGTGTACCGGGTGGACAATGGGAGTCCGCAACAGCATTGAATATGGGATACTGGCAAACAATGTGGCATATCATTTTACCACAGGCCATTCGTATTGCCATCCCACCGCTTACGAATGTTTACCTGGACTTGGTAAAAGCAACATCACTTGCAGCAGTAATTACCGTTCCCGAACTATTTCAGAAAGCACAAATCGTCGCGGGACGCACATATGATTCAATGACGATGTATATTCTGGTCGCATTGATTTACTGGCCAATTTGCATGCTTATTTCCTACTTACAAGATCGATTGGAAAAACGATATAGCAGGTTTATTTAATGACGATAGCAGACTGCACCATCGCCAAAAGAATGTGATGGCGGGGGCGTTTTAAAAGTTGATCGAAAACACAGGAAAGTTGATCGGATCAGGCCAAAAGTTGATCCGGAACGCAAGAAAGTTGATCGATTCGAGTGCAAAGTTGATCGGGAACGCAAAAAAGTTGATCAAGCCAGGTTGCAAGTTGATTGGGCGAACATAGCATTCGATCAAGCCGCGTTAAAAAAATAACGCAAGCCTTTTTTATAAAAGATCAATCATGGCATGTGAATTAATTGGGAGTTTACGATATGATGAAAACAGGAAATATATCTGAATCGGAGGGAATTATATGGATTTTTATTTAAAAGATAATGGTATGCGAAGTGAATTTGAATTTGGAACATTGTCGGTTTCAGGTGATGAACAATATGGATTTCGCCCATTCCAATTAATGGTCGCCTCGATTGCAGGTTGCAGTGCTTCTGTTTTTCGAAAAATATTGGATAAACAGCGTACCGATTATGAAGATTTAATCGTCCATGCAGACGTGGAACGTAATCCGGATGTGGCCAATCGTATCGAAAGGGTTGCACTGACCTTTACGATTAAAGGGCATCGCTTGAATGCAGACAAATTGGAACGTAATCTGGAACTTTCCCGGAAAAATTGTTCCATGATCCGTTCAGTGGAAGATAGTATTGCCATTGAAGAGAAACTGCACGTTATTGAGTTGAGCAAATAAAGTGAAAATTTATAGACTGTAATATTTCTATCTCGGAGCGTGCGAGGAAATCAAAAATTTGCAAGTTGGAGATAAACAGTCTGTGAACGCATGATACATTACAAATCTACCCGGACGAAAATTCGCTCGGGTATTTTTTATCTGAAAAGTTTCCGGCAAGTATAAATTTCATGTGTCCGAGGAAACTAAGGTAAAATGGAAAGGAATGGGGCACATGAACCGAAAGAGCGTATATCAGTTTGTCTTTATCGTAATGGTATGTTTATTACTGTTTCCACTAAATAGTTTTGCCGCGGAAAAGAAAAAATCCAAAGATGATTTCAAGGTGCCAAACCATGCATTGAACATCTCCAAGGATAACACCTTCCCGAATTCAACGGAAGATCAAGAAATCGTGGAGCCCAGTAAAGCGACAAAAGAATTAATTGAAGATGTGGATGTTCCGATTAAAAATCCGGATTTGATTAAGATGTTGAATGAAACAACAGTGAAACCATCATTTATGGCGGTAGGGTATCGCGGTATGATTTATCTGGGACGCTGGCCGGTAAATTATAAGTCACAGGAAACAACAATTAACTGGGAATACCAGCAAATTAATGAGAATGAACTGAACAATGTCGGTGGCGATCAAAACCAAAAGGTGAATTATATCCAAAAGGAACAAAAAGAAGTGGAAGGTGCACTAACGAACAAAATTTCCGAACCGGATCAAGTAAAGAAAATGATGTTACAGAAAGCAAAAGACAAAACAAAATTGCCATTGGCGTATAAAACAGTTATCGGCAAAAATACCAAAAAAGAAAATACTTATTCGGTACCGACAGAAAAAGCAGGTACATTAAAGGCATATGCGCCAGCGGTTAGTGAAAAAGGGCAGGTCACATTTGGTGAAGTCTATCTCGAATTAAAAGGCAGTAAAAAATCAATTGTCATCAAAAATGTAACCAAACAAGGTATTGGCGCCTGGGCACCGATTCAGGATTACGTTTCTTTTGCATTTAATTTACATTAATACTGCTCAAACCTCTTTGACCCTTTTGAAAGGCAAACACAAAAGGTTAAGGAGGTTTTTGCATAATATAGCAGCCTTTCTGAAAAGCTAAGAAAAAACAGGTGGGTTGTTATGCGAAAATTTATAATGACAATATTATCCCTGATATTATTTGCAACTACCATGTTGCAGGCAAACACAACCGTTCATGCCGGTAGCTTTGGTTGGGGATATAAAAAGAATGATGAACATAAAATTCCGGAAATCGGCCATTATCGCGACATATTACATCAATATGGCGCCTATTATGCCGATGAATCTGGTGACAAGGTTGTATATTTAACCTTTGATAATGGTTATGAACAGGGCTATACTGATGATATTCTGGATGTATTAAAAGCAGAAAAAGTACCGGCAACGTTTTTTGTGACCGGGCATTATGTGGACAGCGAACCAGAACTTGTCAAACGAATGGTGAATGAAGGACATACTGTAGGTAACCATTCCTATCATCATCCCGATTTAACGACACTGACAAAAGCAGAAATGAAAAAAGAGCTTGAGGAACTAGAAGCAAAGGTAGCCAAAATTACCGATCAAAAACAGATGACCTTTATGCGGCCGCCAAAAGGGGTATTTAATGAACAATCCTTAAAATGGGCCAATGATTTGGGGTATGTTCATATTTTCTGGTCGCTTGCTTTTGCAGACTGGAATACCAAATCACAAAAAGGCGGCGATTATTCCTATAATCAGGTCATGAAACAGATTCACCCAGGGGCAATTATCTTGCTGCACACCGTATCATCTGATAATGCCCAATCGCTATCCAAAATCATTAAGGAATTAAGAAAACAGGGATACCAATTAAAAAGCCTAAACGATTTAGTGCTTAAAAATAACCTGCCAAAAGCAATTTACGGATTATAAAATACAGGTACGGCAGTTTTTTAGGGCGAGAGAATATTCTCTCGCCCTAAAATATTTGGTTGCATTTTATACGATATACATTATTAATCGACCAGAACAAAGCGCGCATATCAACACATTAGGCAGAAGCATCAATCAGATCTCTTTCATGCCAAACAAATTTCCTGTATCAAATTTTCGCAACGTTTGTTATAATAAATTTATACTTTATATTAGGAGTTGGTACTAAGAATGAACAGGGAAGATCTCATTGCTCCAAAAAATTATAATATTGTAATGGAAATGGAACGCTATGCCAAAGTATCAGATCGTGAGGCATTAATTTGGCAGGATGATCAAGGAAATTATGAACGCAAAACATATGCGCAATTAATGCAAAATGCGAATCGGATTGGCAACGTATTCCTTGATAACGGTTTGAAAAAAGGGGATAAAGTATTAGTCATGATTCCACGATTGATCGCCGCTTATGAAGTCTATTTGGCAGCATTAAAAACGGGAATTATTATTATTCCAAGTTCGGAAATGTTAAAAACAAAAGATTTGCAATACCGAATTACACATGGTGAGGTACGTGCGGTTGTTAGTTACTTTCCGTTTGTTGAGCAATATGAGGGAATTCATGAATATGACCAGCTAAAACGGTTTGTTGTCGGGGAACCGGTTGAAGGATGGCTCTATCTTGATCGTCTCAAAGATGAAGCCTCTGATCAGTTGGAAATCGCCGACACAACCAGGGACGATATTGCTTTTTTGCCATATACTTCGGGAACAACCGCCAACCCAAAAGGTGTCGTACATACCCATGGTTGGGGATATGCCCATTTGAAAACTGCAGCGGAAAATTGGCTCTGTATCAGAGAAGGCGACAAGGTCTGGGCAACGGCGGGTCCAGGCTGGCAAAAATGGATCTGGAGTCCGTTTTTATCGGTGCTCGGCTCTGGTGCAACGGGCTTTGTCTATCATGGAAAATTTGATGCCAAAACCTATTTAAATCTGTTGCAGGATCAGGAGATTAACGTTTTATGCTGTACTCCAACCGAATACCGGATTATGGCAAAAGCGGACAACCTGGAGGCATACCAGCTCTCGAAGCTTCGTAGTGCTGTGTCTGCCGGTGAACCGCTCAATCGGGAAGTTATTGATACATTCCGCAAGTATTTTAATATAACCGTAAGAGATGGATACGGTCAGACGGAAAACACATTGTTATTGGGTTTCATGGAGGGAATGAAGGTGAAACCAGGCTCCATGGGAAAACCAACGCCGGGAAATGATGTCGAGATTATTGATGATGAAGGTCAACCGGTTGCCCCTGGGGTAGTCGGCGATATTGCTGTAAAAAATGACTGTCCGGCATTGTTCCGTGAATATTATAAGGATGAAGAGCGAACCAAAAAGTCGCATCGGGGAGAATATTATGTAACAGGAGATCAAGCAAAGAAAGATGATGATGGTTATTTTTGGTTTGAAGGCCGCAGTGATGATATTATTGTGAGTTCCGGCTACACCATTGGGCCGTTTGAAGTGGAAGATGCTTTGGTTAAACATGCTGATGTTCAGGAGTGTGCCGTTGTGGCAAGCCCCCATCCAATACGAGGAAACATAGTCAAGGCATTTGTTGTTTTGAAAGATGGGGTTGATGCAAATAATCCTGATCTGGTAAAACAATTGCAAGATTTTGTCAAAGAGCAGACCGCCCCATATAAATATCCACGGGCGATTGAATTCGTTCAGGAATTGCCGAAAACCACATCAGGTAAAATCCGCCGGGTGGAATTGCGGAATAAGGAAAAAGCAAAAATCAATTAAAAGAAGGGGCATACCTCAAAACGATTGAATTAGGAGAGGGCCCCCGCTAGGAAAGTTACTTAATTCGCGAGAGGTTACCTGGAAGACGGGAGGAAACCTGCTGAGGACAGGAGAGCGCACCCGAAAGTCGGGACAAAATCCGCCAAAGCTGGGATAACACAAACAAAAATAACTTCCATTCATATTTATTCGATATATATAAATCCCAAACATGGTTCTTTCCACCATGTTTGGGATTTTCGCATTACTATTGCGTTGTTTCATTATCCACCGGCAATTCCAATTCCTGTTTCAACCTCCTGCTAACATCAGCCAATCCCTGATCGGTCGGAATGAAATAGGAAGCACCGCCAATCATTTGATCAGATCCATCAATCGAAATCGTTTCAATTCCCGAAGCATCAATCGATGAATATGCTTTTTCCAAGGCATAGATTTCCCCTGGTGACAAGCTTGTTTCCACATCCTTGCCGAGAATATCAGAAATCTCGCCAATTTTAAAGATGGTCCCTACCGAAATTGCTTGTTTAACAGTCGCTTGGATAAATTGTCGCTGTCGTTCTTCACGCGGATATTCACTATTGACCGCTCGTTTCCGCATACGAACAAAGGCTAAAGCTTCTTCGCCATTTAGTTTGGCTGGACCTGGTTTGAAATAGATGCGTTTATCATGATTATAAATATTTTTTTCCCAAAAACCTTTTTTTATATTAATAGTCACCCCGCCAAGGGCATCGACGATATCACGAAAACCGTCAAAATCGACTGTTACATATTCATCAATCGGAATATCAAGCAATCGTTCCGCTGTTTCTACCGTGAATTTATTTGGATCATACCCAGTGATGGAGGCATACGTATAAGCAGCATTGATTTTGTGAATGCCAGCATATTGTCCGGCACCTTCAGCAGGTAATTCCACTTGTGTATCGCGTGGTATCGATGTGATGGTCATTTTGTCGGTGTGCGGATTAAGGGTGATGATCATTTGCGTATCCGCCCGGCCATGTTCGCCTTTGGTCGCGTAATTTTCCAACCCTATAAGCATAATCGAAATGGGGTCTTTGCCGATTGCGACATCCTCTTGGCGGAGGGCTGATCGTTCCCCGGGCCGGTTTAAATCCTTATAGGAACCTTTTGCCGCTTGATACGCCTGATAAAATAGATAACTTCCCGCACCGACAACAATAATAAATAGAATGAGAAGGGTCCATATGATTCGTTTTTTCCATTTTCCATTTTTCTTTCGCTCATGTCGTTGTGTACGTGACTCATCCAAAATATATCACCCCAATCGATCTGTACTTATATAATATGTAGAAAGTCGTTAATCCTTATTATATGTAAAAACGTAAAACTTAACAATGCAAAATCTTGACCCTTTTGACCTTTTGAACTGAATTTTGATGTTTCATCGATGTGTAACGATCAGGTTAAACGGGAATAACGTATAATGAAAAGAGAAATAAACCCATTATTATCAAGGGTTTATAGATTTATAAAAAAGCCCAAAAAATTAATCAAACCCCTTGAAAGTCAAAGAAGGTCAGAGTATAATGTAGTTACAAGGTCAAAGATAGTCAAAGTCAAAATTGATCTTGGCTAGGCGGATAAATACCTAGTCATATAAGAAATCACAAGGAGGAATGGCATGATGAAATGTCAAAACTGTGGTATTCGTCCAGCAAATATTAATGTATCAATGCAGATAAACAATGAAAAAGTACAAATGCATGTTTGTCAACAATGTTTTGAAGAAATACAAGGAAAAATGATGAATCCATCCGGCTTTTTCTCCGGATTTGGTGGCCAAGACGCATTTGGTCAGAACTTCTTCCAAGGAAACGGTCAAAGCCAGGCGGGTGCAAGAACCCAGACAGCTCAAGGCAATGGTGGCAATGGATTGCTCGACCAATTAGGCAAGAACGTGTCACAAGCTGCTCGTGCTGGTTTGGTTGATAAAGTCATTGGCCGTGATAATGAGGTGAAACGGGTCATTGAAACGTTAAACCGTCGTAATAAAAACAACCCGGTTTTAATTGGCGAACCTGGTGTTGGTAAAACCGCAATTGCGGAAGGCCTAGCCGTGAGAATTGCAGAAGGTAATGTACCAACCAAACTAATGAACAAAGAAATCTATTTACTTGATGTAGCCTCCATGGTTGCCAATACAGGAATTCGCGGTCAATTTGAAGAACGGATGAAACAATTGGTTCAAGAAGTTCAGGAACGACCAGACGTTATTCTGTTTGTCGATGAAATTCACTTGTTAGTTGGCGCCGGAACTGCAGAAGGATCACAGATGGATGCCGGTAACATTTTAAAACCAGCACTTGCCCGTGGTGAACTGCAATTAATCGGTGCAACAACTTTGAAAGAATATCGTAAAATCGAAAAAGACGCAGCACTTGAACGTCGTTTCCAACCAATCATTGTCAAAGAACCAAGTGTGGAAGAGGCGGTAGAAATTTTAAAAGGTATCAAAGACCGCTACGAAAAATTCCATGAAGTCCGTTATTCAGATGATATTATCCGTTCGTTCGTTACACTATCACAACGATATATCCAAGATCGTTTCTTGCCAGACAAAGCGATCGACTTAATGGATGAAGTTGGTTCACGTTTAAACCTGTCCAATGCGGAAAAAGACTCAGATTCTATTGAACAAAAACTTAAAGAAGTGACACAGGAAAAAGAACAAGCCGCTGAAAAAGAAGACTATGAACGTGCTGCACATCTAAGATATCAAGAAATTCAATTGCAAAAACAACTGGAAAAAGCAAAAGATGAAGCACAAGTAACTGATGTTGGTCTGGAAGATGTCCAATTAATCATTGAAGAAAAAACAGGTATTCCAGTTACCAAGCTGCAAAAAGATGAACAAGAACAAATGAAATATCTTGCCGAAAATCTTGGTAAAAAGGTAATTGGACAAGAACATGCAGTAGACAAAGTTGCCAAAGCGATTCGCCGGAGCCGTGCCGGACTGAAATCAAAATATCGTCCAATCGGATCATTCCTGTTTGTTGGTCCAACTGGTGTCGGTAAAACAGAACTAACCAAAGCACTGGCTGAAGAATTGTTTGGTTCGCGCGATGCGTTGATTCGTCTCGACATGAGTGAGTATATGGAAAAACATGCCGTGTCGAAAATCATCGGTTCACCTCCAGGCTATGTAGGTCACGAAGAAGCAGGACAATTGACCGAGCGTGTGCGTCGTAATCCATATTCGATTCTCTTGCTTGATGAAATCGAAAAGGCACATCCAGACGTACAAAACATGTTCCTGCAAATCATGGAGGACGGACATTTAACCGACTCCCATGGTCGTACAGTAAGTTTCAAGGATACTGTGATTATCATGACAAGTAATGCCGGTACAGGTGACAAACAAATCAATGTCGGCTTTAACCGGAATGAGCATGAAGCAGTAACCACATTGGAAAACTTAAGTGCATACTTCAAACCGGAGTTCTTAAACCGTTTTGACTCGATCATTACGTTTAATGAATTAACCGAAGACAATTTACTTGAGATTGTTGATTTAATGCTGAACGATGTAACACAAAACATGGAAGAAAATAAAATCGATATTGCTGTAACAGATGCCGCTAAAAAAGCGCTAGTCAAGCTTGGTTATGACCGTCGTTTCGGTGCACGACCATTACGCCGAGTCATCCAGGATAAAGTAGAAGACCAATTAACCGATCTGTTACTGGAAAATCAAGATGTGAAAAAAGTAAATGTTGATGTAGTGGATGATGCCATTACGGTTCAACAAGCATAATGAATAACCTACTGTTAATCCTGTCCCAAACATCGGGGCAGGATTTTTTGTTACATACAGTTTATTAAACAAGGGTTTACTGATTTCTCGCATTATTAAATTTCTGCGATAATTTCTCGAACGTACATACGATGCCGTGTAATATCAAAATCATTATCCAGACGAATGTGAAATAGTTTAATTGTTCGGTATGATACATTGGAAACTTGTCAAAAAGCATATGTAATTTTGAAACGACCCACTCACCTTTTTTGTTTAAACCCAAGATGATCCAAATTTTAGAGCCATCAAATAAAATAAAAACGATTTGAAAAAATGCAAACAAGAGTAGATTCATCAACCAAGTAAAACGCCATTTGGAAGGTTTTTTTCCTGACACAGTTTCTGTCTTACAACATAAATCATCGACCATTATATAATCTCCCTTCTCTTGTAAATTGTTATGGAAAGCCTCCAAGACAGCAGATACAAACATATAGCTATCACGAAACCGGAGCCAAACAACTGCCCATTACTTAATACTTGAGGAACAATACGCGTATCTAACAGGTACAGATACAGATAGTAGAATGCATACGAGCCCGCTATGTGAAGGAGAACGTACAATATAAGCAATGTGAAAATAACTTTTTGCTTTGAAATCCAATAGAAAACAGGAAAGCATAATGCTCCTAAAAACATCATCAAGACCACACTACCGACCACTTCTTTCCAAAGTGACATATTCCAGCCGGCTTTAAAAATTAGCTCAAGCACCATGACTGCACTTGAGCAGATGAACGTTATAACTAGTAAACCAGCGTACCTGGAACTGACAACCTCACTACGGGTAAATGGCAAAGCATTCCATAATCTATGCCCATTCGCTTGCTCATCAGCATAAAATGCGTCCATCATTAAATAGGCGCTGATTAAGGTGATAATGAATATGGCATCTTTATCAAAGGCTATAAAAAAGATGAGCATTGCAAAATATATGATCCATAAAAATTTATGAATGGCTAAATCTTTTTTAATTAACTGAAGCATCCGCTTTACCTCCCCGGGAATAATACATAATCTCTTCCAAACTTGCTCTTTCAATGATTGCTTCATAACCAAATAATTCATCGACCGCCTCAAAATTAGCGCTTAAAGCTTCAAATCCGCTATCCGTCCGTTTAATGGATAGAAAATATTGCTCGGTATCCTGATCAAGCAATTCCACTTCGCCACGAACGATTGCATATTCCGCTTCTATTTCGGGCAATCCTTTTGAAAAGACGAGCTCTCCCTGATCAATAAAAGTGATATAGTCGGCAAGGGAAGATAAATCGCTCATAATATGGGTCGATAAAAAAATAGTTTTTTCCTCATTCAGCATGACGTCATGCAAAAGCTCCATCAATTCTCTGCGAAAAATCGGATCGAGGTTCGCGGCCGGCTCATCCATAATAAGAAGGTCTGCTTGATGCGACAATGCAAATGCGAGAGCGGCTTTCACTTTCATTCCATCTGAAAAAGATTTCATATTTTGTCTGAGTGGAAGTTCAAATCGCTCACAATATTGGTAAAACAAAGGATCGTCCCATCTCCGGTAACAAGGAGCGATCATTTTTTTCATATCACGTAATGTCAATTCTTTGTATAACATATCATCGTTAAAAACAAATCCGATTCTTTCTTTAATGGATTTTTCGTTTTGTTTGTAGTTCATACCCAACACACGGATTTCACCAGAGTCAGGATGAAGCAAATTCATGATCATTTTGATAACAGTCGACTTGCCGGCTCCATTGGCACCGATAAAACCTGTCACGAATCCCTTTTTTACTTGCAATGACAAATCTTTGATACCAAAGCTTTTGAATGATTTATGTACATTCCGTAATTCGATAGCATGCTCCATCTTTATCTCTCCTCATACAAAATGGTTAACCATTCCTTGATTTCTTTTAGTGACAACCCTATCTCTTTGCTGCCTGCAATGACTTCTAATAACTTCTCCTCAATGGTTGCCAATTTCTTTTCTTTCACGACATCTTCATTTTGTTCCGCGATAAAAGAACCTTTTCCTACGATTGAATAAATAAATCCTTCTTTCTCCAACTCCTCATATGCACGCTTGGTCGTAATGACACTTATATGCAGATCTTTTGCCAACTGACGCATTGAGGGAAGGGCATCTCCTTCTTTTAATTCGCCCGATAGTACTTTTTCTTTGACCTGACTTTTTATTTGATAATAAATGGATTCTTTGGAACTATTGGAAATCAGAATTTGCATCTTTGTCCTCCCTTTTGTAACAGTCACCAAGTAATATATACATTATATACAACAAATACATTATACACAATAAAAAATTATGGTTATCTTGAAAAATTAAAATGATGCCACAGTTATGTAGAGCATTGTAATGCAATTTTAAACAAGAAAATAGCTACTCTCTATCATAATACGCTTCAAACATGAAAAAACTATGATACATCAATTCATAAAAAGGATGTATCATCATGCGGATTTTTCAAGTTTTTCAAGTCGTTATCTTGCTGCAATTATTTTTTATCCCAACTACAATATCAGCCGAAACACCGCAGCCTAAGCAAATGAAGATCCATTTCATTGACGTAGGACAAGGGGACAGTACGCTTATTGAAACCCCGGGTAAGAAAAACATTTTAATTGATGCCGGGCCCCCGAGAGCGGGGAAGGATGTGGTGGAATTTCTTAAAGCGCGTGGCATCAAGAAAATTGATCTGTTAATTGCCACACATCCGGATATCGATCATATTGGCGGACTTCCAACAGTAATGAAATCCTTCAAGATTGACAAAGCATTGGATTCGGGCAAATTGCACTCAACCAAGACATATGTACGATATATTAATCAAATTCACAAACATAAAATTCCGGTTAACATTGCCAAGCAAGGTGACGTGGTGGATGTTGACCCATTAGTGGATATCAGTGTGTTGAATTCATATGAGGAACATAAAAATAATAATCAATCCTCCATTGTGTTAAAAGTCGGCTATAACGAGGTTGACTTTTTGCTTATGGCAGATGCAGAGCGCGGGCAGGAAGAACAATTGATGGAGCAAGAAAAAGATGTTCAATCAGACATTTATAAAGTTGGTCATCACGGATCAAATACAAGCACATCGTATCGATTTCTCAATTTGGTCAAACCGAAAGTAGCTATCTTAACCTATAGCAAAATGAATCATTATGGACATCCAGTCGACCGGGTTGTCGGCAATTTGCAGCGAATCCATTCCATGATATATTCTACCGCGGTCTATGGTGACATTTCCATTGTGACAAACGGGAAAGGATATTTTATTTTCACGGAAAAATCACCAATGGATGGATTAACCGGAAAAGCGGGATAGAATTAACAAATTTTCAGTAAAATATATTTACAAATTTAAACAAAAATGATATCATACTAATATAGTCATAATATGATATCAAAGGAGGAGACACCATGAAGGAACGAGCTGCATGGTCAATGAATGGATTTTTGGGGATTATTATCATAGCAGTCCTCATTGCTGGAACTGTTATTAGTTTCATTCAAACACAGTTTATTATTGGGGCGATTTGTTTGGTGGTTGCCATTGTATTGGGAAGCGGGGTCACATTGGTACAGCCTAACCAGTCAGTGGTCGTAATTTTTCTTGGGAAATATATGGGGACGATTCGACGGGAAGGAATTGTTGTTACGGTACCATTTTCCATACGAAGAACGATTTCATTACGGGTGCGAAATTTCAATAGTAAGCTGTTAAAAGTCAATGATGTCAATGGGAATCCGATCGAAATTGCTGCGGTGATTGTGTTCAAAGTAATTGATTCGGCAAAAGCGGTGTTCGATGTCGATGATTATAAACAGTTTGTTGAGATCCAAAGTGAAACTGCAATTCGCGCGGTCGCAACCAAATATCCGTATGATACATTTGAAAATACGAAGTTAAGTCTGCGGGGAAATGCGGAAGAGGTATCCAATGAGTTAACCGACGAATTACAGGATCGTCTAAAAGTTGCCGGCGTGGAAGTGATTGAGGCACGATTGACGCATTTGGCCTATTCGACCGAGATTGCCCAGGCGATGCTACAGCGACAACAAGCAGATGCCATTATTGCCGCTCGCTGGAAAATCGTTGAAGGCGCGGTTGGTATGGTACAGGACGCAATTAAGCAAATTGAGAAGCAAGGGATTGTTGATTTGGATGAAGAACGCCGGGTAGCAATGATTAATAATTTGCTGGTCTCGATTGTTTCCGATAATGGATCTCAACCGGTCATCAATACGGGATCACTGTATCAATAAGGTTTAAAAGAGGGATTCGATGGCGAAGAAAAAGAATTTCCCGTTACGCATAGATCCGGCACTATACGATATTTTACAACGATGGGCAAAGGATGAATTTCGCAGCGTCAACAGCCATGTGGAATTCTTGCTTAGAGAGGCGGCCAAGCGCGCTGGCAGGCTTCCGAAGAAGGACGATAAGAAGATTGGGGAAGATTAGTACAGGTTAGGAAAAGTGATCCCTTAGCGCCTGGTTAGAAGCACATGAAGGATTACTTTTTTGTTCTTATCGGACATATAAAAAGGCGTTGCACTATACATAGTGTAACGCCTTTTTAGTTTTTTTTGAAAATTATATTGACATCAACAAGTATAGCGGCATTGTTTAGGCCTAATGGTGGTTATCTTGTTATTCGGATTGGCGCAGGGTTTTCTAATCGACTTCATTATTGCTATTGCTCAATCATTTTCAATTGTGTTTTTCTATGAAATACTGTTGATTGCAATTGTATTATACGGGATCAGTTGGTTATTATTGAGGAAAATAACCATTCATGCTGCACGTTAGTCTTGTAGCATCGTAAAATTAAATCTTGAACGGAAATCAACCGGGGAACCTGTTGATATCAACTTGAGGGTGCAGGAATCAACCGAGTGTGAGCGAATAAAGCAGCTATCCGCTTCTAATGTGAATGGAATAGCTGCTATAATTGCTCACATTCTTGAATTAAATTACCAAATAAACGTTGAATGGATTGTTGTTTTTTTAAAGGAAGTCCTTTTAAGCGGTGAATGTTTGTTTTGAACTCGGGATGTTGCATGATATATTCAACGATCTCCATCGCCTCGACATCAAAGGATTCAGCATCGGAACTGTAGACACGTTTGAAGTCCCTCAACAGATCTTCGCGTACGGAATAATTGCCAACCAGTTGGTCAATGGATACGTCGAATACCATGCTCAATTCAATAAGGGAAGACACATCCGGGATCACCACGTTGTTTTCCCATTTGGCGATCACAGAGCGGGAAGTTGATAGTCGCTTTGCCAAGTCGTTTTGGGTCCACTTGTGTTGTTTACGCAAAAATTTGATGTTATAGGAAATCTGCTCCAAGTTCATGATCATCACACTCTGTTTAGATAGAATAAATAAAAAACATGTTAACTAAATTTATCCTATCAGACATTAGCGAAAATAAATGCTTTTCATTGTTCTGATATAGAACATATAGTAAAATATTCCTAAACAGAACGTGAAGGGGATGAGTTACTTGGTTAGCTGCCTGATTTTGTATCACCAAACCATTACAAGTCTAACAAAATGCTTCATGTTGCGGGTAATGTTTACGGAAGAAGAACTGGAAATTCATGTTGAAGGGGATCATACGGTGTATATTTTCCTTTGGAATGTCGATAAATCAGCCGTCTGGCAAGCAGCATTAATGTTTGAATTGACAAATATCATGACAGGGTATGGATTTGGCAAGCGAAAGGAAGATGCAGAAAGTGAAGCAAGAAAAATATTATATAAACGTATTGCTTTGGAATATAAGCAAAAGCCCTTTGTGAAGGAAAACAAGGCGAAATATTATGTCGATATGGCAGAATAAATATAATTCACCTTATCCACAAACTTATCAACAAACCGAAAGACGATATAGCAGTTTGTTGATAAGTTACCAACATGATTAACAAGTTGTGGATAAGTGTAGCCCGTTAGTGTGTGATAAACAAAAACGAAGCCGGATATGTTAGCTCCGGCTCCGTTTTTGTGAAAATTGTTCATACACCTTATCTGCACCCTTGAACTCGCGTTGGTACAATACTTCCTGCGTCTTGTTTAAAAATTTCTCTTGATGAACGTCCTTTTTATTTTTACCCATCGATATCCCTCACTTTTGTGTGGTTTGAAACCCCAGCAGCAAGCCGAGCATCTCGCGTTTTTCTATGTCTAGGTTTACCGGGATGGTAAAAATTATACGAATCAGGAAACTTCTTCATCCTTAATTGTAAATAGGCTTCATATGGATTTTTAGTTGAACAAGCGTACTATTTTTTCACTTATTTATTTTAAAATTTGTTTCAATGCACTTTCCACATCCGGATAACGAAACGGATATTGAAAAGTTTCCGCTTTTTTTGGGAGTACATATTGTCCCTTGGTGATTAGCTCACTCACTTGCCCAAGACTGGTGTGAATCAGTGTGGTGGGGGTGGGGAGCCAATATGGCCGGTGGAGCACCCGGGCTAATAGGCGGATGAACGCTTTATTCCGTTTCGGTTTTGGTGCGGTAACATTAACCGGTCCGTCAATATGTTCATTTTGTATACAAAACAGAATCAACTGAACGACATCATCAATATGAACCCAGGAAATCCATTGCTCTCCACTGCCGGTTTTCCCGCCGATGAACAATCTTACCGGTAAACTCATGTAGGGAAGTGCCCCTTTTTCTCCCAGGATCACGCCAAACCGGGTAAATACAGTACGGATTCCTAATTCACTTGCCTGGCTGGCAGTTTTTTCCCAATCGGTAACCACTTGGGCTAAAAAATCATTTCCTGGAGTCGTTGTTTGCTCGGTGAAAATCTGATCATCAGACATACCATAATAACCAACTGCGGAACCGCTGATAAATACCGATGGCTTCTTGTCCATTTGTTGCACAAGGTCAATCACAGTCTGTGTAGTTAAAATTCGACTATTTCGAATGGCTTCTTTTTTCCTCGGTGTCCAATAGCCAAACAGCGACTCGCCGGCCAGATTCACGACAGCATGGATAATCGGTAAAGCTTTGGGCGTTTCCGGATAGTGCAGATAGGTAGTGTTTGTTGTATTGTGATATTTTTCAGGAAACCGGGTGAGGACATAGGCATGATGACCTTCTTTTGTTAATAATTGGGTCAAATGACGGCCAACAAAACCGGTTCCTCCAGTAATTAAGATATTCAAGGTTTTCACTCCTTTTAGGTAAAGATCAGTTTATGTTGGTAATCTTGACATGCAGCATCTTCTTTATAGTATATTCCATAACCAGGATTGCTATTTGCTAAATCATAGTACATATGTTCATCGTTTTGGTATGATAAAGATGGGGGTGCTAATTTGACGAAAATCACACGAATTACGACGCAAAAAAGACAAAACAGCCGTTATAATATTTACATTGACAATGGGGACGGTGAACAATATGGTTTCAGTGTCGATGAAGCTGTCCTGATTGAATATCATCTGAAAAAGGGACTTGAACTGGATGATGCAATGATTACGACCCTATTGAAAAAAGATAGCTTTCATAAATCATATACCCTGGCGATTAATTATTTAAGCTACCGAATGCGAACAAAAAAGGAAATGCATGATTTTTTATTAAAAAAAGAAGTGGATGAAGAGCAGATTAGTAAGATTCTTAGCCGACTTGAGCAAGAAAAATTGATTGATGATAAGCAATTTGCCGAGTCTTTTGTTCGAACCAGAATCAATACAACAACAAAAGGTCCCAGACTTGTACAAAAAGAGTTACAAGAAAAAGGGGTGGCAGCAGATATTGCCGGTCAGGCAGTCACAGCTTATACCTACGAAATACAATATGAAAAGGCATGCAAAGTCGTGGAAAAAAAGCTGAATCAATCCAGCAAACATTCTTTTCGACAGCGACTTCAGCAGCTACAAGGAAATTTACTGCAAAAAGGTTTTACCCAGCCAATTATCAAGGATGTCCTTGACGAAATGGCAGAACAAAAAGATGATGACGCCGAATGGGAAGCGCTTGTCCATCATGGAGAAAAAGTCATGCGTAAATACGGGAAAAAACAATCCGGTCAGATGCTGGATCAAAAGGTGAAAGAGGCATTATTCCGTAAAGGGTTTGCCATCGAGCAGATTAATCGGTTTTTGGATGAATACAGTGGGGGAGAGTAACCGGAAGCTTTAAATGCTTCCGGTTGAAAGTTGAAATTAGCATGTGCGTCAATAACAACGCTTTTGTGGTTGATAGAAGCGTGCAGGTGATTGATATCTGGTTTTCCCGGTCGTAATAGAGGCGAAGAAGGTCGATATTTCCTTCATTCCGGTTGAAACCGACGTGTAAGTGGTCGATAACATCATGCAAGCGGTTGATACCGGTCGAAATAACTGCGATGGGGGTCGATATATCTTTCTTTCTGGTTGATATCATCATGTGAGTGGTCGATAACACCACTTTTTGGTTGATAGTAATATACATGAGGTTGATATTCAGGCCTTTCCGGTTGATGTTCTGTTCTATCCAGTCGATATTTCAACAAATTCTACCGATATTCATCTGCCATCAAGTGCTACACGACATTTTTACCATCACAATTACATATATATTATTCTCACAAAAAAATTCCACTTAAAAAAGAGGAATTTTTTATCTTTTGTCGAAATTGTAACGTATAAACCAATGTAGGAAGGAGCAATCCATTGAAAGTTATTAAACACAGAAAAAAACCTTATGTTATTTTATGTTATGAGGCGCTATTTCGTAATTTGAAAGAACGTTACAGGAAGAATCCAAAACTCTTAGAACGCTATAACCGCTTTAATGCAGGGTATTTAGGAGAAAAAGATGTTGACTTTAGCCTAATGCAGTTCCCCCGGAAAAATTTCTACGTCATTCATGATATCCGTCTAAAAATCCACAACTTTCATTTTCAAATAGACACGTTAATTATTTGCGATAAATTCATCTGTATCTTGGAAATAAAAAATATCGCTGGAATCATAGAATGCGATAGCAAATTGAATCAATTAGTTCAAATTAATGGGGATAAAAGAATGGCTTTACAAGATCCTATACTACAGGCCGAAACACAAAAAAGACATTTACAAGATTGGCTGCATCAATTTAACATATCAATCCCACTAGATACATTAGTGGTTAGTAGCAACCCCTCCACCATTATTAATATAAAGCAAAACGCCCCCATTATTTATAGAAAACTGATACGAATGGAAAGTTTGCATTTACATTTGGATCAACTAGCGGAAAAATATACAGCTCATCCCTTATCAATCCAGCAAATTAAAAACTTGAATAACCTAATTTTACATGCCAATGCACCACTTCATCCAGATTTAATTAAACGGTTTAACATTCAGGAAAGACACCTTCACACCAGAATTTCATGTCCTAAATGTGGACAACCTGCAATAACCCGGACGTATGGAAAATGGGTATGCCAAAAATGCTCAGCAACAGAAATAAAATTGCATGAGCGGGTTATTTTAGACTATTTTTTGCTCTACCATGACACCATAACAAACAGCCAGTGCCGACGTTTACTAAGCATTGATTCCCCCAGAGTTATTTATCGGTTACTAAAATCAATGGGTTTGAAATATTCCGGGAAAAATAGTGGAAGAATCTACTATGCTCCAAAAGTTGATGAGTATCCACAGGATTCAGATTTCCCTGGTAAGTTCCAGTCTGTATTGGACATTTTTTGATTGATCAAATTTCCAATGCTTAAGGACAGGGGTGACTCCATGTTTTTATGTTTACATGGTTGATATCCTCTATTTATCGGTTGATATGCGTGCCTCATTGGTCGATATTATGTGCTATGTGGTTGATATAGCACGCTATCTGGTCGATATGCGCACATTATGGTTGATAAAAAGCGCTATCTGGTCGATATCCTGCACTCCCCGGTTGATAAAGAGTGGCACTCGGTCGATAAACGAACGCTGCAGGTTGATGCAACACGCCATTCAGTCGATATCCTTTCCTGCCAAGCAAATATCCTCGCATAACACTTGTTTAAAAATATGACGACATAAACCATTCATTTTTATTGTCTTAAACTAGTGGAAAAATGTAAACTGATAGGTAGTGGGTAACTTGCAAAGGACTAAGGCTTTTTAATTATAGTAACCATGGTTTTAGTCTTTATAGAGTGCCTTACTGGAAAGGGGACAATGATGTTGGACTATCGTTACAGTGATTATTCGATTGAGCAGTTACGCCAGGAGGTTGGCCGGCTTAAGGAGAAAGCGCAAAAAGCCGAACAGCTTGGCAATATTAGCGAAGTTGCCGTCAATGAACGGAAAATGCAAGTTGCCATGGCTTATATGTTGAACCCGGAAGATTTTCACCCGGATGATATTCATCAAATTGCTGGTGATCCTGGTCATACTTTTAAAATAAATTATATTAACGGTGTGTTTGCTTGGGGTCATCGGTTGAATTTGTTGAACGAGCAATATGAAAAGGAAGAAGCAGTTCCGATTTCGGTATTGGGGGAAAAAGTAAACTAGGGATCGCCACCCTTTGCGAGGGTGCGATCCCTAGTGTTTTGCTGATTTCGTTACACCGGATTATCTCCAAACAACAGTTTATTCTGCAGCTTCTGTTCCGAATAAATCCAACCGGTATACGAACTCATAATTTTCATATTATCATCAATGTGCACAACGGCTATAAATGGGTAATGTCCTTTGGAGCGATACCGAAGATCAATAAATCGCACTTCGGTAAAATCATCAAAGTCATTAATTTCCCAACGATAGACCGGGGAAAAGGACAAAAACGCCGCAACGTTCGAATCCTTTTGCGCGACCCTCATAATTTCCGTATTTGGCAATGGAACGCGATCAAATTTGTCGACAATTTGGATATGACCATTTTCAACACGGCTGACATAAAATTTATCCGTTGTTGTAATCGCCACACGCCATGTGTTTTGCTTGATAGTCGGTGACGTGGTGATTGACTGGATATCCGGAAAGTAATCACGTATTTTTTTTACAATTTCCCGCTTATCAAGGTACCGTTTAATGTAATATAATAAGATAACCGTGTAAACGATGATCCATGTATAGCCCGGATTAGCACCGAGTATCCAGGCGATAATTCCGGCGATATGCAAAAGAAAAATATACGGGTCGAATGTATTGATGAACCCATGTGCGATCCAGCGATCGGTAAAGGGCCGGTATGCCTGGGTTCCATATGCGTTAAAAATATCGACAAGCACATGGATAACCACAGCTACAAACGTCCAGAGCCATAAATGGAAAAAGTTAACCTGTGGAACAAACGCGTGGATCAAACCGGCAATTAACACGCCCCACATGAGTATCGCAGGAACGGAATGGGTCGCTCCACGGTGGTTTCGGATATAAGCGTCATTGCCTTTCATTTTTAGGATTGTATCAAAGTCAGGTGCATGGGAACCTACAACTGTTCCAACTAAGATAGCGTGAAATAGTGTAGGATCGTTGTGGACGGCTGGATCAAGTGTTGCTAATCCGCCAAGCGCTATCCCCATGACGATATGGGTGCCAGTGTCCATGAAGCAAGTTCCTCCTTATAAATTTTTCTTTTGTGTTAAAAGGAAACCTTTTGAACACAAAATTTTATACGATTGGTGCAATAATTATATGCCGAAAAAAGTTTGTGCATGATGATGTTTACTGTTAGTACTACTTATTATTGTATCATAAAGGGTGAAATATTTTGATAGATAAACGGTTACAGAATTTTGACATTCTGGAATTTCAACGGGATTTAATCGCTTGGTACAAACAAAATAAGCGTGATCTTCCCTGGCGAAAAGTGCGGGATCCTTATAAAATATGGGTTTCCGAAATTATGCTTCAACAAACAAAGGTTGATACGGTTATCCCTTATTTTCACCGATTTATTGAAAAATATCCAACCCCAAAAGCATTGGCTGAAGCAGATGAGCAGGACGTACTGAAGACATGGGAAGGATTGGGTTATTATTCCCGCGCCCGCAACTTGCAAACGGCTGTTAAAGAAGTGGTTGCCAGTTACGGCGGTGAAGTACCGGATACGCCTGAAGATTTGGGTGCATTAAAAGGTGTTGGCCCTTATACAAAAGGTGCCATTTTATCAATTGCGTTTGATCAGCCAGAACCTGCAGTGGACGGGAATGTCATGCGTGTTCTTTCCCGCGTGCTGCTTGTTGACGATGATATTGCCAAATCCAGTACAAAAAAACGGTTTGAAAAGCTGGCGGCAGCACTTATTTCAAAAGAAGATCCGTCGTCGTTTAACCAAGGAATCATGGAATTGGGGGCGCTTGTTTGTACGCCGAAATCACCTGCATGTCTGCTTTGCCCACTACAACGGCATTGCCGGGCATTTGCACAGGGATTGGAAGAAGAGTTACCGGTTAAATCGAAAGGGAAAAAACAAAAAACGGTTCCCTATGCTGCATTATTAATCAAAAATGAGCATGGTCAATATGTGATTGAAAAACGTTCCGATCACGGTTTATTAGCTAATCTTTGGCAGTTTCCAATGGTTCCAATCGATGAAATTGGAATGGATCATATAGCAAATTGGCTATTCGCCGAGTATGGTTTGCGGATCAACCTGGGTGCTGAAGCTGGGACCCTCAAACATATTTTTACCCATTTAATTTGGCAATTAAACATATATTACGCTACTACAAAGCAGACAGAGACGGCTGATGATCGGATCCGCTTTGTGAACCAGTCTGATTTGGCAGCCTACCCATTTCCTGTTTCCCATCAAAAGATGCTGAAATATATTGGGTAAATGGTGGATTTGATTAAGGATCCTTTACTTCGAGGCGTCATTTGTGAGGTAAATTTTACCTATTATTTAGTTTGGATAACTTCCGCTATGTGGAGCATGTTAAGTAGTGCGGAGGTGATATTGATGGCTAAGAACAACAAACAGGGTGCAAATGTTCAAAAGGCTTCCCAAGGTCAATTCGGTACTGAATTTGCATCTGAGACAAACGCTCAAAAAGTGAAGCAGCAAAACAATAAAGCTGCTCAAGGACAGAGCCAAGGCCAATCTCAATTTGGTACTGAATTTGCATCTGAAACAGAAGCACAAAAAGTAAGAAAACAAAATCAAAAATCTCAACAAAATAAGCAGTAACCACCTACCCCGATTTTTGCAAAAAGAGTTTCCTGCCCAGGAAGCTCTTTTTGTCATTATGAGCTTGTACAGCTGATTTCTGTGTCCTACAGAACATGGGCGGCTTTGGCAGAAGATCCCCACCTCGATGAGAAGCGGAAATACAAGCCAACGAGCAAGGAAGGCCGGCTTAAAACGGGCTTGCGCTCAGATGTCGGGATAGCCTTTTGAAGGGGTATGTTATTTTACCCGGACTTTTTGAACATCCTTTTGAAATGGCGGTTTGAGCTTTTCCTATTCCAGTTATTTACGTTATAATGATCATAAAGGGTGAGGAAGGGTAGATAATATGGCAGGTCCCGAAGCAGGTTCAAAAATTGAAATACATAGTTATAAACATAGCGGCCAACTACACCGAATATGGAAGAACAGTCTGGTTCTAAAGGGTACTGACTCCGTTGTCATTGCGGCAAATGATAAAACTGATGTTATCGAAAGTGATGGACGAACATGGGTAACCAGAGAGCCGGCAATTTGCTACTTTGATGCGAACTTTTGGTTTAATATTATCGGCATGCTGCGAACGAATGGGATTTATTATTATTGCAATATTGGATCTCCATTTGTGTATGATGAAGGAGCTTTGAAATATATTGACTATGATTTGGATGTAAAAGTATACCCGGATATGACCTTTGATATTCTTGATGAAGATGAATATGAAGAACATAAAAAGCAAATGAATTATCCGGATGTAATTGATCGGATTTTACATAGAAATTTGGACATTTTATTAAGATGGATTCACCAGCGGAAAGGTCCATTTGCCGCTTATTTTGTTGATCAATGGTATGAGATGTATCTGACATACAGGTAGTTTTTTCGCCGAATTTTTGTTAAGAGTATAGCGTCTATAACAAATGATAACCACAATTATCGAGACAGTGAGCTATTTAGTTGCTCGCTTGCACCATTCACTTTATAATACTGGGCGTAACCAATGATATCCTGTCATAAACGAATTGATTAAAGAAATAATATATACACTAGAGAAGTTCCTTGTTACACTGTAGCAAGGGTTTTCTATTGTTACGCACAAGGTAGGTGCAATCATGAGTAGTATTAAACAATATTTACGGTTTGTGAAACCATATAAATGGAAAATCGTCTGGACGGTACTGATCGGGATTATTAAATTTGCGATCCCATTACTCATGCCATTGATTTTAAAATATGTAATCGACAATATTATTAGTGTCGATGATTTGACTCATGCGGAAAAACTGCACAAACTATTTTGGATAATGAGTGGAGCGTTTGTCGTCTTTATCATTTTGCGTCCGCCAGTTGAGTATTATCGACAGTATTTGGCGCAATGGGTTGGGAATAAAGTCTTGTACGATATCCGTGATCGCTTGTTTGACCATATCCAAAAACTGAGCTTGAGATTTTATGCCCAGACAAAAACCGGCGAAATTATTTCCCGGGTAATACATGATGTCGAACAATCGAAAGTCTTTGTCATTACTGGACTGATGAATGTTTGGCTGGATATGATTACAATTGTTATTGCGATTGGGATCATGCTGACGATGAATATTCCGTTGACAATTGTCGCAATCATCCTTTTTCCGTTTTTCGGTTTTTCTATTAAGTATTTTTATGGGAGATTACGTCGGTTAACCAGGAATAGATCGCAGGCGCTTGCCGAAGTCCAGGGACACTTGCATGAGCGGGTCCAAGGATTGCCGGTAACGAGAAGCTTTGCACTTGAAGATTATGAGCAATCCCAATTTGATAAACGCAACATGAATTTTCTTGATCGGGCGCTGCTGCATACAGACTGGAATGCTAAAACATTTGCAGTAACCAATACCATTACTGACCTTGCTCCATTATTAGTCATTGCCTTTGCCGGGTACCAGGTGATTAACGGTCATCTGACAATAGGAACGATGGCTGCTTTTTATGGCTATATGGAGCGCGTGTACAGCCCTTTGCGTCGCCTGATCAATTCATCAACGACTTTGACACAATCAATCGCCTCGATCGATCGTGTATTTGAATTTATGAATGTAAAATATGATATAACGGATAAACCTGATGCAAAGGAACTCCGTCATGCAGAAGGAACGATTGATATAGAGAACGTGTCGTTTCAGTATGAGGAAGAAGAGCCTCCCGTGCTGAAGGATGTTTCTTTACATGTGAAAAAAGGTGAAACTATTGCCTTTGTTGGCATGAGCGGAGGTGGAAAGTCAACAATTGTTAGCCTGATACCCCGATTCTATGATGTTACAGCTGGTTCCATTAAGGTAGATGGCATGGATGTCCGTGATTTAAAGGCTCGTTCATTGCGTGATAACATTGGTATGGTACTTCAGGATAATACGCTATTTTCCGAATCGATCGCTATGAATATTCGTATGGGAAAACCTGATGCAACCGATGAAGAGGTGGTTGCGGCCGCTAAAGCAGCGAATGCAGACATCTTTATCAAGGATTTACCTCATGGATACGACACCTTGGTTGGGGAACGCGGTGTAAAATTGTCTGGTGGACAAAAACAACGAATCGCCATCGCCCGTGTCTTCTTGAAAAATCCGCCAATCCTGATTTTTGACGAAGCAACCTCTGCCCTTGATTTGGAAAGTGAGCACACCATACAGGAAGCGATGGAAAAACTGGCATCAGACCGGACCACATTTATTGTCGCCCACCGTCTGGCAACGATTACCCATGCCGATCGCATTGTTGTTATTGAAAATGGCAGGATTATCGAAGTCGGCTCACATGATGAACTGATGCAAAAACAAGGCAGCTATTATGATTTATATCAAGTACAGAATCTTGATCAGGACGAACCGGTACGTGCAAAATCGCATTAGTTTGTAAAAAACTCCCCCGTTGAGCCTGCTGACATAAGAAAACATGAAGAAACCTTATAAAATCAACGTTTTCAGGGGGGATACCATACAAACTAACTTCAATTGTACTCTTTGACTTTATGCCTAAAAAGGTACCGGCAACAAGTATTGTAATTTATCCGAGGTTAGTATCCCTCCAACAACAAAATCCGCTGCGATGTGTAAAACAACCGCTGTGAGAAGAACACCGCTAAGCATAGCAAGAATAAAAAAGAGATAGTGACTTGAGTCTTTTACTTATTATAGCCGGCTTCTTTTTGTGGGCGGCTGGGGAGGGTTGGGATTATTATTTATGGCTAGCTGTGCTTTGCTCGCCTCCATTTTAAATATTATAATCATGGCGCTCATAACACGGTTTAAATGGAAGAACTCTGAAAATTAACCGGCTATCCATTTTCTTTTAATGACAAATGCTTCTATTTCCGCTATACTATAATCAACAATTATCGAAAGGGTGAACAAAGGGAACATGAAGTACTAATCCTGTTTTTTAAAAGAATGAATTCCATAGGAGTATGATAACAGCAGATTGTAAACTCGAAATCTGTGTGCCCTCTTGCTGTATTATTTTTCATGCTCTCATGGAACGATTTCAGAACAGGATTAGCCTTTATCCTTTGTGATAAATACCCGTATGAAATGAGCGATATGTATGCCCATTTCCTTTTTTTGGCGACTCCTGTTCTGAATGTAGAATAGGGGTTTTTCTTATGCAGTTACCCTCCCCTATTCCCATCCTTCATAGATACGGAGATGATTTTATGACAATTTTAGAAGCACATCATATCAAACACAGTATCAAAGACCGGGAACTATTTTCGATAGAGCATTTAGTTGTTCATGCCAAAGACCGTATTGGTTTAGTCGGGAAGAACGGCTCAGGAAAAACAACTTTGCTCAACCTCCTTGCCGGTAAGATTCCGCCAGAACAAGGTACGATTCACATGCATACTTCCGTGGAATTATTGCCACAATTAAAAGAGAAGCGTGATGAAAAAAGCGGCGGGGAAGTGACGCAGGCTTATATCGTAGAAGCTTTACAGAAGCAAACCGGCCTCCTTCTTGCTGATGAGCCGACAACCAATCTGGATACAGCCCATATTGAATGGCTTGAAAAACAGCTGTCCCATTGGCAGGGAGCATTAATTGTCGTCTCTCATGATCGCAATTTTTTAGATAAACTATGCCAGCAAATTTGGGAAATTGATGAAAAGAGCATCCAAATTTATTCCGGCAACTATACAGCATACCGGGAGCAGAAGGAAAAAGAAATCGAAAAACAACGTCTGGATTATGAGCATTATCAGCAGAAAAGAAGGCAGCTTGAGCAGGCGATACAGAAAAAAGAGCAAAAAGCACAGCGGGTAACTAAAACACCAAAAAGTAAAATTGGTTCCACGGAAGAATCATTAAAAGGAGCGAAGCCCTACTTTGCGAAAAAGCAGAAAAAGCTGCAAAAAACATCCAAAGCTTTGGAAAGCCGATTAGAAAATCTGGAAAAAGTGGAGAAGGTAAGAGAGGCTGCTCCCTTGAAAATGACACTTCCCCATCAAGAAAAATTGCAGCAGAAAATTATTTTACGAATAGAGGATGTAGAAGGTGCTGTTCCCGGGAAACAATTATGGAAAAAAGCCAGTTTAAATATAAAGAGCGGAGATAAGGTTGGCATCATCGGCCCAAACGGAGCAGGCAAAACAACGTTTATTAAAAAAATAATGAATAGAGATTCCGGCATCACGTTAAATCCGTCTATTAAAACAGGTTATTTTCAACAGGATTTATCTACCTTAAATCAGGAAAAGTCGATTCTGGAAAATGCCAAAGAAACCTCTAAGCAGGATGAAACCCTGATTCGGACGGTTTTAGCAAGACTGCATTTCTATGGTGATGATGTATTTAAGCCTGTTCACGTGCTTAGCGGCGGTGAGCAGGTTAAGGTGGCATTTGCAAAGCTATTTGTCAGTGATATCAATATGCTTATTCTGGATGAGCCGACAAACTACCTCGATATAGAGGCGGTCGAAGCATTAGAGGGTCTGCTTCAAGCCTATGAGGGTACTGTTTTATTTGTATCCCATGACCGGCAGTTTATCGAAAATATCGCAACCAAGGTCATTGAAATAAATCAGCAGCAGCTCACCTTTTTTGATGGGAACATCCAGCAGCTCCATCAAGAACCAACGGAAAAAGAGACGCAAGAAGATCCAATCGAACAGCAGTTAATGATTATTGAAACGAAGATAACAGAAACATTAAGCAAGCTCAGCCTGGAGCCATCGGATGAACTGGATCAGGAATTTCAAAAGCTTCTCCAGCAAAAACGCGCGCTTTTAAATCAGCAAAAGGAATGATAGAATAAGATTTGTTCAGCAGGAGGTTCTCTCTCCTGCTTCTCTTTTATACCTATTTCAGAAAAGAACTTCACCATGGAGTAAACAACGAAATCAATCGATAGAGCAGCCATAGAACTAAACCATGTCAGCTATTCTGATGAAGATTTAGATATTATTACTCGATCGAAAAAAGGAAGGACTCGATCGAAACCAAGAGGCGCCGCATGGATATAATGAAAGAACCACACAAGTAATTGATACCATTCCAAGGGGGAAACATGCATGGAAAAAATCATGATTGTAGAAGACGACTTGAAAATTGCCGAATATCTTCATTCCTATATTACGAAATACGGTTATGCGGTTGCTGTAACGGATGATTTTGAACATTTAATGGATGCATTTAACAAGGAACAGCCAGATCTTGTTTTGCTTGATATAAATTTACCTAGTTATGATGGTTATTATTGGTGTCGGCAAATTCGTAAACAGTCGATTTGCCCGGTCATTTTCATTTCTGCACGCACCGGAGAAATGGACCAGGTCATGGCATTGGAAAATGGTGGGGACGACTTCATTACCAAGCCATTTTCTCCGGATATTGTCATGGCCAAAATTCGCAGCCAACTAAGGCGGGCGTATGGAGAATATGCAGTGAAGCACGAGGAAAGAGTGTTAGTTAAAGAAGGACTGCGGTTGTTCCCGGAACGATTCGAATTGCGGTTGGGAGATGATGTTGTGTCCTTGACAAAGAAGGAAACGGATATCTTGGAAAGTCTGATGGATCGGTATCCGCGTGTTGCCGGCAGAGAGGATTTGCTGGAAAAACTATGGGATGAGCAAGCATATGTGGATGAAAATACACTAAATGTAAATATCACCCGCGTTCGGAAAAAGTTTCAGGAGCTTGGGATTGAGGACGCGGTAGAAACAGTAAGGGGTGCAGGATATCGGCTTCAGATTACGTGGAAGGAGGACTAGACAATGAAACTGTTTATTCGCGAACATGTTTTGCTAATCATTGTGCAATGTCTCCAATGTGTGATTATTCCTATTATATTATGTCTGGATGGCTACCGGAATATCAAGTTAATCGGTTATGCCATCTTTCTTTCATTTTTCTTCCTTATCTGTTACCTCATCTACCGGTATGTGAGCAGACGCTATTTTTACCAAAAACTATCCCAACCGATGAAAACATTGGATGCATCGCTGGAACAAACCGATCAGACACCGATATCCCATGCGCTTGATCAATTGTTGCATACGCAATACCGCTTATATCAAGAACAACTCCGAACTGCAATGGATCAACAGGACGAGCACTTAATGTTTATGGATCGCTGGGTACACCAGATGAAAACGCCGCTCTCTGTAATTCGGTTAACCGCGCAAAATCTGGATGAACCAGAATCTTCAAGCATTCGGGAGGAAACCGATCGCATCAGTAATGGGTTAAATACCGTATTGTATATGGCGCGACTGCGAACCATTGAGGGAGATTTTCATATCAAACCGGTTGTTCTGTCCAAACTTGCACATGAGGTGAATCAAGAAAATAAGCGATTTTACATACGTAATGAAGTCTATCCGCAGCTACACGAAGCAAAATCTGGGATAACGGTTGAAACAGATGAGAAATGGCTGTTTTTCATGCTGTCACAGCTTGTCCATAATGCTGTAAAATATTCTGCCGGAAAGGATAAGCGCATTATCCTGTCATTGTACGAACGAGACGGAGAAGCAGTACTGGAAGTGAAGGATTTTGGCATTGGTATCGCCGTTGCTGATCAAAAACGCATTTTTAATAAATTTTACACCGGAGAAAATGGACGCAAATATCGTGAATCCACGGGGATGGGCCTTTATCTGGTAAAAGAAGTATGCAACAAGCTGGAACATGGTTTAGAATTTGATTCCGAGGTAGGCAAAGGAACAAGCATAAGGATCATTTTTCCCCGGTCGCAAAATCTTACATCGGTGTAAGAAACGTGAAAGCATAATCGATAGTAACTCCTTATCAATCGCGCTATACTAATTCCAGAAAAGATGTTCAAGAGCGTGCTTAAAAAGACTGGTAATAATAATGACACAGCAACCCTGGTCTTTTTGAACGCGATCAGAAACGAGCTGGAAAGGAGAACGATGATGCTTAAACTAACCAATGTAGGCAAAGTATATGAGGGAAAAGTTGCTTACAGGGCATTGACCGATATTAATTTGGAAATTGAAAAGGGGGAATTTGTCGCAATTATGGGGCCGTCTGGCAGTGGGAAAACGACATTGCTCAATATTATTTCCACAATTGATGCCCCAACAACCGGAGACGTGGCAATCGAAGGGAAAAACCCGCACACGCTCAAAAAAAATGCACTCGCCAAATTTCGCCGGCAGGAACTTGGGTTTGTGTTTCAGGATTTTAACTTACTGCACACGTTGACCGTGGAGGAAAATATCGTTTTGCCGTTAACGTTAGACGGGAAACCAGTAAAGGAAATGAAGGAGAAAGCCCAACAAATTGCCGATGTATTAGGGATTACTTCCATTATGGGAAAGCGGACATACGAAATTTCTGGCGGTCAGGCACAGCGGGTTGCCGTTGCACGGGCTATGATTCATGAACCAAAGTTGTTACTTGCGGATGAACCGACTGGAAACCTTGATTCAAAGGCGTCCAAAGATGTGATGGAAATGCTTGTGTCCATTAATAAACAGGAAAAAACAAGTTTATTGATGGTGACACACGACCCACAGGCAGCCAGTTATTCAGATCGTGTCATATTTATTCGGGATGGCAAGCTGCATTCCGAAATCCACCGCGGGGACAGCAGGCAGGCATTCTTCCAGAAAATCATTGATATGCTTTCCTTGATGGGAGGGGATGACAATGACTTTTCGTCAGTTCGCGTTTAATAATGTTTTACGCAACAAACGGCTATATGTCGCCTATTTCCTAAGCAGCATGTTTACGGTGATGGTATTTTTCACGTTTGCCATTTTTGCCTTTCATCCTGCTTTTTCAGGGGGATCGGTGAATTCAAAGGCAATGTTTGGTATGGCAGTTGCCGGTGGGATTATCTACGTTTTTTCTTTCTTTTTTGTATTGTATTCGATGAGTTCATTCTTGCAATCGAGAAAGAGAGAGTTTGGGTTGTTGATGATCCAGGGGGCATCCAGCGGGCAAATTCGTTGGATGGTATTTTTGGAAAATATGCTGATTGGCTTTTTTGCAACTGTTGGCGGGATAGTACTTGGACTAGTATTTGCTAAAGTGATCCTCATGCTTGCGGAAAATGTGCTGATCATTAGCGAGTCGCTGGATTTTTATTTTCCAACACTAGCAATTATCATAACGTTTATTAGCTTCATCATCTTGTTTTTGTTTATATCCTTGTTTGTTTCGTTTATATTAAGAACAAAGAAACTGATTGATTTGATCAAGGGAGATAAACAGTCAAAAGGGGAGCCAAAAGCTTCTGCATTACTGGCCATTCTTGCTGCGCTATTGTTGATAGCCGGGTATGCAACTGCATTATTTGTCAAGGGTGTAATGGTCGTTATGGTGATGGTTCCGGTTATTATTGTGGTGATTCTCGGAACCTATCTGCTCTTCACCCAGTTGAGTGTGTCCATCATTCGCCGCTTGAAAAAGAATAAACCAATTTTTTGGCGGCAAACGAATATGCTGCTTTTCTCTGACCTGTCATTTCGATTGAAGGATAATGCCAGAACATTTTTCATGGTGGCGATTATTTCTACGGTAGCTTTCAGTGCGATTGGAACGCTGTATGGTTTTCAATCGTATCTGACAAATGGAATGAAAGAAGCCAATTCATATTCCATTACGTATTATCCGCTTGAAGATGAGAGTAAAACCGATATCAAACAAGACGTTAAGCAGATTAATACGATTTTACAAGAAGAAAACATTCAGGCAGCAACGGAAAAGGTAACATTAAATTACTTCGATCTTGGAGATAACCAGAATGTCTTAATAGCCAAGGCATCGGATTATAATCGATTTGCCAGGCTCATTGACGAAAAGGAACTGCATCCAAAAGAAAATGAAGCGGTTGTGATGGATAATAGTCAGAGCTTGACGAATACAAATGAGGGTGAAACCTTGATGAAATCCCCGGTTAAACTGGATGATGGCAGGGAGATTCAACCTTATCGAAAAGCAACTTCCAGTGTACTACCTGAATTTAGAGCTTACTATGTTGTCAATGACCATGTATATGATCAACTGGGAAAACCGGTAAGAAGCGGGGATCATTTTGTTTGGCAAGCAGAATCCGGTCAATCCGATCAACTCATTAACGCCGGCAAAAAAATATCTGAACAAGTTGGATTTACAGCACAAGCATTCGATTATATAGATTACCAAATCAATAAAGCCTATGGTCCAATTATGTTTATTGGCTTATTCATCGGGATTGTGTTCTTTGTATCGGCAGGAAGTTTCCTCTATTTCCGATTGTATACCGATTTGGATGAGGATAAGCAGAAATTCGGTTCCATTGCCAAAATCGGGCTGACGCAACGGGAATTGAAAAAAGTCGTGAACAGACAAACAGCGATCCTATTCTTCGCACCAATTGTTGTTGCCTTGGTACATGGAGCGGTCGCACTTACAGCATTGGCGCACCTTTTCGAATATAATTTGTTTAAGGAGGCTTCTCTTGTACTGGGAGGATTTGCCCTTATCCAAATTGTTTATTTCTTGATTGTACGGTATTTCTATGTGAAGCAGATTAGGTCGGCGATTTATTAACAAGATTATTGTCCTATCAAAAACGCACCCTTCGCAGTTAAAGGGTGCGTTTTTAAGATTAAGTTATTTACTCATTTCCTGAAATGCATGATCACACGCTTCAATCGTTGTATCGATATCAGCTTCGGTGTGTTCGGTCGTTAAGAACCAGGCTTCATATTTGGATGGGGCCAGATTAATGCCTTGATTTAACATTAATTGAAAGAAGGTCGCGAATGCCTCTCCATCGCTTGCTTCAGCCTCAGCATAGTTGGTAATTTCCCCGTTTCCGAAATATACGGTCATGGCGCCACATAAGCGGTTGATCGAAATTGGCACACCGTGTTCGGCAGCTTTTTCCAGAATGCCAGCTTCCAAACGTGCGCCCAAGCGATCGAGTTTTTCATAGACACCATCTTCGTGTAATACCTCCAGGCAAGCAATTCCGGCGGCCATCGAGGCTGGATTTCCTGCCATGGTCCCGGCTTGGTAGGCGGGTCCAAGCGGCGCAACCTGTTCCATGATGTCTTCACGTCCACCGTACGCACCGATTGGCAAACCACCACCGATAATTTTACCCATGGCGGTCATGTCCGGTTCAATGCCATAAATCTGTTGAGCGCTGCCGTATGTAAACCGAAAAGCCGTGATTACTTCATCATAAATCACTAATGCACCAGCAGCATGCGTAATGTCGTTAACCGATTGTAAGAAACCTTCATGCGGTTCGACAATGCCAAAGTTGCCAACGATTGGTTCTACTAACACCGCAGCAACGTCATTTCCCCATTTATCCATGGCTTCTTGAAATGCGTCAAGGTCGTTAAAAGGGACGGTAATAACATCTTCAGCAACTGCTTTCGGAATACCAGCGGAGTCAGGTGTTCCCAGTGTTGCCGGACCAGATCCTGCCTGGACTAATACGGAGTCAAAATGTCCGTGGTAACAGCCGGCAAATTTAATTACCTTGGTACGATCAGTATATGCGCGTGCCACTCGAACGGTTGTCATGACTGCTTCCGTCCCAGAGTTGGTAAACCGCACCTTGTCAAGGGAAGGAATCGCTTCTTTGAGCATTTTGGCAAATGTGTTTTCCAAGCGGGTTGGTGTACCATACAGTGTCCCGTTTGTTGCGGCGTAGGTGATTGCCTCCGCGATATGTGGGTGTGCATGCCCGGTGATAATCGGACCGTATGCGCCAAGGTAATCAATATATTTATTGCCATCTACATCCCAAAAGTACGCTCCTTTTCCATGCTCCATATAAACCGGAGCGCCACCGCCAACGGCTTTATAGGAACGAGAAGGTGAATTGACCCCGCCAACAATATGGGTAAGTGCCTCTTCGTGTAATTGTGTTGATTTTGTCAAATCCATATTTATAAATGCCTCCTTATTCGGGGATTAATCCTTTGTTGCTTTAGCACTTTAAAACAGTGGGAGACTAACCCCCCGTTTCCTATTTTACACGACTTTTTTCTGTTTCGCAGTATCGACATGTTGAATGATGAAAAGATGACAACCTTCTCTTGGGATAGGCATATATATGGTACAAGCAGGAAAGTGAAGAAGGAGAATTCGTTATATGCATATATTTTTATGGATTGTGTTGATCGTTCTCATCTGTATCATTATTGGCAGCAGTCTAATTAGTTTTATTCGCGATTGGCCCTTGCATAATCGGCGTTTCGAGATGAAAGATGTTCGTTTTTCCTCAGAAATTTTTTATACCCTATTAGTGATTTATGTCCTGGTCATTCTTGGTTTTGCACTGATTTATTTTATTCTTTCCTTTGAGCATGTGACATTGGCGGAGGGTGGTGAGCTAAGAGAGGTGGGGGTAATCGGCACACTGATTCATTCCATCTATTTTAGCGGTGTGACGTTGTTGACGATTGGCTATGGCGACATCGCGCCGGTTGGAATTGGTCGATTTATTGCCTTGGTGGAAGCACTGATTGGATATGTACTGCCAACCGCGTTTGTCCTGAAGCTGGTGCAATATTCCTATCATAGCCGCGATCATTAGCAAACAGAACTTGTACATGTTATAGTATTGTTAGAATATTGTAATGGAGGGATGTAGCATGTCTGTTGAAGTAGGAAAAACAGCACCAGATTTCACATTACCAAATCAAAACGGTGAGCAGGTAAGCTTGAAGGATTTCCGTGGAAAATATGTTGTTCTTTATTTTTATCCGAAAGATATGACTCCCGGCTGTACAACGGAGGCCTGTGACTTCCGCGATCAGCATGAAAGCTTTGGTGAACTTGATGCCGTTATTATCGGGGTGAGCCCAGACCCAGTCGATCGTCATCAGAAATTCATTGACAAACACGATTTACCGTTTCAACTTTTGGCCGATGAAGATCATCAGGTTGCTGAAGAATATGGCGTGTGGAAATTGAAGAAGAACTTTGGCAAGGAGAGTTACGGACTGGAGCGTTCGACGTTTATTATTGATAAGGAAGGCAAGGTACAAAAAGAATTCCGCAAAGTTCAGGTCAAGGGTCACGTGGACGAAGCATTGCAATTCATTCGCGACAATCAGGAATAGGAACAAAGGATAGTCCTTCGATCGGGGCTATCTTTTTTAGTATTAGTCTTTCTTATGTTCTATCATTTCTCTCCTGTGAATAGACTATCACTAACAAATCTATTAACGAGGTGGAATGAATGGAACTAAGAGAAGATACAAGGACGTATACAGTCAGAAGGATAACGGCATATTCAGGTGTGAAACGTGGAATCGATATGATGGTCAGTCTTCTGGTGTTGCTATTGTCCGCGCCAGTGATATTGATCATCTATATGATTCTCCGTAAAAAAGAAGGAACCCCCTGTTTACTGCGAGAGGAACGGGTAGGCAAGGATAATCGGATCTTTACGATGTGGTCATTTCGGACAACCACAGTTCCATCGCGAGTTATTCGTGGTTTTCCGCCATACGCGTTTGCGAATTCATGGACAGAGGGGGTGCCGGATTCCTTTATCCGACAAGCAGATACGGGGATTCGGGTTACAAAAATTGGTGCATTTTTATATAAATACAAGCTTGATAAGTTACCGCAATTCATGAACATTTTAAAAGGTGATATGAGTTTGGTTGGTCCGCAGCCGGAAATACCGGAACTCGCCGATTATTATAACGTGGTTCAACAAAAGCGGCTGCAAATACGTCCGGGAATGACCGGATATGCACAAGCAAACGGATTGGTCACCGAAGAAAAGCATGGTCGGAAAATCGCCTATGATCTCTATTATTTGCGTAACTATTCATTCTGGTTTGATATCAAAATCATTTGGTACTCCCTTTTTCGCAGGGCGCTTAATTAAATTTTAGCCAGCTTCTTTCTGTTCAAATAAGCGGAAAACGTTTACGATAGAAAGAGAACGCATCAAGCAAGGAGGGAAAACCAGTGACTATTCTTTTTTCTTCACAACCATCAAGCAAACACCGGGAAAGACTAATGAAGCAGTTTCCGGAACAATCATTTACGTTTTGTAACACAATGGATGAAGCTATTTCCTATTTGCCGGAAGCTGAGGTGCTGGTAACTTACGGAGGGGATTTGACAGCTGATTTGCTTGAACAGGCAACACAGTTAAAATGGATGATGATCCTATCCGCGGGAATGGATAAAATGCCGTTAAAAGCAATTGAAAAACGGGATATTCTTGTTACCAATGTACGGGGCATCCATCAAACACCAATGGCTGAGTATGCCATAGCGATGCTTTTGCAAGTATTTCGCCAGAGCAAAACAATTATTAAAAATGAGACAAACCATGTTTGGGATAAGCAGATACACATCGTGGAACTAAACGGGAAAACGATGCTTATTGTGGGTGCAGGGGCAATCGGACAAGAAGTTGCACGTCTGGCCAAGGCATTCCGGATGCAGACAATCGGTGTATCGAAAAGTGGGAAAACAGTTGAACATTTTGATGAAAATCATCCGAATCATGAGTTGGAAAAATTGCTGCCAAAAGCAGATGTTGTCGTGTCAGTCCTGCCAAGCACACCGGAAACAAGCTATTTTTATACGGAAAAACACTTTCAGCTTATGCCCGAACATGCCGTTTTTTTAAACATGGGACGCGGGGATGTGGTAGCAAGTGATGTACTATTACAGGCTGTCCGTAATAGGGAAATTGCCCATGCTGTTTTGGATGTCCAGGAACAAGAACCGCTTCCAGATAACAGTCCATTTTGGGAGGAAGAGCGTATTACAATTACGCCACATATATCAGGTTTATCACCACATTATGTCACCAGGGCATTAGAGATTTTCAGTAAAAACTTATCGATTTACCTGGAGAATCGGACTGACTTCATCAACCAAATTGATGTATCAAGGGGGTATTAACGGTGGTACGAATTTATACGCGATCAGGGGATAAAGGTACAACATCATTAGTATATGGAAAACGGGTGCCAAAAAATGATTTACGGGTGGAGGCTTATGGAACCTGCGATGAAGTAAATTCGATGATCGGACTGGCCTTAAGCTTTTTGGATAAGGAACAATGGGATGGAAAGGATAGCTTTCTGCAAAGTATGCACCGGGTACAGACTATTTTATTTCACGTGGGAGCTGAGCTGGCGACCCCCAATGATAAAGAAGTAAAATGGAAACTAAAACAAGAGTACATTGATGAATTGGAACGGCAAATCGATGCATGGGACAAGCATTTGGAACGATTGCATAACTTTATCCTGCCGTCCGGTCATTGTGCATCAAGTGCGCTACATACTGCACGTACGATAGCGAGACGTGCCGAACGTACTGCCGTCGGATTAGAGTCTGAACTGGCGAACCCGCTTGTTGTCTCCTATTTAAATCGATTATCCGATTATTTATTTGTAGCAGCACGATACGTGAACCAAAGCCTGGGCGGAACGGAAACAACGCTGAAGGCAGATATTTAAAAATGAGAAGCAAGCATAATCTTCTATATGGAGATGCTTGCTTTATTATTTTCAGGTGATAATAATTCTTGAAAGGGAATATACTTGTATTGACAGAACTTGAGTGGAACAGTTACACTAATTATAAGAATTACAATCTAATAATTTGACCAGTTAATTTTTGGATTTCTTTTTTTGAACATCCTCTGTATTATTAAAGGAAAGTGGGGTGCATGACGATGTCTGAACAAAGATTGCGTGAAGCGATTAGTACTTTAAAAGAATCAGGCGTAAGGATCACACCACAACGTCATGCGGTTCTTGAATATTTGCTTAATTCCAGTACTCACCCAACAGCAGATGATATCTATAAGGCACTTGAAGGGAAGTTTCCCAATATGAGTGTTGCCACCGTCTATAATAATTTACGTGTATTAAGGGAAATTGGCTTGGTGCGTGAATTGACATATGGCGATTCATCCAGCCGTTTTGATTGTAACACAACGCAACACTATCATATTATTTGTGAAGAATGTGGGAAGATTGTTGATTTCCATTATCCAAGCCTGGATGAGGTGGAGTCACTTGCCGAACAGGTGACAGGATTTAAAGTTAGTCATCACCGGTTGGAAGTTTACGGGAAATGCGAAGACTGTCAGGGACTTGAAACACAAAAGCACTAATATTTTTTATTTGAAAACACCAGCTGTAAATGACTACGGCTGGTGTTTTTGTTGTTCAGAAGATATTGTTATGATCACGCCCATTGGTTATTCACCATTTTTTTCTTTTGCCTTCATTTCTTCCCGGAAACGCCGTTTATTATAACGTTCATCAAATTCCTTGCCTTCGAGTTCCTTATCGAGGGTTAATGGTTGCTTGCAGTGCATACAGGCATCAACCCGTCCCAGCATTTTAGTTGGCTTGCCACAGCTTGGACAAATAATTGGCACAGCCCTGGTCGACAACATGCCGATCCAAAAGTAAACAACACAGCTAAAGATAACCGCAAGCATTCCCAAAATGAAAAAGATCGCCATTAACCAAGGTATCTTTTTGGTTAAAATACCGACATACATAAGGGCAATCCCGAAAAAGATTAAGCTCAAGGCAAAAGTACGAATCTTATTGATTTTACTGGAATAGACTATTTGTTGATCAGCCATGGGTGGTATTCCTCCTTCAATAGTACACAAGCAAGTATAGCATATTTTAAACGATATTTCGTTTCGGAAAAAGGATATTGCGGTTTTTCGGCGAATTATATTACTATTGAGCGTGTTCAATATCTGGATAAAATGGAATAAAAATAAATGGGACGGGTGATTCTGCCCCTTTTTGAACATGCTTACCTTACATATGGCTGGAAAACAACGTCCCTTTTGTGGAGAAAAGTCAAATACTAACATACGTTCAACCGACAATTACTGAAGAATAACAGCAATCTGATTAACCATGTGTTGCCCCTTCACCGATTGGAGCTTCACTTAATGGAGGAATGGAAATGGAAGATTTACTACGGCCAATTTATCAGGAACGAGCAAGTGATGTTAACACGCTCGGCGTATTAGTGATCGAAAAGCTGAAACCTAATAGCACAATTACCGATAATTTCGATGTCATTTTGTTGATTATTGTGAGGCAGCAAGATCCATCGTGGCATGTTAAGCATTATGAGTTTAATGACCAAACAGCCGCCATGCACGTCGTAACCAACGATCTGTTAATGAAGTGGATTGATACAAGTGGATATCGCAAGGCAATAGCTTGGTTAGTTCATGGAAAAGTTATCTTTGACCGGAATGAATTTATTGCAAATTTGCAAGAGCAGTTAAGAGAATTCCCCCGAGAGAAACGGGATTTACGTAAGGCTATCGAATTTGGCAAACTGATTAAAAGCTATAGTGATGCAAAAGACCTTTATGAATCGGCACAATATAAAGATGCTTACAGCAGAATTGTTAATTCACTGCATTATTTGGCACGTCTTGCAGTTATTGAAAAAGGCTACCATCCCGAGGTAACTGTTTGGAGTCAGGTGAAATCGATCGATCCGGAAGTATATAAGTTATATGATGAGCTAATTGAAAGCCACGAGGAATTAACCAAACGAATAGAGCTGATGATTCTGGCCGCTGACTATGTGATTGCCAATCGTGCAAAGACATCAGCTGCGCATCTATTGGATGTCCTTCAATCAAAGAAGGATCCCTGGACGTACGGCGAACTAGTGTCTGAGCCGCGTGTATCCGCCTATTCACTTGATTTAACAGCGATGATGAGTTACTTGATCGAAAAGGATATTATTCAAACAGAATTAACCGAAACGAAGGGTGCGGGTGTCTACCATCGGAAGTACCGGGTTGATATGGATTGATGGAAATCCCCATTCAGTAAAGGATGCAGTTGTTACACATCTCTTTATCGAATGGGGGTTTGTTATTGGAACTAAATAATATGAAAAGGTGATGTTTAATAATTATGGATGTGGTTAACCTTGGCTTAAAAGCATTATTGCAGGAAATGGCAGGTTGTTAATTGTGATGAGCTTGCGGATCCATATTTAAGATTCAGACATTGAGGGATGTCAAAGGGTTCGATGGAAATAACCTTTGAGATAATAAAGCTTTTACTGATTATGGATATGTTCAATGACGAATGTCCAGTTACCACGTCCAGTGTAAGCTCGTTAATGAAAAGAAATTCTCCATGTTATGGGACAACGAAGTCAATACAGCCTATATAAGCGCGCTGTTCAAAACCACGCCAATTTGAATTTTAACAAACAGGAGGACTGAGACGTAAGCCCACCTTTATCCACCTCTTGAGCACGCGCTATTAGAGAGAGGTACAGTGTATAAGTTCGGACGGTTGAGAAAGACACGATAAGTTTTGAATGTCAAAGGGAAGATTTCAATTAATAGGAAAAGTTTTTTAATAAAAGTAGGCGTTGACTTTGTATTATATGCATGGTAAAGTTAATTTCGTTGCCAAGATGAACGCAATTGAACAAAGCAAACAAGATTAATAAAATAAAATTTCTTGTTGACATAACATTGCAAATCATGGTATTATAATAAAGTCGCTGTTAAGAGACGGTGATCAGAAATTTGCTCTTTGAAAACTGAACAAAACAACCAGTATGTAACAGATGTCAGAGGTTGAGGTTAGAAGTTAGATCAATTGATTTGATGGAAAACGCAGACCCTGGAATCAATTTTTGCAGCTAAGAATTTAGATGAAATTAATTGGTGTTAATTTTATCACAAACTTTTTTGGAGAGTTTGATCTTGGCTCAGGACGAACGCTGGCGGCGTGCCTAATACATGCAAGTCGAGCGCGGGAAGCAAGTAGATCCTCATCTGAGGTGACACTTGTGGAACGAGCGGCGGACGGGTGAGTAACACGTGGGCAACCTGCCTGTAAGATCGGGATAACTCGCGGAAACGTGAGCTAATACCGGATAATACTTTTTCCTGCATGGGAGGAAGTTGAAAGATGGCTTTGGCTATCACTTACAGATGGGCCCGCGGCGCATTAGTTAGTTGGTGGGGTAAAGGCTCACCAAGGCGACGATGCGTAGCCGACCTGAGAGGGTGATCGGCCACACTGGGACTGAGACACGGCCCAGACTCCTACGGGAGGCAGCAGTAGGGAATCTTCCGCAATGGACGAAAGTCTGACGGAGCAACGCCGCGTGAGTGATGAAGGTCTTCGGATCGTAAAACTCTGTTGTGAGGGAAGAACAAGTATTGTTCGAACAGGGCAGTACCTTGACGGTACCTCACCAGAAAGCCCCGGCTAACTACGTGCCAGCAGCCGCGGTAATACGTAGGGGGCAAGCGTTGTCCGGAATTATTGGGCGTAAAGCGCGCGCAGGCGGTCTTTTAAGTCTGATGTGAAATCTTGCGGCTTAACCGCAAGCGGTCATTGGAAACTGGAGGACTTGAGTGCAGAAGAGGAGAGTGGAATTCCACGTGTAGCGGTGAAATGCGTAGAGATGTGGAGGAACACCAGTGGCGAAGGCGACTCTCTGGTCTGTAACTGACGCTGAGGCGCGAAAGCGTGGGTAGCGAACAGGATTAGATACCCTGGTAGTCCACGCCGTAAACGATGAGTGCTAGGTGTTAGGGGGTTTCCGCCCCTTAGTGCTGAAGTTAACGCATTAAGCACTCCGCCTGGGGAGTACGGCCGCAAGGCTGAAACTCAAAAGAATTGACGGGGGCCCGCACAAGCGGTGGAGCATGTGGTTTAATTCGAAGCAACGCGAAGAACCTTACCAGGTCTTGACATCCTCTGATGACGGTAGAGATACCGAGTTCCCTTCGGGGACAGAGTGACAGGTGGTGCATGGTTGTCGTCAGCTCGTGTCGTGAGATGTTGGGTTAAGTCCCGCAACGAGCGCAACCCTTAATCTTAGTTGCCAGCATTAAGTTGGGCACTCTAAGGTGACTGCCGGTGACAAACCGGAGGAAGGTGGGGATGACGTCAAATCATCATGCCCCTTATGACCTGGGCTACACACGTGCTACAATGGATGGAACAAAGGGCAGCGAAGCGGCGACGCATTAGCTAATCCCATAAAACCATTCTCAGTTCGGATTGCAGGCTGCAACTCGCCTGCATGAAGCCGGAATCGCTAGTAATCGCGGATCAGCATGCCGCGGTGAATACGTTCCCGGGCCTTGTACACACCGCCCGTCACACCACGAGAGTTGGCAACACCCGAAGTCGGTGAGGTAACCTTTTGGAGCCAGCCGCCGAAGGTGGGGCCAATGATTGGGGTGAAGTCGTAACAAGGTAGCCGTATCGGAAGGTGCGGCTGGATCACCTCCTTTCTAAGGATTATATTACGGAACGGGAAGTTTATTCCTAAGACATACTCGGTTGTTTGGTTCAGTTTTGAGAGAGTAAATCTCTCTATTTGTACCTTGAAAACTAAATAAGAGCAAGACAAACAACGACATCAACTTTTAAAGTTCTTAAATATAGTTAAGTGAAAAAGAGCGCACGGTGGATGCCTTGGCACTAGGAGCCGATGAAGGACGGGACTAACACCGATATGCCTCGGGGAGTCGTAAGTAGACTGATCCGGGGATTTCCGAATGGGGGAACCCGCTGCTCGTAATGGAGCAGTACACCTATCTGAATACATAGGGTAGGTGAGGCAGACCCGGGGAACTGAAACATCTCAGTACCCGGAGGAAGAGAAAGCAAACGCGATTTCCCAAGTAGCGGCGAGCGAAACGGAAACAGCCCAAACCAACAGGCTTGCCTGTTGGGGTTGTAGGACACTCCAATGGAGTTACCAAGAAATTCTTTAGATGAATCGATCTGGAACGATTAGCCATAGCGGGTAAGAGCCCTGTAATCGAAAGAGAATTTCCTCCGGAGTGGATCCTGAGTACGGCGGAACACGTGGAATTCCGTCGGAATCCGGGAGGACCATCTCCCAAGGCTAAATACTCCCTAGTGACCGATAGTGAACCAGTACCGTGAGGGAAAGGTGAAAAGCACCCCGGGAGGGGAGTGAAAGAGAACCTGAAACCGTGTGCTTACAAGTAGTCGAAGCCCGTTAATGGGTGACGGCGTACCTTTTGTAGAATGGACCGGCGAGTTACGATCGTATGCAAGGTTAAGTGGAAGACACGGAGCCGTAGCGAAAGCGAGTCTGAACAGGGCGTTTGTAGTATACGGTCGTAGACCCGAAACCGTGTGATCTACCCATGTCCAGGGTGAAGGTCAGGTAACACTGACTGGAGGCCCGAACCCACGTATGTTGAAAAATGCGGGGATGAGGTGTGGGTAGGGGTGAAATGCCAATCGAACACGGAGATAGCTGGTTCTCTCCGAAATAGCTTTAGGGCTAGCCTCAAGAAAAGGAAGTACTGGAGGTAGAGCACTGATTGGACGAGGGGCCCTCACCGGGTTACCGAATTCAGTCAAACTCCGAATGCCAGCTACTTGATCTTGGGAGTCAGACTATGGGTGATAAGGTTCATAGTCGAAAGGGAAACAGCCCAGACCGCCAGCTAAGGTCCCAAAGTATACGTTAAGTGGAAAAGGATGTGGCGTTGCTTAGACAACCAGGATGTTGGCTTAGAAGCAGCCATCATTTAAAGAGTGCGTAATAGCTCACTGGTCGAGTGACGCTGCGCCGAAAATGTACCGGGGCTAAACGTATCACCGAAGCTGCGGATTGTTCTGAAAGAACAATGGTAGGAGAGCGTTCGAAGTGCTGTGAAGTCAGACCGTGAGGACTGGTGGAGCGCTTTGAAGTGAGAATGCCGGTATGAGTAGCGAAAAAAGAGTGAGAATCTCTTTCACCGAATGCCTAAGGTTTCCTGAGGAAGGCTCGTCCTCTCAGGGTTAGTCGGGACCTAAGCCGAGGCCGACAGGCGTAGGCGATGGACAACAGGCAGATATTCCTGTACCACCTCATGACCGTTTGAGCAATGGGGAGACGCAGAAGGATAGGGAAAGCGCACCGATGGATGAGTGCGCCCAAGCAGTAAGCGAGTTGGATAGGCAAATCCGTCCAGCAATCGCAAGCTGTGATGGGGAGTGAAAATGGTCACGAAGTTCCCGATTTCACACTGCCAAGAAAAACCTCTAGCGAGGTCACAGGTGCCCGTACCGCAAACCGACACAGGTAGGCGAGGAGAGAATCCTAAGGTGATCGGGAGAACTCTCGTTAAGGAACTCGGCAAAATGACCCCGTAACTTCGGGAGAAGGGGTGCTTCTTGCATGAGAAGCCGCAGTGAATAGGCCCAAGCGACTGTTTAGCAAAAACACAGGTCTCTGCGAAGCCGAAAGGCGAAGTATAGGGGCTGACACCTGCCCGGTGCTGGAAGGTTAAGGGGAAACGTTAGCTCACAGGAGCGAAGCGTTGAACCGAAGCCCCAGTAAACGGCGGCCGTAACTATAACGGTCCTAAGGTAGCGAAATTCCTTGTCGGGTAAGTTCCGACCCGCACGAAAGGTGCAACGACTTGGGCACTGTCTCAACGAGAGACCCGGTGAAATTATACGATGCGTGAAGATGCGCATTACCCGCGACAGGACGGAAAGACCCCGTGGAGCTTTACTGTAGCCTGATATTGCATGTTGGTACAGCTTGTACAGGATAGGTGGGAGCCATCGAAACCGGAGCGCCAGCTTCGGTGGAGGCACCCGTGGGATACCACCCTGGTTGTACGGACATTCTAACCCAGAACCGTGATCCGGTTCGGAGACAGTGTCAGGCGGGCAGTTTGACTGGGGCGGTCGCCTCCTAAAAGGTAACGGAGGCGCCCAAAGGTTCCCTCAGAATGGTTGGAAATCATTCGCAGAGTGTAAAGGCACAAGGGAGCTTGACTGCGAGACCTACAAGTCGAGCAGGGACGAAAGTCGGGCTTAGTGATCCGGTGGTTCCGCATGGAAGGGCCATCGCTCAACGGATAAAAGCTACCCCGGGGATAACAGGCTTATCTCCCCCAAGAGTTCACATCGACGGGGAGGTTTGGCACCTCGATGTCGGCTCATCGCATCCTGGGGCTGTAGTCGGTCCCAAGGGTTGGGCTGTTCGCCCATTAAAGCGGTACGCGAGCTGGGTTCAGAACGTCGTGAGACAGTTCGGTCCCTATCCGTCGTGGGCGTTGGAAGTCTGAGAGGAGCTGTCCTTAGTACGAGAGGACCGGGATGGACACACCGCTGGTGTACCAGTTGTTCCGCCAGGAGCATAGCTGGGTAGCTACGTGTGGCAAGGATAAGTGCTGAAAGCATCTAAGCATGAAGCCTCCCTCAAGATAAGACTTCCCATCACTTCGAGTGAGTAAGATCCCTCAGAGACGATGAGGTTGATAGGTCCGAGGTGGAAGCGTGGTGACACGTGGAGCTGACGGATACTAATCGATCGAGGACTTATCTATATTGTTTGATTCGTTGATACTATCTTCTCTTATTTAGTTTTTAAGGTATAAATACCTTTTACATATTTCGATGTTTTTCTCTTGACTATTTATGAAAAACATGTATAATATTGTTTGTCACTTTGTTTTTAGATGTTCACTTGGATGTATTATTCATTTGTCTGGTAGCCATAGCGGAGAGGTCACACCTGTTCCCATGCCGAACACAGCAGTTAAGCTCTCCAGCGCCGATGGTAGTTGGGGCTTTGCCCCTGCAAGAGTAGGACGCCGCCAGGCTTATTGATTCCATTCCACAGTAGCTCAGTGGTAGAGCTATCGGCTGTTAACCGATCGGTCGCAGGTTCGAATCCTGCCTGTGGAGCCATGGAGAGCTGTCCGAGTGGCCGAAGGAGCACGATTGGAAATCGTGTAGGCCGCAACCGCGGCCTCGAGGGTTCGAATCCCTCGCTCTCCGCCACTTTTAACATATTGGCCCGTTGGTCAAGTGGTTAAGACACCGCCCTTTCACGGCGGTAACACGGGTTCGAATCCCGTACGGGTCACCACTTATTGGAGGATTAGCTCAGCTGGGAGAGCACCTGCCTTACAAGCAGGGGGTCGCAGGTTCGAGCCCTGCATCCTCCACCATAAATTTCATATCGCGGGGTGGAGCAGTCTGGTAGCTCGTTGGGCTCATAACCCAAAGGTCGTAGGTTCAAATCCTGCCCCCGCAACCAAATAACGGTCTGGTAGTTCAGCTGGTTAGAATGCCTGCCTGTCACGCAGGAGGTCGCGGGTTCGAGTCCCGTCCAGACCGCCACCTAAATCAAGTGTTAATACACCTAAAAAATACATAAAGGCTCGGTAGCTCAGTCGGTAGAGCAAAGGACTGAAAATCCTTGTGTCGGCGGTTCGATTCCGTCCCGAGCCACCATCTTTATGCTTTTAATTGTGTTCATATGGAGGGGTAGCGAAGTGGCTAAACGCGGCGGACTGTAAATCCGCTCCCTCAGGGTTCGGGAGTTCGAATCTCTCCCCCTCCACCATTTCTTGTTATAAATTAATAGGGGTATAGTTTAATGGTAAAACGAAGGTCTCCAAAACCTTTGATGTGGGTTCGATTCCTACTACCCCTGCCATGTTGATACCATGGCGGTCGTGGCGAAGTGGTTAACGCACCGGATTGTGGCTCCGGCACTCGTGGGTTCGATCCCCACCGATCGCCCCATTCTTATCAATAATTTTGTTGGGCTATAGCCAAGCGGTAAGGCAGCGGGTTTTGATCCCGTCATTCCCAGGTTCGAATCCTGGTAGCCCAGCCATTTTGCGGAAGTAGTTCAGTGGTAGAACACCACCTTGCCAAGGTGGGGGTCGCGGGTTCGAATCCCGTCTTCCGCTCCATTAGTTTTAATATTGGCGGCATAGCCAAGTGGTAAGGCAGAGGTCTGCAAAACCTTTATCACCGGTTCAAATCCGGTTGCCGCCTCCAAACGCACATGCCGGTGTGGCGGAATTGGCAGACGCGCACGACTCAAAATCGTGTTCCGTAAGGAGTGTCGGTTCGATCCCGACCACCGGTATCAATACGCTGCTTGCCAATGCAGCGAAATCAACGTTTCTTACACATCGTAAGAAGCGTTTTTATTTATCTCCAATACGATTCTTAGAAAAAAATCGTGTATGTTCCTGTCATTAAACAAGAAGAAATAAAAAATGGCAAGACGTACAAACGAATTATCAATTTTAATACAACAAAAGGTGTAAAAGATATTGATTTTAAAACTACTTTTTCTTTATTTGTTGATGATTGCCAAAGGGGATTGCCTTGGTAAACCGCCGCGCTTATTAACAGATCTCTCATAAAAGGATAAATCTGTGGTTTTTTATATAAATACTTCTTTGCTGTGGAGCGGGAATTCCGTTAATATAAAATAAAATGATGTTGGCAATAGATTGGGTGATCAAATGAAATTTATCGTATTTGATTTGGAATGGAATCCCGTTTTTCGTAAAGGCAAATTATTAGGTCAAGAAATTACCGAAATTGGTGCAGTTGAAGTGAGTAGTGAGTGAGATTGATGGATTTTTAATTATAGGAAGGAAATTTCACTCTTATATCAGGCCATTCAAACCAATCTCAAAGAAGATAAAAAACTAACAAACATACAAGAAACTGACACATGGTTGTCCCCCGATTTCCCATAGCTATAAAGCGATTACATAAATGGCTGGGAAATCAATCCGTTGTTTTTTGCGCAATGGTGTTAATCTATTTAGTGATGATGCAATGTAATGGATAAACATAGAGTATTTTCGCCTTTAGTAAATCTCAAAATGAGAATTAGAACATTAAAGAACTTCTTTTTTGTTTATGGGAGGAGGGCAGAATTCAATGAAGGATTATGGGAAAGATTTGTTTAAAGGAACATCTTGGTATTATTCGCGTTATAGACCAATTTATCCATCATCGCTTATTAGGTTTTTAATCACTAAATTCTCTTTAAACGGCAAAGGTCATATGCTTGATTTGGGTTGTGGAACTAGTCAATTGGCATTCAGGTTCTCTGATTGGTTTGAAAAAATCGTTGGGATAGATACAGAGCCCGAAATGATTGAGGAATCAAAGCGTCTTAGCAAGGATGTTAGAGTGGAAAATATGGAATGGTTTATTGGCGATATTGATTGTTACAAAAGAAATTTCGATAATACTTTTAGTTTTGTAACAATTGCAAAAGCGTTCCACTGGATGGACAGAGAAAAGGTTCTTGATATTTTATATGATATGATTAGTTTTGGTGGAGGAATAGCAATCATCGATAGTTATACTCCAAATAAAGAGCCCTTACTCTGGCAAAGGAAAGTTGAGGAAGTTGTTAAACAATGGTATGGAAATGAAAGAAGGGCAGGTAACACTACTTACACCCATCCTATAGTTAGTCATCAAGAAATTGTAGCAAATTCAAAATTTGACTTGGAAATTCATGAAATACCCGCTTATGATCATGTTTGGACATTGGATTCGATTATTGGCAATCTTTATTCAACTTCCTATGGTAGTAAACAATTTTTAGGGGCAAACTCCAAATTATTTGAAGAGCATTTAAAAGAAGAATTATTGAAGCTTGATAATTCCGGTATTTTTAAAGAACAAATAGATATTTCAGTTAAAATAGCAATAAAAAATAACTAATTCGACTCTTAGTTATCCTTAGTTATTTTTTAATGCATTATATGATTAAATTTGTAAAAGGATATATATCAAAAAAGGAACAATAACTCCGGAGACAATATCAAGCATGCTTCCACCTTTTAGATCGTGAATCCCCGTGGCGTGGTATAGGGAGCTTCTTTCATAGGCATCGATCTTATCACGAATGACAAGGCCTTTAATTTTGGTACCAAGTTGGGAAGCAATACCTTTAATAATGGATATTGAATCTTCAAAGCCTGGTTTGTGCAGAATATTATTTGGTAAAATAAGCATTACGCGTTCCATCGTATTTAACGGATGATGGATATTTGCTATGAGCGAACGTTGGTAGGTATGTTCAAGGAAATTATCAATCACTTTCCCGAAAACCTTTTGATTACCTTCAATTACGCCATCCCATCCCGCTATGATGGTTGTGATTCGTTCTTCTGTAGCCGCACGCTCTACTCCCCATCCAATATTTTGATCTACCCGTGTCAGTAATTTAACAGAGACATCTGCGCCTGATGCATATACGACGGAATGTCCAAGCATTCTTTCTGCCTGTGTCACTTCATTGCTTGCCTGCTTTAAATCCTTCTGAACCACTGTTAATGGGTATAGTGGTTCTTTCTTTGGGCATAATCCAATAATTTAGCATTGGATTTTACAATATACTATAATCAATTTTAAAAGTCTAGTGCAAAAAAACATTCGAAACATTGGTTTATTTGGGTGAAAATGGAGAGTGGAGACAAAAGCTAATGCAACGAGGGGGAAACCAATATGAGAAGTATTCAGAGCTGGATTGTGGAACGTTTACTCACCCGGCTGAGTAATAAAGATAGCTTTACCGATGAAAAACGCTACTCTGAATTTTTCGAGGCGAGGAAAATTAAAAATCAAAAACCTTATGTCTTACCAAAATGTATTCAGAGAAAGTTTGACATCAAAAAACAGCAGTATGATGGAATGGAATGTTATATCTTTAATCAAGAAAAAACTGCTTCAGAAAAATCAATACTTTATTTACATGGAGGAGGATATATCAAACAACCATCGGTATACCATTGGAATTTTCTTGGGAAAGTAATGAACGAAACCAATGCTAAAATATACGTTCCAATTTATCCGAAAGCACCCAATCATCAATATAAAGAGTCTTTTGATAAAGTCCTTCCCTTATATGAATGGATTTTAGGGATATCAGATAAGGAAAATATTATCTTGATGGGTGACTCTGCTGGAGGAGGATTTGCATTAGCGTTAGCACAATTGTTCTTGGAAAAGGGGTTACCACAACCCAGACATATCATTTTACTTTCACCTTGGCTTGATATTACTATGAATAATCCAGATGCTTATGCATTAGAACATAAAGACCCAATGTTGGGGATTTATGGTTTGATTCAAATGGGGAAGGCGTATGCAGGAAACACTGACCGAAATAATTATTTACTCAGTCCAATCAATGGAAAGATGAATGGATTGGGGGAAATTACGTTATTCGTAGGGACACATGAAGTTTTTTTACCTGATGCTAGAAAGTTCAGAGATATGGTTGTATCACATGGAGTTAAAATTAATTACTTTGAATACCCGAAAATGAATCATATCTTTATGATTTACCCTATTCCAGAGGCAAAAAAGGCGACAAAGGAAATTGTGAATATCATAAATGGTATGTAAAAGTTGCGATATATTTATGAATTGGAAGCAAATATAAGGTAAAATAGGGTACAAGCAAATTTAGCACGTATTGAGGTGTTCAACAGATGGATGAATGGTACAAACTTGATAACGCAGGGAAAATGTTTCACGCCGTATCGGAACAAACAAATTCTTCGGTCTTCCGGATCGCTGCAGTTATGAAGAAAACAGTACAGCCGGAGAAACTGCAACTAGCGCTGGACGATGTTCTTAAACGCCTTCCTATGTTTGCAGTGAAGCTTCGTAAAGGTGTTTTCTGGGACTTTCTTGTGGAGAATAACGAAAAGCTTTTTGTTCAGCCTGAAAGCCAATATCCATGTGCACCAATTGATCCGTTAGAAACAAATGGATTCTTACTGCGTGCAACCTATTATAAAAAGCGCATTTCCGTGGAATTTTTCCATTCTGTGACAGACGGAACAGGAGCTTTAGAATTTATTAAAGTACTGGTTTATTACTATCTGACCCATTTAGGGGAAGATGTAAGCTATGAAAACATGCTGATCGATATTCATAATGAGCAAAGCTATTATGAAAGAGATGATAGTTATCAAAATTATGTAACGGACGAAAAAACAGAGAAATACAAAGAAGCTTCTTCCTATCAAATCCGCGGTATATCAATGGACCAAACCATTGCAGTCCATGGAAAAATGAGTGCAGAAAAGGTGCATCAACTTGCCAAGGAGCATGGAACAACGATTACCGCTTTTGTCACCGCAATTTTAATTGCAGCTATTTATAAAGAACGATTAAGATACCGGGCATATAAAGAAGAAATAAAAATTGCTGTTCCGGTCAATTTGCGAAGTCTTTTTCCGTCTAATACACTGCGCAATTTTTTTGGTGTAGTCAATATCGGCATGTCTGTCACAGAAACAACGACATTGGAAGAAATTATCGCAGAAACATCAAAACAACTGCGTGAGAAGGTACAAAAGGAAAACATGCAGCAAAGTATTAATGATCGTGTGAAATGGCAAACAAGACTGGCAGCACGATTTATTCCACTCCCGCTTAAATATCATGCCATTCGTTATGGTTACAGGAGTTTTAGTGAGCGTACCAAAGCGATGACCTTGACAAATATGGGTAAAGTACGACTTCCTGACTCAATGGAATCCCATATTGCCCATATGGAAATGGTTCTGTACCCGACAAAGAAAAGCCCAATCAACGGAGGGATGATCGCTGTGGGAGATGAACTCGTAATCACATTTGCAAGAATGATACAAGAAGCGGATATTATCCGTACTTTCTTTAGAGAACTTTCCAAGACATTTAATTTGGATATAGAAGTATACTCCAATGACAGCAGGTGAAAACAATGGAAAATTATTGTGCAAATTGCAATATCCATACAAAACAACAATATTGTCCCTTGTGCAAACACAAACTTTCCGAAAGAACAGATGAGAATGAGTATTATCCTGTGTATGAAACAAAAATAAAACGACGTCATTTTGTACAACGTCTTGTCTTATTTATTGCGATTTTCACTATTAGTACAAGCGTATTAATTAATCTGTTAACGAATCGAAATGAATTATGGTTTCTCTACGTGTTGGGGCCGGTTCTATATGGGGTATTGTTTATTAACCATACGATTCTCTCAAAAGCGCACACGGGTTCCAAAGTTATTTTCCAGGTTATTGCACTTTCCGTTATGCTCTTTATTCTGGACGCGGCTTCCGGAGGTTCGAGATGGTCGATTCATTATGTTATTCCCTTTCTCGTCACCTTGGCTACATTGTTTGTAACGATTATTGTCCTGCGAAAACCAATGAAATGGCGTGAATATATTGGCTATATGACAACGATGGTCATTCTGGGCTTTCTTCCTGTCATTCTTTTTCTAAGTTCTTGGTCTACTGTATTATGGCCAAGTGCTGCAACTGCCTTATATGCTCTGCTAACGCTGATTGGGATGATACTATTTTCGGAAAAAACGATGAAGAACGAAATTGTGCGGAGGTTCCATTTCTAATCATAAAAATATATTTGAATGAGTGGAGGAACCAGGAACACGGTGTTGCATCGTCCTTTATCCAATACACAAATACATCTTGGTAATGGCGTGAAGTAAAAACTTTCCTGCATATTTCCGGGTGTTTCGTGATATAATAGAACAAACGTTTCGGTTAGAAGGTGCATATCATGAATCATTTGCTGTCAGATTCCATAAAATCCAAACAGAAAATCATGATCTTTTATATGGACAGTGACAATCACGTAACACAACGGATCATACGGGTGATTCGTATGGAAGAGAACACGATCATCGCTTTTTGTTATTGGCGCAAAAGGGTACGGACCTTTAGGCTAGATCACATTTTGGCGGTTGAACCTGTTAGAAAAAGGTCTGCGGTATCCTAAGGCGGCAACATGTCCAAACTGTGGTTTAGAAATAATAATGGTAATGGAGGGTTTGCAATGGATGTGCGGATCGAATTAACCTATCAATCGCCCAAAGGTACAACGACAAGGTTCATTTCGGATGAGATGCACGCCAAGAAAGCGTTGATGCTGGCGGAGGATTTGGAAAAGACAGGCCGGGCAGAAGCATTAACGTTTGTCGATGGGTCTGATCATACATGGTCAATGAAAGAATTAAAAAAATATATGGAAGAGATTCAAACGGAAGCACACGATATTACTGTTTATTTTGATGGCGGGTTTGATTTGGAAACCAAGAAGTCAGGTCTGGGTTGTGCGATTTATTATAGCAAAAATGGAAAGTCCTATCGGCTGCGTAAAAATACGACTGCGATGGAACTCGATTCGAATAATGAAGCAGAATATGCCGCGTTGAATTTGAGTTTACAGGAACTGGAACTTATGGATGTGCATCATTTGCCGGTTACATTCATTGGGGATTCCAATGTGGTAATCAACCAAATGAACGATGAATGGCCATGTTATGAACCGGGATTGGCAAAGTGGATGGATCGAATTGAAACGAAGCTCGAAAAAATCGGGGTGAGGCCTGAATATGAATTGGTTTCGCGGAAAAGAAATCGTGAGGCGGATCAGCTGGCATCGCAGGCATTGAAAGGTGTTGAGATAACGAGTACGATTGAATTGAATTAGAGTGAGCAGTAGCGATGAATTGGCCGTGTGTTTGTTTTTGTTGCTTCCAATAGTTTCTTTATAAATATATTTCTACATTTTTTTCTCCTGCCCAATCTATCGTGTCTAAGGAATGCATGTTGAGCTTTACAATATGTAAAGGCACAACGTACGGTTACCATGGTCGGGGATTGGGCTAATAACCCACGTTTCAGCTATCCTATTTTTCCTACCAAACAGGGGGTTGGGCGGCATTCCTTATTTGTGTTGTTAATAACCGCACGTTAAATTATTTGTCTAATCGAACCCTTCTGTTAATTCCTATTTACAAATGAATGTTAAATTGCTAGGATATATATCATGTACTACATCATACATAGTATGTAAATGCTTTAAATACATGTATATCTTTAGAAAGATGGATGTTACAATTACCGGTTGTGAAACGCAGTTGGTGATGGCTTCAAAAGATTGGGATACGTTTGATCAATGAAAAACCCCAAGGCAAATTTAAATCTGTGAAGGGAGATTGCGAGAATGAAAGATAACGTTAAACGAGAACAGATATCAGATGATCCTCGGTATAAAATTGCTAACCGTGAAGCCTTGATTGGGATTGGAATCGCTATAGCAAATTTCCTATGGTGGTTTGGTTTCGCATACGGTTTTGGCTCAAAAGATGTTGACAAGTATCATTATGTTTTTGGATTTCCCGCTTGGTTTTTTTATAGTTGCATTCTTGGATTTATTGTCTTTACGATCCTTGTCATTATCATTGTAAAGTTCTTTTACAAGGATATTCCGCTTGATGCAGAATATGAAGATGACACCAAAGGAGGATCCCCGAAATGAACTGGGAAGTTATTATAATATTGATTTTATATCTAATTGCGATGTTTTTGATAGGGGTTTTTTCGTCCAAATGGGTGAGAAAATCCTCTGATTTCACAAATGAATATTTTCTTGGTGGCAGACAACTCGGAGGGTTTGTTCTTGCAATGACTATGTTTGCTACCTATGCAAGCGCCAGCAGCTTTCTCGGCGGACCAGGAGCAGCCTACACATTTGGATTGGCTTGGGTGTTACTAAGTATGACGCAATTGGTGACCGGTTATTTCACCTTATCGATTCTTGGCAAAAAATTTGCAATCATGGCAAGAAAGATAAATGCGGTTACATTAGTTGACTTTTTAAAAGAGAGATATCGTAATAAGTGGGTTGTTATTTTGTCCGCTATTTGTATCGTAGTTTTCTTGTTTGCTCTTATGGCCGCCCAGTGGGTTGGTGGAGGACATCTGATGGAGTCTGTCATGGGTATTCCTTACGTATCTGGATTATTTGTTTTTGGTATGGTCCTTGTTATCTATACAGTCATCGGAGGATTTCGCGCCGTCGCTATAACGGACACTATCCAGGGTGTAATTATGCTGATAGGTTCCTCCATTCTAGTGGTAGCTGCCGTTATTGCCGGTGGAGGGATTAACAATATTATGTCGGGTTTGATTTCCGAAAATCCGAATTTGGTTTCACCATTTGGGAGCGATCAATCGTTATCACCAGCCTATGTTTCATCGTATTGGGTATTAGTGGGTGTGGGAGTTGTAGGGTTACCGCAAATAGCTGTCAGAGCCATCTCATATAGAAGTTCCAAGTCCATGCATAGCGCGATCATGATCGGTACGTTTGCTGTCGGCTTTGTTATGCTTGTTTTGACATTAACAGGAGTATTTGCTCGTGTCATTATGCCGGAGGTTAGTGTTGCCGATAATACGTTACCATTGCTTGCACTAGAGTTGTTGCCTCCATGGCTTGTTGGGATTGTTTTAGCTGGCCCGTTGGCAGCCATTATGTCAACCGTTAGTTCAGTTTTGCTAGTTGCAAGTTCTTCCATTATTAAAGATATATATTTAAATTATGTGAAGCCTGATGCAACCAGTAAAACAGTGCAAAGATTAAGCTATGGTGTTACCACGATTATTGGCGTAATTGTTTTCTTTATGGCCATTAAGCCACCGAGCCTGTTAATTTGGCTCAACCTGTTTGCCATGGGGGGCTTGGAAGCCGCTTTTATCTGGCCAATTGTCATGGGATTATACTGGAAGACGGGGAATAGTGTTGGAGCATTATCTTCCATTTTAACAGGGGTGATTGCCTTTATTTGTTTTAATACTTTTATTTCAAATCCATTCGGCTTACACCCGGTTGTTATATCGGTAATCTTATCTTTCCTCGCTTATGTTTTCGGCAGTTTATTTACAAAAAAACGGTTTGCCGCCCAGCGGTCGGAAATTGTTACAAAGTTTTGGAGTGCTTGACTGAAGGTCACTCAATTAAACTGGAGTATCGGATAGTTATGAAATAATTCCTGGACCGGGGGGATGTTTTACACGGATTCAATATTAATTCACGGTGCAATATTGATTGGAACTGTTGTAGCAGGGATCATTATGCTTGGCATGCATATGAGCCAAGTAGTGCTGGGTAACCCTCCGTACGCCTTTTTTGAAACGGAAATTAACAGAATCCAGTCAAACCGCACAAACATGAAGGAGTGACGTTTTTATGAATTTAGCAATGAACTGGAATGAATGGTCCAACTATGATGCTATTGGTCTTGCGGAATTGATACAAAAGGGTGAGGTCACCCCAAAAGAGTTGGCAAACCAGGTTATAAAAGGGGTTGAAGCCTTAAACCCTGAAATCAATGGCGTTATTGAAATCTTTCATGATGTAGCGGACGATCCTATGATGGATGGAATGAACCCTGACGGCATCTTTGCGGGGGTACCATTTTTCATGAAGGATCTCGGTCCTACACTTAAAGGACGCTTACAGGAAATGGGCTCTCTGCTTATGCAGGGAAACCGTTCCACGGCTGATAGCTTTCTGACAAAACAAATTCGCAAAGCTGGTCTCAACGTTATTGGACGGACGACAACACCTGAGTTTGGCCTTTGCAGTTCAGCGGAGAATCCGGATGTTTATATTACCAGAAATCCTTGGGATCTTGATTATACAACTTGTGGCTCCTCTGCCGGGACCGCAGCCTCAATTGCAGCTGGTATTATTCCAATCTCTCATGCAAGTGATGGTGGTGGATCGATCCGAATTCCAGCTGGTGTAAACGGCAATATCGGATTGAAACCATCGCGAGGTGTTTTTTCGGGAGCCCCTAATAGTTCAGATCTGATGAATATCGTTTCTGCGCAGGGATGCCATACCCGTAGTATACGTGATACTGCTGCCTTTGTTGATCATTGCAGGGGAGGGGCACCCGGCGAATTTATGCCTTATTGGACACCAAAAGAGCCATACTCCGAGCTGATAAAACGGAATCCAGGAAGGCTTCGAATCGCCGTTTCACATAAGTGGGGGGATTATAAAGCGACCCCGGAAATTGTTTCTGAGTTAAAGAAGGCGGCTGACTTTCTCGAGCAACTAGGCCATGATGTAGAATGGGTTGTTCCGGACCTTGATCTCCATGCCTCTTATGAAGCACAGACAGCAGCCTATATTATGAAGTTTGCACAAACAATTTCTGATATCCTCCGACAAAAAAATCTTGAAGCTCCTCCGGCAGATCTCGTTGAACCGATGTGTATTAAAGTCTGGGAAGAAGGCCGTTTTGCCTCCTATGCGGACCGTGTAAAAATGCAGACGAAGTTTAACGAAATTTCCCGTAAGATGGGATTATTCTTTGAGGATTGGGATGTGATCCTTACGCCGACAATGGCCAAGCCTACACCATTGGTTGGAACGATGGAGTATCTGACTATTAGTGATAACCCTTCCGTTTATGATTGGTTTGAAAATTTGTGGAGCATTTTTTCCTATACACCAATTGCCAATATTTGCGGACTACCGGGAATTTCCCTGCCAATGGCTGAACTTGGAAATGAATTACCCTTGGGCATGCATATGCTTGCGCCTCAGGGGGAGGATGGTTTGCTTTTGCAACTCGGTGCTCAGATAGAGCGTGAATTGGATGGAAAGTGGAATCATGGACGCAAGCCTGCTAATCATGTAACAAATATAGGATCAAGACTGGAATCTAATTAAAATTAAAGGGACAGGATTGGAAAGAACATTATTTACGGCTTTACCATTAACAAATATGGTGGATATTTTGGACACAGTGAAAAAAAGGATGAGTTTCCAATGAAATATAAGATTTCGATTTTACCAGGAGACGGAATCGGACCCGAAGTGATGAGGGAATCGATAAAAATATTAAAAGTGTTATCTGATATGGATCCAACATTTAATTATGAAACAACAGAATTTAATTGGAATACGGACTATTACCTGAAACACGGTTTAATGATGCCCGAAACGGGTCTTGAACAATTAAAAGCATTTGACGGTATTCTATTTGGGGCGGTTGGGGATTCCCGTGTCCCGGAGCATATTCCTATCTGGGATTTAATTATGCCAATCCGAAAAAGCTTTCAGCAATATATCAATTTCAGGCCGATAAAATTGCTAAAAGGATTGGAAACGCCATTAAAACAAAATAAAAAAATTGACTTTGTTATCATCCGGGAAAATGCGGAAGGAGAATATTCTGCGGCTGGCGGAAAGATGTATCAGGGAGAGCCCCGGGAACTTGCGATACAAAATACAATCATGACCAGGGAAGGTATTTCAAGGGTAGCAACATTTGCTTTTCAGTATGCAAGGGATCACCATCTGCGAAAAGTAACCAATGCAACTAAATCAAATGCCATCATTCATACGATGACATTATGGGATAAGGTTGTTGAAGAAGCAGCAGATAGATTTAAGGATATTGATTATGAAAAATACTATGTGGATGCGATTGCTGCCTTGTTTGTGGAACGTCCCGAAGATTTTCAGCTGATTCTGGCTTCCAATCTGTTTGGTGACATATTGTCTGACCTCGGATCTGCCCTCGCAGGCGGGTTGGGTCTGGCTCCATCAGCAAACATTAACCCTACCGGTGAGTTTCCGTCCATGTTTGAACCGGTACATGGATCTGCTCCTACTATTGCTGGGAAAGGGATCGCAAATCCAATTGCGCAAATCTGGTCGTTAGCATTAATGCTCCAGCATTTCGGGCGATCTGACCTGCATCATAAGATTCTCTCGTCCATAGAAGATGTGTTGGAAGAAAATAAAACACGAACACCAGATATTGGAGGAAATGCAACTACAGCGCAAGTTGGGGATGCGATTGTAAACAAACTTCAAAAAAGGATGTGATTTGCATGACATTTGAAAACAAAACCATTATTGTTACTGGGGCAGGCGGTGGCATGGGTAAAGCAGTCGTTGAGGTATTGCTGAATGATGGGGCAAATGTTGTCGGTTGTGATTTGTCGATTGAAAGCCTGTCAGGGTACGAAAATAACGATAACTTTGTGGCACATCAAGGTGATCTATTGGATGAAACTACCGTAAAAGATATATTTGCTGCGGCAGAAAAGAAATTTGGCAGCATTGAAGGCTTAGTGAACGTTGCTGGAATTGCGCAAAGCTCGACACCGATCGAACAGGTGAGTTTAACTGATTTTCACAAAATGATGGATATCAATATGACCATGACGTTTTTAACCTGCCGGGAAGCCAGCAAATATATGAAGCCAAACAAAAGGGGCGCGATTGTGAACGTTGGGTCAGTATCAACGACCAGACCAAGGCCGGGACTGCAGTCATATGTTGCCTCAAAAGGTGCAGTGGAGTCATTTTCGAAATCATTGGCCTTAGAACTTGCACCAGACAAGATCAATGTGAATGTATTGCACCCTGGACCGTGTGACACGAACATGTTAGGCCAATTCGCCGGGGCAGGAGCGGATGTCATTGAAATGAAGGAAACCGTATTCAGACAAAGTGTGCCGTTGGGGGAATTGCTGACACCGATTGATATCGCGCATTCTGTGAAATTTTTATTATCTGATGAAGCGCGCATGGTGACAGGCAGTGTGTTTCATGTGGACGGCGGTCGAAATATTTAACAGTATGGAGGCGAGGTAATGAAAACGTTAAGGATGTATATCGATGGTAAATGGAAGGATAGTGTCAATCAAAAACATATTGAGGTGCGTGATCCATCAACCGGAACGATCACATCAACTATTCCACGCGGCGATGCGGAAGATGTGGATACAACGGTAATGGCAGCGAAACGTGCTTTTGAAAGCGGTTTATGGCGAAGTGTTAAACCACATGAGCGTGGCAATCTGTTATATCAAATAGCTGCAAAAATAAAAGAAGACCGGGATGAACTGGCACAGCTGGAAACCATGGATGTTGGCAAACCATTGACACAGGGTTATGCAGATATTGATGCGGCCATTCGCTATTTCGAATTCTATGCCGGAGCAGCAGATAAAGTAATGGGTGATACGATTCCAATTGAGGACGGACTAATCGATTATGTTGTTCGGGAACCTGTTGGGGTTACTGCTCATATCGTTCCGTGGAATTACCCGATCCAAATATTATCGCGAAGTGTTGCCGCAGCTATCGCAATGGGCAATACTGTAGTTGTTAAGAGCGCTGAAGATACACCAAATACAGCCAATAAAATCGCAGAATACGTTGATCAGTTAGATATTCCAAGTGGTGTCTTTAATCATATTACGGGATATGGTCACGAAGCAGGTGCGTCTCTGGCAGCTCATCCTTATGTCAACCACGTGACGTTCACAGGATCCGTGAAAACGGGGATTTCCGTTGGCCAGGCAGCAACTGCGAATGTTGTCCCTGTTACATTGGAGCTGGGAGGCAAGTCGCCAAATATTGTCTTTTCTGATTGTGACATCGATAAAACGGTTGACGGGGTTGTCAAAGCAATTATTCAAAATACCGGACAAACCTGTTCAGCGGGGTCACGGTTGTTGGTTGAGGAATCTTTTAAAGAGACGTTTTTACAGAAAATTGTTGATAGATTTAAAGAGTTGACCATAGGGCCTGGAAAAGGGAATTATGATGTCGGACCCATATTAAATGAGCAACAATTTAATCGGATAATGGCTTATCTGGAGCTTGCCAAAACAGAAGGCACCGTTCTAACAGGTGGATCCCGGGTTCACATCGACCATTGTGAAGGGGCTTTTTACATTGAACCGACAATTATTGATCAATTGTCATCAGATAGTAAACTGGCCCAGGAAGAAATATTTGGCCCGGTATTGACGGTGTTTACATTTAAAGATGAAGAGGAAGCCTTAAGTCTGGCAAATAGTACGGAATATGGTTTAGTAACCGGCATTTGGACACAAGATATAAGTCGCGCTCATTATCTTGCCAGCCGGATACATTCGGGGCAGGTATTCATTAATAATTATGGTGCTGGCGGTGGCATCCAAATGCCGTTTGGCGGTTATAAAAAAAGCGGATTCGGCAGGGAGAAGGGCTGGATCGCTTTGTACAATTATACGCAGGTGAAGAATGTGGCAATTCGGTATGGGTAAAATAGCCAAAAAGGCTTGGAGATATCTCCAAGCCTTTTTATACAATAGGAAACCGAACAAAAAATATTGTAAATTTGTTTGCAAAAGTAATAGGTACTGTCAATAAGTTTGTGTAAATTAATAGAGTATCCTCGGAATTGGGATTTGTTTTCTGACACCTACCCTGGGTACCCAGGGTAGGTGTCAGAAAATTAAATCAGATATTATTTGGTTTCCCGTATCGTTTTTCAAACATGTCCTGTAGCTGCTGATAAGCGCTTGCGAATCCCCTTAATTTTCGTTCTCCCCATCTTTGGTTATAGTCGGTTACTTGAAGGTACACTACTTTTTCTGTCGCCCTTTCGCTTGGTAAACTGTTCATGGTTTTTGTGCGCTTCTTGATTTCCTTCATCGTCCGCTCGATGATGTTCGACGTGTATATCACGCGCTGGATAGACGATGGGTAATCCAGGAAAGTCAGAAGCACTTCTAGATCTTCTTCCCATGATTTCACGACTTTAGGATGCTTCGATTGCCAAACCTGCTTAAATGCGTTAAATTGCTTTCTGGCTTCTTCTTTGGTACTTGCCTGATAAATAGGTTTTAAGTCTTCTGCTATGGCTGTCTGATCCTTTTTACGCACGGCATTTAACGCATTGCGGATTTTATGAACAACGCATCGCTGGACATCGGCTTTTGGGTACACCTCTTTCATAGCTGTTTCCAACCCGGGAAGACCGTCAAACACACCAAGCAACACTTCTTCAGCCCCGCGCTCGTAAAGATCTATCAAAATCTCTTTCCAGCCCAAGGAACTTTCCTGACCGCCTACATAAAATCCGAGAATTTCGCGGTAGCCATTCTCATTAACTCCAATGACGATGTAGACGACCTCATTGGCAACGTCATCCCGGCGCAACTTTAAATAGGTTCCGTCCAAATAGAGGACTGAGTAGCGTTTATTCAATGGGCGTTGCTGCCAGGCCTCAATATTTTCAACTGTCGCTTCCGTGATGTTACTGACGGTTGTGGCGGAGTAGGAAGATCCTAGCATATGTTCAATCATTTCCCCAATTTCACGCGTACTAACGCCTTTCTGATACATGCGCGTCACTGTTTCACCTACCCACTGATCACGGCGTTGGTAAGGATCAAATAATTCCGTCTGAAAGTCACCATGGCGATCACGAGGTACTGCGAGATCATCAATATGACCGTGTTTGGTATCAAGGGACCGTTTGTAATAACCGTTTTTCACTTGTTTCAATTCAGGGTGTTCTACCTCGAAAAACTGCTTTCTTTCTTCCTCCATGATGGTCTCCAACTGCTCTTTGACAAAGTCACGTACAAGGTTATCCAGTTGATTTATAAAGTCATGATCCGTTATACTTTGAGACATGGTAGGGTTTCTCCTCTCTTTATTTGTTGTCCAATTTTGAGGATACCCTACCTCTTTTTTTCGTCTCAAATATTTTACACAAACTATTTTACGTCATCAAGTAATAAGAAAGATATTTATTCATAAAATGCTATATTAGATGATTAATTGTGTTTGGATAAGGTTCTCTTTGATGTTATGAATTAAAACGCGAAGGATGGATCGTAAAAAAAGGATGGATCGTAAAAAGTGGAAATTAATTTAAAACGAATGCTAAGCGATTTTTCTACAATTATTAGCTATACAAAATCACCAAATAATGGCTGTACTCGTTTTTCCTATAGTGATGAAGATAGGCAGGCAAGGAACTATCTTTTCTCACAGATAGAGAAGCTTGGTCTTTCGGTAAAGATAGATGCAGTTGGAAATATTCGAGCCATGTATGGGAAGGAAATTGACAAGCCCTCCATTATGATCGGCTCACACATTGATACTGTAGAAAATGGCGGAAAATATGATGGACTGACTGGTGTTTTGACAGCTTTGGAGACGATTAGAGTGTTAAAAGAAGAACAGGTAAACCTGCACCGCCCGATCGAATTGATTATTTTTGCCGAGGAGGAAGGATCAAATTTCGGTATTACCATGCTGGGAAGTAAGGTATTGACCGGCCAGTATGGATTGACTGCTCTCCAAACGATCACAAATGGGGCGGGTGATTCAGCTTATGATGTGATAAAAAAATTTGGCCTTGATGTGGAGCGTACCGGAAAGGACATTCTTGGCAAGGATGAAATAAATGCGATGATTGAGCTACATATTGAGCAGGGTGCGGTGCTGGAGACGCAACAACAATCAATTGGCATTGTTCAGGCAATCGCCGGAATGAAAACATTTAAAATTACCTTGAAGGGTGAATCCAATCATGCGGGCACTACACCAATGAATTTGCGACAAGATCCGTTGGCGGGAGCAGCAAGTATTATTTCGCATATACGTAAGGCAGCCAAAACGCAAGCTTTACCAACAACGGTTGCCACGGTTGGTAAAATAACCTGTCAGCCAAATATGCCGAATGTGATCCCGCAAAAGGTAGAGTTCTACGTGGATGTCAGAGATGTAGAGACAAAGGGAATCGATATCATCGCCAACGAGATAAGAGAAAAAGTAAATGCCGTAGCTGATGAAGACAAACTCCATAGCAATATCGAATTGATTGGTGCATCTGATCCCGTAACACTATCGCCAAGAATTATTCAAGTGATTGAAGAAATAGCAAGCAAGCGTGACTATAACTATATGAAAATGAATAGCGGTGCAGTTCATGATGCGGCGATGATGACGGACTTGACCGATGTGGGGATGATTTTTATTCCAAGTATGGGAGGAAAAAGTCATTGTCCTGAGGAATATACAAGTAATGCAGATATCAAATTGGGAGGTGATTTGTTACTTCATGTAGTTAAAGCTTTAGCTACCAAAAAATGAGAAAACACAGACGACACCAAGTTAAACACTTGCAAATTTTCTAAAAGGAGGATATACATGCGTACATTAATTAAAAACGGAACCATTGTAACCGCAATTGATGAATTTGTTGGAGATGTATTAGTTGAGGGAGAAAAAATAGTTGCTGTCGGGGAACAGTTGGATACGTCTGCTGATGAGATCGTCGATGCCCAAGGGAAATATGTTCTTCCTGGTGGGGTCGATCAACATGTCCATTACTCCTTTGAATTTAAAGGGGAACGGGTACGAGGATTTGAAACTTCCAATGCTGCGGTTGCTGGAGGAACGACAACGGTTGTGGAATTTGTTAATCAGGAACAGGGAAAAGGCATGGCTGATACGATTTTTGAAATGGACAAAAATGAAGTCGCTCCCCAGGCGATGGCAGATTATTCATACCATGCGGTTGTCTGTGACCCGGTTGATGCGACTTTCGAGGAAATTGCTGAATTGCCAAGCCGAGGGATTTCTACGGTTAAATTATTTATGGCCTATAAAGGAATGCCGTTCCATAGTGATGATGAGGCTCTTTATAAGGCTCTAATAGCGGCAAAAAAAGCCGGCGTTACGGTTATGGTCCATTGTGAGAATGCCGATGTGATTGATTTTCTCCAAAAGAAAATGATAGCCGAGGGCAAGACAGATCCATATTATCATGCGTTATCCAGACCGGCACGGGTAGAACTGGAAGCAACCCAGCGCGTGATTCAGCTAGCAGCTTTAGCCGAGGCCCCGGTTTATATTGTGCATGTCACAGCTAAAGAAGTGATGGAAGCTATCCGGTCTGCAAAAAATGATGGATTGCCAGTGTATGGCGAAACTTGCGTCCAATATCTGATGCTTGATGAAAATGATTTAGCCAAGCCCAATTTCGAAGGGGCAAAATACGTGATGTCCCCGGCATTACGAACCAAGGATGATCAGGAAGCTTTATGGAAAGCAGTTGATCGTGGCTGGTTAAACGCCATCAGTACCGACCATTGCGGATTTGACTGGGAATCGCAAAAACATATGGGTGTGAACGATTTTACCAATATTCCAAACGGCGCACCGGGTGTACAAAACCGGTTGGGTATTCTGTGGACATATGGTGTAAATACTGGAAAAATCTCCAGACAACGGTTTGTTGACTTATTTGCAACCACGCCGGCCAAAAACATGGGGTTAGACCATTGCAAAGGACATATTGGTGTTGGTATGGATGCCGATATTGTGTTGTATGACCCGCATGGATCGTCCATTATCTCCAATGAAAATAGCTTGCATGGCGTTGATTATGACACATTTGAAGGATACAAGCAGGAAGGGAAAGTGGATAAAGTATTCCTTCGCGGCAAACTCGTGGTTGACGATGGGACATTTGTTGGCAAAAAAGGTGATGGCAAGTTTATCCCGGGAAAACCATTTGCACTATGTTTTGATGATACGAAGGCCGATAAGGAGTTAAAGCGGGTGTAAAATTATAGACGAAATCTAACTATGCAGCTTGTAAAAAAGTAACTACCCAGTATAGGCTACTACGGGTAGTTACTTTTTTAGAGGATGTTCAAAAAGTCCGGTAAAAATGACATGCCCCTTCAAAAGGGGTATGCCGACGCCTGAGCGCAAGCCCGTTTTTAGTCGGCCTTCCTTTGAAGAAGCTCGTTGGCTTGCTTTTCCGCTCCTCATGTACCCTTTTGTACATTCCGGTGCTCAAAGCTACGCCGCCTCCTTTTTGAACATGTACTTTCAGGTAAAAACCTTATAAAAAAATAAAACGAGTTGCTAGCACTGAAAGACTGTTGTCTGACCAACCAATCTTTTGATTAGAAAACTGGTTGCTATACAAGTCAGCATAAAACCTACTTACCCTGCTTTTTTGATAATTGGGTTCTATCTTCCATTTGGGGAGGTTCTTCCGTCCACCCGTGTTTAATCATGAGATCTCCTCCATCATTTGCAAAGGTAAAAGTATCCTTACCAACCACTGCCATTTTTGCTGGCAAGTCCTTCCTCAGGCTAAAGGAAGTGCCGATAGCATTGCTGCCTAAACCAAAGCTAGTCAAAATGGATGTATTATACATCATAAGCTTATCTGAAAAGGGTGATACTGTTGAGTCTGAAACTATTCCGGCTGCCGTAGACGGAACATTAATATCGCTATCCAATAACACTTCACTGAATTTCTCAATGATTGTTTTGGACAATTCCTTGCCTCTGAAAAAGTATTTTTGAACGTCTTTATGCTTAGCCGCTTGGGCAAAGCCCGTCATTAATTTCATCCCTGCAACATTTGATTCAATCGCTTGATAAAGATAAGCCACTTCAACCGTACTTAATGATCTTCTATGGCCCATCATTTTAAAACCTGAACGATAATCCTTCCCATCCGCAAATTCTACTTTGTTGGGTAAAGTAACCCCGGGTGATTTTGGGAGCAAACCTTTTTCTAATAAAAACTGTGTCGTCTTTATGCAAAATTCCTCTGAAAATGCCGAGAATCTTTTGTGCATCTCCATGATGTCCTTCCGATAACTCATAGACATGTGTAATGCATGAAGACCTGTAGCAACTTTCATCATTGTTCGTAAATACATGATTTCAAAAACATCATCAAACAACCTTGGAGCACTGTGATTCACATCATTTTCTGTAAACTCTATCGGAACAGCTGTACCCTCTTGTATGAAAACATTACTCAGTTCATTAACAAAGTTGCTTTCTCCATCGTGAAAGGTTTGCAATATTTCTATAGCTTCTGGATCTTGATTATGTGATAAAAAAGATTCAATCACTCTTAGCATCATGGTTTTTTTCTGATAAACAATCCAAAGAGTTGCAATCTCAGATGAAGTTATTGGATCAGTTGTCATTGATTTTTTCCTCCAAATCGAGTTGAAAGTATGGTTGTCAGTATCTTTTACCAACAGTGGAGAAATATTCATTTTCATAATGTAGTGGTTGGGGATAGTCAGGCAACAAGGTAACAATAATGGTAACGGATCCGATAAAGAAAATCAGGAATGTGACAGATGAGACTGTTCGTGGCAATTTTTACCGATTTAATTGGATTATCGGTAAGTCATTTATTAGTCAAGTATTTTTCCCATTGGACAATTTGTAAAATAATTCACTGTTGATGTTTAACGATTACTATTACATTCAATAATACTAGATTCCAGATCGTCGGAATAATCCAATTCTTCTTGTAATATTGCTCGTTTACATACATAAATTTGTACTAGGCCAGATTTTGATGAAATTGACCTGTCATACTTAAGTATTTGGGGCGAAGACTATGTCTACTAAGGACAATGGGGTGTGATTTTAGGCTCCAGTTTAATCTATATGATTAGTTACATGGGGGCTGTCGCATGTCGTTGACGGGCATACCACGATCATTGCCAAAAAACATCGACAAAAATATCAATCGCGATATCAGTCCTGAGGCAAAGGTTATTTCTACCTATATCTATAAACCAGTAAAAGGGTGAATGATATTGAGGATCATTAACGCGGAACAACTGGGCTTTAGCCAGGAGGAAATAAAACAGCAGTTGGAACAGTTGGATCAGGGGAGAACGTACCAGGCACAACGGCTGGTATATTATCCATATATAATTTTTGAATTCACAATTGATAGAAGAAGGTTCTTTCATCCGTTAAAAGGATATGTCGGTTGTACCATTGATGGCGTGAATAAGATTGGGGCTTTGGCGGATACATTCCCAGAGCTTGCAAAAGTGGAAGTATCCGACCAGAACATCATTGCATTGGACCTGACATTTGCCGAGGCAAAGAAAATAGCGGAGGACTTTTTATACAATTCTATTTCTGCAAGAAAGAAAGTCATTACCGCTCCTAAACTAAACTTAACCAAACAGGAACTATTTTACCGGCCGTACTGGATTGTGGAAGGTGACGTAGATCTCCCCGGTCATTTTTTTATTACGGTTGATGCAGTAAGCGGAAAGTTTCATCCGTTATAGTACAGCTGATCCAAATTACCATTACAAAGTGACCAACAATCGTTAGCAATCTTTTTACACCATGTTAAATATATAATTAACTCTAAAAAAATATATAAGTGAAATAGGCAATGTAAGCGTTTCAAACTGTTTTTCTCTTAATAGTAAGCTATTTCTACAAAATGATATTTAGGGGGTGATTTTCGAATCAATTATCACTTCAGGTTAATGAAGGATTGTACAGGAGCTTTAATAATGAATGTGTTTTAACTGATGATCTTTGAAAGGAGGGCTTTTATTGGAACATGTATTGCAAAATATGTTGTCAGCAAATGATCTTGCAAAGAATTTTGATGAATCGAAGCCCAGTTACAATGCGCAGGAAGCCTTGGATGAAGCTAATCGCTGTCTGTACTGTTATGATGCACCCTGTATCAAAGCCTGTCCGACTGGAATTAATATCCCTGGTTTTATTAAAAAGATTGCATCCGGAAATGTAAAAGGGTCGGCAACAACGATTATGGAAGAAAATCCGATTGGAGCAAGCTGTGCGCGTGTTTGTCCAACAGAAGAATTGTGTGAGGGAGCTTGTGTACTCAACCATTCTACCAAACCGATCATGATTGGTGACTTACAACGATTTGCAACAGACTGGGCGATGAAAAATGAGCAAGTGTTGTTTAAAGCTGGAGAGAAAAACGGAAAGCGGATTGCGGTTGTTGGCAGTGGTCCAGCAGGGTTATCATCAGCCCGTGAACTGGCTCGACTCGGTTATGCGGTGACGATTTTTGAAGCTAAAGAGGAGGCGGGCGGTTTAGACACACATGGGATTGTTCCATTTCGGCTGCCTAAGGATATTTCTTTATGGGAAGTGGAACAGGTGGAAAATTTGGGTGTTGAGATTCGTACGGGTACCGAAGTGGGCAAAGACATTTTGGCAAAGGATCTTATACGTGATTATGATGCGGTGATCGTTGCTGTCGGCATGTCCAAGGTCCCTATGTTAGGCATTGAAGGGGAGGATTTAGCTGGAATTTACGACGCCATTGATTTGGTTGAAGAAGTAAAGAACGGAAATTATCCAACTGAATTTGTCGGGAAACGTGTCGCGGTTATTGGGGCTGGAAATACAGCGATCGATGGAGCAACGACATCCGTCAGACTTGGAGCGGAAAACGTTAAAATTCTCTATCGACGGACGGAAGCGGAAATGTCGGCGTATGATTTCGAATACGAATTTGCCAAACAGGATGGCGTTGAATTTAGATGGTTGGTTACACCGAAACGCCTGATTGGTGATAATAGTGGCCATATCAAACAGATGGAATGTGTTCGCATGGAGTTAACAGAAGCCGAATCTGATGGACGGAAGCGACCAGTTGAAATCAAGGGATCCGAATTTCTCATGGATGTGGATATCGTTATTAAAGCGATTGGTCAGAAACGGCATCATCAGCTAATCAAAGCATTCGGCCTGGAACATAATGGTGGTGTTGTGAAGGTAGACTCTAAAACCTTTCTTGCTTCTCATCCGAAAGTATATGCTGCGGGTGATGTGGTTTTTGCCAAAGGCGTTGGAGAAGCGATGGCCGTATCCGCTGCACAACAGGGAAAAGAAACAGCCTACGCGGTACATCAGCAATTAAAAGAATCCAAGGAGTAAGTATAGAAAGATTGGAGGAATAAACATGGCCGATATCAGTATCAATTTTGCAGGAATTAAGTCCCCTAATCCCTATTGGCTCGCATCTGCGCCACCAACGAATACAGGGTACCAGGTTCAGCGTGCGTTTGAAGCTGGATGGGGTGGCGCAGTATGGAAAACACTTTGTGAACCAGTGTTGAATGTGACTTCTCGTTTTGGTGGCTATCATTTTAATGGTCAGCGGGTAGCTGGTTTTAACAATATTGAATTGGTTTCCGACCGGCCCATTGAGGAGAATCTACAGGAAATTTATGAAACAAAGAAACGATTCCCTGATCGGGTCATCATTGCCTCATTAATGGTAGAACCACAGCGGGATAAATGGCATGAAATTGTTAAACGGGTGCAAGCTGTCGGGGTAGATGGTTTTGAATTGAATCTTGGCTGTCCGCATGGCATGTCTGAACGTGGAATGGGATCGGCGGTCGGTCAGCATCCCGATTTGGTAGAAAAGTCAACCCTGTATGCCAAGGAAGTCGCCGAAGTGCCGGTCATTACCAAATTAACCCCGAATATTACCGATATAACTGCAACGGCAAAAGCTGCTGAACGCGGTGGAGCGGATGCGGTCAGTATGATCAATACGATTAACAGTTTAATCGGCGTAGATATCGATACGTGGAATCCGATACCGAATGTCAACGGTAAGGGAGCACATGGCGGATACTGCGGGCCGGCAGTTAAACCGATTGCTCTCAATATGGTCGGCGAATGTGCACGGCAGCCGGATTTCCATATTCCAATTTCAGGAATAGGCGGCATTTCGAACTGGCAAGATACGGTTGAATTTATGCTGATGGGTGCCGGGGGCGTGCAGATATGTACAGCAGCCATGCATCATGGATTCAGTATTATCGATGATTTGACCGAGGGCTTGAGCAATTATTTGGATGCGAAAGGGATTGCCTCGGTTAGTGAACTCATTGGCAAATCAGTAGAAAAATATACGGACTGGAGTAATTTGGATTTAAATCATCGAATGGTCGCCCGTATCAACAATGATGTTTGTATTAATTGCAATAAGTGTCATATTGCTTGTGAAGATACTGCTCATCAATGTATCGATATGCTGGTTGATGAAAATGGGGATGAATACTTGAAGGTCAGGGAAGATGATTGCGTCGGCTGCAACCTTTGTTCCATCGTTTGTCCGGTTGAGGGAGCAATTGACATGGTGGATCTGGTGCAAACGGAACCGCCAATGTCCTGGAATGACCGGCAAGCTGCTTTGCAAATGCTCAATAGCAGTAGATGATTTTCTTATTCATGCGTTTTACTGTGAAAATAAACAAACGAAAAAGGTGGAGGATTTTGTGAGTTGATGTGATTGATCGAGGAGCAAGCTGTTTGACAGATGTAGAAGTCAAACAGCTTTGAAACGCCTCAATAAATTATAAGGGGAAGAAAAATGGGAAAGACCAACAAAAACAACGCTTACCTTAAGTCACCGGATTTACTTCCAGTTGGTTACAATCAGCGGAAGATAGGAATCATGGGATTTTTTGCAATGTGGGTTGGAATGGCCATTCTTTTAGCAACCTTTGATATTGGCGCTTCCGGCGTTCAAAGTATTCCTCTGCCCTGGGTTGTACTGGCAACATTGATCGGCTGTATCGCAGTTGGAGGTTTTATTTCGATCGTCGGCGATATCGGGGTGGAACATGGCTTGTCTTTTCCAGTTTATATGCGGGCACCATTTGGCATCGTGGGTACCCATATCCCATCGATAGCCCGGGCAGTTACAGCATCATTTTGGTTTGGGCTCAATACGTATTTCGGTTCAACCGCGATCAATTCGATCATTCATACGATTAATTCGGGATTTGATAACTGGTTATTATGTTATATCGTATTTGCCCTTGCCCAGCTGATTAATACTGCCTCTGGTATTAAATGGGTGGAGCGATTTGCTGATTTTGCTGCCCCTATCATTATTATTCTATCGTTAATCATCTACCACACGTTGACAACGGATATTGTTGACAAAGGTGGCGATGTTTGGGCTTGGGCAGCGAGTCCTGTTACAGGGGGCGCTGCGTTTACAGCGTTTATCATCGTTATTTTTGCCAATATGGGTTTTTGGGCAACGTTGGGGTGTGATATCCCGACCATATCTCGGTTTTTTAAAGCACCTAAACATGAAAGAAATTGGTTTAAACGAAATAGAACGAATTTGATCGGCAGTCTGATCGCCATGCCATTGACAGAAGCATTTATGATTATGATTGGTGCGGCAGCCTTTATGGTAGCAGGCAGCTCCAATCCGGTTGATGCCCTGCAGGAGACTGCGTCTGGCTGGATGCTGGCGATGCTGCTGCTCATGATTATCCTGACACAGTGGTCGACGAATACGGCTGCAAATATTGTACCTGCCGCTGCTATTTTTTCCAACGTATTGGGGCCTAAAGTATCCAATGCGATTGCAGTATTTGTTGTCGGGATTGTCGGAACGATTATTCAGCCATGGAGTGTTTATGAAATCCTGACGCAGGCACTTTTGTTCTTTGGAGCTGTTTTGTCGGCGATCAGCGGGATTCTTGTTGTTGATTATTATTTGTTACGGAAACGACGGGTAAATGTCCAGGAACTGTACCAGCATAATGGGCAATTCAGATTCCATGGCGGTGTAAACATTGTTGGTTTTATTGCCTGGGTGATTGGTGGTGCTGTCGCTATTCTGTTCATGGATTATTCGTTTATTGTCGGATTTGTGTTAGCGGGTGCCATTTACTATGTACTTGCTAAACATTGGTATTTCAAAAAGTTTCCCCAGGCAGAAATAGAAGATCCAAGTGACGAAAAATATCTGGGAATTACCGTAGGCCGTGATTGGGTGATTGAGGGAAATAGCGGAAATAGTCAGGAAGAAGTGATAGATTAAGTGGCGAAGGAGGAAGATGGCGTTGTCGACCAATGATGCTTTTCAATCGGAAAAATTTCAAATGGATAATTTGCTTGAAAAAGGGTATATCATAAGTGATTCAAAAGGAACGCTGGATGGCGATGTGGTTGAATTCATGCATAAAACGACCTTTGATAAAAAGACAATACTTTTAACTAATCCGGATAGTCGGAAATATTTTGCCATACTTTGCATCAAGCAGCAAAAACAGGCGGCTGAGTAAATACGAAGAAGAGATAGAATGGGAGGCAATCAATGATGGAGAAACAAGGAATACGAATCAATAGAGAGCGGCTTAAAAACACCATAGAGGAATTCGCTGATTACGGACGAACGGAAAATAATGGCGTTACGCGTTTGGCATTATCTGATGTGGATATTCAAGTAAGGAAACATTTCCAATCCGAATGTGAAAAACTTGGAATGACAGTTGTCTATGATGATATGGCCAATATGTATGCAACGTTGCCTGGTATGGATAATGATCAGCCTCCAGTAGTTGTCGGGTCACATTTGGACTCAGTAAAAAAGGGTGGCCGATTTGATGGTGTACTCGGTGTGTTAACCGGTTTGGAAGTGGTTCGGACGATGGTTGAAAATGGCATCAGGCCACAGGTTCCTGTTGTAGTAGCTAATATCACCAATGAAGAGGGAGCGCGATTTGAACCCGCGATGATGTCTTCCGGTGTGATTTCAGGAAAATTTGATAAGCAAACTATGCTCAAGTCAACGGATGAAGATGGTGTGACATTTGGGGAAGCACTTGAATCAAGCGGCTTTGCAGGGAAAGAAGAAAATCGTTTAAAAGACGCAGCTGCCTTTTTGGAATTACACATTGAACAGGGTCCGGTATTAGAAAGTGAGTCACTGCAGATTGGGGTGGTTGAGGGCGTGGTTGGCATGGTCAATTATGAAATCGAAGTTACGGGTGATTCCGACCATGCTGGTACAACACCAATGTCCATGCGCAAAGATGCCTTGTTCGCTACCAATAATCTGATGACAGAGATACGGGAGAAAATGAGTAAACTGGATGATAAATTGGTTTATACGATTGGCCGCATGAATGTAAGCCCAAACATTCATACCGTCATTCCAAATAAGGTTGTGTTTACTATCGAGGCAAGACATCAGGATGCCAAAACTATCCGGCAAGTTGAGGAAATTATTCAGGGGCTTCCGGAATCCGCCGGCAAAGAAAAATGTAACGTGAAAGTAACTAAACAATGGGATCGGGATACGGTATGGTTTGATGAGAAACTTGTAAATGCCTTGGAGCAATCAGCAAAAAATATCGGTTATTCCTATAAGCGGATGGTAAGTGGTGCCGGACATGATTCCCAGTTTATTGCGACCTATATTCCAACTGCGATGATTTTTGTTCCAAGTGTAAATGGAAAGAGTCATGCTGAAGATGAACTGACGCTATGGGAAGACTGTGAAAACGGGGTTCATGTTGTGTTGCAGACGGTTTTGGAATTAACCACAAGATAAAAACAAATGGCTGAAAGAAATCCAAGTTTCATGATTTCTTTCAGCTACTTCCATTTGCTTTTTCTAAATAAAAGGCCTTAATCGCTATTTCCAAGGCCAAACGATTGTCCGGTTCCATAAAATCTTTTCCGAGTAACTCCTCTATTTTTCTTAAACGATGATATAGCGTCTGGCGAACGATAAATAATTGCGCTGCAGCCTCTTTTTTGGAACCACAGCAGTTCAAGTACACTTCCAGCGTTTTCAATAGTTCGCTATTGGCGTCCTGATCATATTTGATTACAGGTGCCAAACAGTCGGTAATGTATGATGTTAATTGTTCCCCATGATGGTCAAGAAGCAATCGATACACACCAATGTTTTCATAAAAAATCGATGCTTCAATGTTCGCCCGCTGCAGGGAAAGAACTTTCTTTGTTTCCTCATAACTCGTTACCAATGAAGATATATCTCTATTAACCTTACTAATTCCCAAAATACATTGACTGCCATCAAAAATGTTTTTGGCAGACATATTTTGTATCTTCTTGACAATTTGCGAAAACTTGGCAATATCATAATCGGAATCATCTTTCACTCTAAAAGAAGCGATGATAGCGGTGTCACTTTTACCGACGGATATGGCGGGTTGGAATCCATGTTGTTTAAACAGGGAACGGAACATCACCGAACGTTGCAATTTTATTTCGTTCCAGTCCTCTTCATCACGATTGACTTCGGGTTGGCCGGTTTGCATGACAATCAGTCTGTAATGGAAATCATTTTCGGAAAGAGGTGTTATTGCCTGCAGTTCATCAATATCATAATCTTTTCCATGTAACAGGTTTCGAACAATTTTGTCTTCTGCATTCTGTTTCCGCTCTTCAATGGTTCTGTTTCTTAACATGATTTGGGCAATCGCCAATGCGGCCCGATCCATCACAGAAAAGAGAAATTCCTCCAAACTGTTTGTTTCTACCTGCAAACATAAAAATCCCCAAATTTGTCCCAAACCCTTCACAGGTACGACAGCAAACTTTCCCTCGACCAGTGAAATCAATCGTTGATCATTCAAATCAGGTAAATGTGCCCGAATTTTTTCTTCTATGTATTTCGTTTCGGGTGGATAGTAATAAGATCGCGCTTCATCAGTAATATACAAGGTGTCTTTTTTTAAATAGGTATGCAGCTCCTGAAGGATTTTCAAAATGCCATTGGGCAACAAGGAAAGTTCATTGAATGTTGTTGAGAGTTCGTTTAATTGATTGAGCATTTGGTGGTGCTGGTTAATGATTAACGAATGAAGATCCTGGGTAATGTCAACAAATTTTACAAAATGTTCAAATATAATTATAGGGAATTGATTTTCATTGGCTAATTGTATGACCTCTTCAGAAATATGGCTAACGTGTGTGCCGATTTCTACACAAATGCCCACGGTCTCTCTCTTTATTAATTTTTTTACATAGGTTAATGCAGTTGACGATTCGAGTTGCAGACCTGCCCCAGTTGTAAGAATTAACTCCCCACCGTTTACAAACGAGTCAAATTGGTCTGTTTCCAAAATATGTGTCCATTTTACCTGTTTATGTAATCCGTTCTTACCGGCGATAACCTTTGCATGTTTAAATGTCTCCCTTTTAAGAATATCATCAATGGTTATTCCAAAACTACTCATCAAGTTCCATCCCTCCACAATGTTAAAGCAATCTGTTTATGATGTTACAAAGCGTGAAGTTACAATGTTATAAATTATTTGTAAAATAAATTATGAAGTAATGTTGAATGGTTGTCAACTTAGGAATGATTGGTTCAGATAGCGGAAAATAGTAATCGTTTACAATTGCTTGATAGTGGGTAAAGAATAAAAGTATTATGTATTTGGTGTTTTATGTTTTTTAATCTTTGAAAAGGAAAGAAGGAATTATTGAATTAAAGAAATTGGATAGGAAACTCAAAAAATTATATGCAAGTCCAGACAGTCAACTTGTCATGAAACTTTTGGAGGGGATCAAATGGAAAGTTTACATCGAAAAGAGAGAACTGATAAGGAAAAGCTTTGGAATTGGACAGCGGAGGAGTTAGCTCACGGGATTAAAACAGGATTGATATCATCGCGTGAGGCAGTCATGAGTTCATTAAACCGCATTCAAGAAGTTAATCCACGTATAAACGCTTTGGTAGAGGTATCAGAAAAGGAAGCATTGGAGGCGGCGGATGAGGCGGATCGAAAAGTAGCTGAAGGTGGCTCACTCGGCCCCCTGCATGGTGTACCTGTCTCGATTAAGGTCAATATCGACCAAAAGGGACATGCGACAACAAACGGTGTGGTAGATTTACAAGATAATATCGCTTTGACAGATAGTCCGCAAGTTGCAAATTTACGGAAGGCTGGAGCTATATTCGTAGGCCGTAGTAATACGCCAGCTTTTTCCTTTAGATGGTTTACGGACAATGAATTACATGGTAAAACGTTAAATCCATGGAATGCGAAAAAAACTCCAGGAGGATCCAGTGGAGGGGCAGCAGCTTCGGTTGCGAGCGGTATGGTACCTGTGGCACTCGGTAATGATATAGGTGGTTCGGTTCGTTATCCTGCATATGCCTGTGGCGTAGCGGGAATCAGGCCAACTGTGGGGCGGATTCCAAGTTGGAATGATTCTGATCAACAAGATAAGCCTCTTTCGAACCAAATTATGTCTGTTCAAGGCCCGCTAGCTCATACCATATCCGATCTTCGGTTGGCATTTGCCAGCATGATTGGTTTTGATCCACGTGATCCAGTCTCTACGCCGGTGACCTTAAAAGAAGAGCCCTTAAAGCGACCAATTCATGTCGGGCTTTTACGAGATGTTGGTGTTGCTAAACCAACTGACGCTGTCAACGCGGCTTTGGATGAAGCTGCCGTAAAATTGCGTTCAGCCGGCTATATTGTTGAGGAGATTGAACTTCCTTTATTGGCTGAAGCGTACCGACTTTGGTATTTACTTTGTTTGGGGGATTTCCGGCAGAAGATGCCTCTTCTAGAGCAATCGGGTGATCGGGGAATTTTGAAAGCATTAAAGCATTATTCTGCCGTTGCTGAAGAATGGTGGGGACCGAACCCTGACCTTAAGGATTTCATGAAAGGTTATGCACGTCGTGGTACGCTTATTGCTCAGCTTCAACAGTTTTTGGAAGACTGTCCATTAATCTTATTACCGGTCTCGGCTACACAGGCCTTTGATCAGGATGCTGATATTACTAGTATCGAGAGTATGCGTCATGTTGTATCAGTACAATGGCCGATGACATCGATTCCCACACTTGGATTTCCCGGAATTACTGTTCCAACATCCGTTGTAGATGGACTTCCTGCTGGTGTTCAGATTATTGGTAGAAGATTTCGTGAAGATACCTTATTTGAGGCTGCTGATGTCATTGAGGCACATACGGAAAGAGTTACACCAATCGATCCAAATTAGGGTTTCCAAAATAATTGTAACTGTTCAGGTGGGGGTGTATGGAGGGAGCACGAATAGAGATGTAGTGCACCTCTAAATTGGTAGATATGGCCAGCTATTTCCTTTTTTGACGGGGTTCCAAAACAGTTTAATCTAAATTATTTAAAATTAATTATTTTTTAGCAGGATTCTCCCATTTTATGTCGAACTTTGTATGTAGAAAAATAAGGAGGATCGCTAACATGTATACCATCGATGAAGCATCCAACATACTTGGTGTTCATCCCACTACATTAAGAAGGTGGGAAAAAGAGGGGAAGATAACATCGTCTCGAACCACCGGTGGCCATAGAAGATATGCTGTAGAACCTTAGTGCTATCAAGCATGATTTGAAACCACTTCAAGACAAAATTGTTATCGGGTATTGCCGTGTCTCATCATCGGACCAAAAGGCGGATTTAAATAGGCAGGTCCATACCGTATCGCAGTATTGTTCGGCAAATGGATATCAGTTTCGTATTATAAAAGATCTGGGAAGTGGTTTGAATGACGATAAGAAGGGGCTAAAGGAATTAATCCGGCTGGCGCAAAGCAATCAGGTGGAGAAAGTTGTCGTCAACTACAAGGATAGGTTATTACGTTTTGGCTATGAATTGTTGGAACAAATATGTGCCTTCCATCATGTGAAAATTGAAATCGTCAACCATAAAGAGGATAAAACATATGAGCAGGAGTTAGTCGAGGATATGCTTTCCATGTATTTGATCGCTCCTTAATTAATTATACAAACGATGAACTGTTAGATGCCAAAGTTGATAAAACAATGATTGATGGGGAGTTTGTTTACACTCAACAAATTGTTATTGGTTCCGTAATCATTTTGGCATTATTGTTTGATTACTACTATTGAGTCCCATCCCTCCACAATGTTAAAGCAATCTGTTTATGATGTTACAAAGTGTGAAGTTACAATGTTATAAATTCTTTGTAAAATAAATTATGAAGTAATGTTGAATGGTTGTCAACTTGGGAACGATTGATTCAGTCGGGGAGATAACAGGTTAATAAAGTAATCGCTTACAATTACTGGGAAGTGGACAAAGGATAAAATGAATGGTTGGAAAGGAGAAATGGCGATGAGAACGGTTAATGAGGTACAGCAATCGCAGTCCATTAAGGAAAAAGACCGGCAAAATGTCTGGCATCATATTTCTCAATATAACGATCAGAAACGTCCGATGGTTGTAACAGAAGGGAAAGGGTCATGGATAACTGACTCTGAAGGAAACCGATTATTGGACGCCATGTCAGGTCTGTGGTGTGTTAATGTCGGATATGGTCGGGAAGAGCTGGCACGTGCGGCCTATGAACAAATGCAAAAAATGGCTTATACTTCGATGACGCAAAGCCACATACCAGGCATTGAGCTTGCTGAAAAATTAAATGAGCTGCTTGATGATGATTATATGATTTTTTATTCCAACAGTGGTTCCGATGCAAATGAAGTAGCCTTTAAAATCGCCCGTCAATATCATCAACAAAATGGGGAGCCTTCACGATATAAATTTATTTCACGTTACAGGGCGTATCATGGTGGATCGATGGGAGCATTGGCGGCAACAGGGCAACCGTTAAGGAAATATAAATACGAACCACTTGCCTCTGGATTCTTACATGTTGCACCGCCCGATAATTATCGGAAACCAGACGGTATATCGGTGAGAGATTATAACTTGCAACGGGCACAGGATCTGGAAGACACCATTATCTGGGAGCAAAAAGAAAGCATTGCCGGTGTGATTATGGAACCGTTAATAACAGGTGGTGGTATCCTGATTCCCGATCCAGTTTATGTGGAAAAAGTTCAGGAGATCTGTCAGCGTCATGGTGTGTTATTGATTATTGACGAGGTGATTTGTGGCTTTGGCCGGACTGGTAAAATGTTTGGTCATCAGCATTTTGATATTAAACCAGACATTGTCACGATGGCGAAAGGACTGACAAGTGCCTATTTGCCATTATCTGTCACGGCAGTTCGCAAAGATATTTATCAAACCTTTGAAAAGAATGGAGAAAACAATCATTTCCGTCATGTTAATACGTTTGGCGGCAACCCTGCAGCCTGTGCACTGGCACTGAAAAACATTGAAATTCTGCAAGAAGAGAAATTGGTCAATCGGGCAGCTGTTTTAGGGGAGCGGCTCCAAAATGAACTTGGCGAATTGACGAGTCACCCATATGTTGGAGATGTCCGAAGTTTAGGTTTTGTAATGGGGATCGAAATGGTCGAGGACAAAAACACAAAAGAACCAGCATCTTCAGAACGGGTTGGTAAAATCGTCAGTGATTGTAAAGCCAATGGCCTGATCATCGGTAAAAACGGAGATACTGTTGCCGGATATAATAATATTTTGGCACTATGTCCACCACTTTCTTGTTCCGATGATGATCTGGAATTTATTGTTTCTGTCATTAAGAAAGTGTTTAAGGAAAATCAATAACCGTAGAAATCATTTAAATAAACCAGCAGGAGGTATTCGTTCATATGACTACAACACAAGTAAAATCACTTAAAAACTATATTAATGGTGAATGGGTAGAGGCGTCATCTGATAAAACGGCAGAGGTATTTAACCCGGCTACAGGTGAAGTCATTGCACAGGTACCTTTATCTTCAAGAAAGGATTTAGACCAGGCAGTTGAAGTTGCTTCCGAGACATTTCAGACATGGAAGGAGTTTCCGGTTCCGAAACGGGCGCGCATTTTATTCAAATATCAACAACTACTTGTCGACCATTGGGAGGAACTTGCCGAGCTGGTCACGGTGGAAAATGGCAAGAGTTACAAAGAAGCGTATGGTGAGGTTCTTCGCGGAATTGAGTGTGTAGAATATGCAGCAGGTGCACCATCGTTGTCTATGGGATCACAGCTGCCATCGATTTCTTCCGGGCTGGAATCAGGTGTATATCGCTACCCAATCGGTGTCATCGGCGGCATTACCCCGTTCAACTTTCCGATGATGGTGCCATGCTGGATGTTCCCAATGGCGATTGTAACAGGAAATACATTTGTTCTGAAACCATCCGAACGAACACCACTGTTGGCTAATCGCCTGGCAGAATTACTAGAAGAAGCAGGAGTGCCAAACGGTGTATTGAATATCGTTCACGGCGCACATGATGTAGTTAACGGTCTTTTGGAACATGAACAGGTTGCTGCAATTTCTTTTGTCGGCTCACAGCCAGTCGCAGAATATGTCTATAAAAAAGGAACAGAAAACCTGAAGCGTGTGCAGGCACTGTCCGGAGCGAAAAACCATTCCATCGTACTAAAGGACGCCAATCTGGAAAATGCGGCAACACAAATCATTAGTGCAGCATTCGGGTCAGCCGGGGAGCGTTGCATGGCTTGTTCGGTAGTAGCTGTTGAGGAGGCAATCGCCGATGATTTGATTGAAAAACTGGTGCAAAAAGCAAATGAAATTAAGATTGGCAATGGATTGGATGAAGGAGTTTTCCTCGGACCGGTCATTCGCGATCAGCATAAAGAGCGAACACTACAGTATATCGAAACGGGCGAAAACGAAGGGGCGACACTTGTCCGGGATGGACGTAAAGATGAGAGTATCAAGCGGGAAGGATATTTTGTCGGTCCAACCATTTTTGACAATGTAACAAGTGAAATGAAGATCTGGCAGGATGAAATATTTGCTCCGGTTCTATCCATTTCCCGTGTCAAAGATCTCGATGAAGCAGTTAAATTGACCAATAAATCACGCTTTGCCAACGGATCATGTATTTTTACCAATGATGGTGGCAGTGTACGGCAATTCCGTGAAACAATCGACGCCGGTATGCTTGGGGTAAATATTGGAGTACCTGCTCCCATGGCCTTTTTCCCATTCTCCGGCTGGAAAGATTCTTTCTATGGTGATCTGCATGTTAATGGGAAAGATGGAATTGAGTTTTACACAAGGAAGAAAGTTATTACAACACGATGGGTGTAAACAGGTTTTAAAAGGATGTCAAACAAGATATTTTTAAAGTATAAAGGATGGTGCGCTATTAAGGTGTGCTATCCTTTTATTCTTGTTCTACGTAAATACTAGCGCCATAGGGATGCTCCGGTGTTACTGAAAAAACACCTTACCGCCTATTGATTGAGCACTCTTTTAAATAGTCTCGATCAACTTTAAGGCCGGCTCGATCAACTTTCGCGATTTTCGATTAACTTTAAGGCTGTCACGATCAACTTTCATGGATTTCCGATCAACTATAAGCTGACCCATCAACTTTGAGACAACTTCGATCAACTTATAGTCCAATGTTCTCCATCGTTTTTGCATTTCCGAATACAGTTGGCTCCCAAATGGGGTATTGGATTATTTATATAAATGGTATAATATGAAATATAAAGAATTGCTTATAAAAAAAGGGGACCCAAAAATGAGCCAAACCATTTTTGATAAGCTAAAGCCTATTTTTATCGTAGAAGATGATGAAAAAGGAGAAAATGTTTCCAAGAATTTAGCAGACTATCGTGATCAATATCTATTTTTATCCAGGAACAATAAAGTATATGCCTATGTAGATTTGAAAAAATGGACAACAAACGAAATAACAGACAAAGGTTTAAACATGAAGGAATTACGTTCACATGCCGTTTCAATCAAAAAAATTGGTGTATTTAATCCGAAACAACCCATATCTGTACCTTACATTTTTCAAATTTTAGGTGAGCCTATTGTTTTGGTGAAGGGCGATAATCATGAATTGGCGGGATATCTGAGGCGGGAAGATATGCTCGTTGAAATGTTTCGTGAGGATCGTAATACGAATCTATTAAAGGTACTGCTTGCTTCGATACCGATGGGGATATTTGTCGTTGATCACCACAAGAAGATAGTGAATTATAACGATTCCGGCTTACAAATGATCCGGTCTACAGCCGAAAAAGTTATCGGAGCTGATGCGGGTGACATTTTTAACGGCGAACTTCTACATCAAGTGTTCTCTACCGGAAAGACCACGTTGAACCAAATTCATATCACAGATGAAATGGGGGTGCTGGTCGATTATAGCCCGATTGAGACTGCGGACGGAAAAGTGGACGGGGCAATTATTATCGTTCAAGATTTGCCAATGGTTGAAGAAATGGCCATGGAAATCGAAGCAGTTAAAAATTTAAACCGGGATATGAATGCGATTCTGTCTACCATTTATGATGAACTACTAGTTGTTGATCATGAAGGGACACTGATTAGGCATAGCGAAAATTATATTACGGATTTTTGGAGGAGTGATCTAAAAGAGCTGGTTGGGAAAAATATACCGGAGTTAGAAGAAACGGGTCATTTTTCTCCTTCTGTAACAAGAATGGTCCTGGAAAGACAGGAAAAGGTGTCTGTTGTACAAGAGACAAATAGCGGCAAAAAAATACTGGCTATCGGCAATCCTGTTTTTAATGATGATGGGGAATTAATGCGGATCGTTATTGCTTCCCGTGATATTACGGAAAATACAAAATTAAAAACAGAGTTAAAGCAAACCAAAGAAATCACGCAACGGTATAAGCAAGAGCTCTCCCGCTTAAAAAATAAAACCAATCCTTCAAATGATATCATCTACTGCAGCGCTAAAATGCAAAAGATTGTAAATCAAATAGAAAAAATAGCGGATTTTTCCTCAACGGTATTAATCCATGGGAAATCGGGGGTAGGCAAGGAATTAATTGCCCGTGCCATACATAGGGAAGGTAACCGATCAGATCAGCCGTTTTTGACTATCAACTGTGGTTCCATACCGGAAAACTTACTGGAGAGTGAATTGTTTGGTTATACGAAAGGATCCTTTACCGGAGCAAATGTAAATGGGAAGCAAGGATACTTTGAACAGGCCAATGGCGGTGTCTTATTCCTTGATGAAATTGGCGATATGCCATTTTCACTACAGGTTAAATTATTGCGGGTGCTACAAGAAAATGAAGTGGTTCCCATTGGCAGCGTTACCCCAATTCCAATTGATGTCCAAATTGTAGCTGCGACAAATAAGGACTTAAAAACGTTGGTTGAAAAGGGAGCCTTTCGCGAAGATTTATACTATCGGATCAATGTTATTCCAATCCATGTCCCGCCTCTGTGTGAAAGACCGGAGGATATACCGCTATTGGCTTATCACACACTGCAATCATTAAATCAGCGGTACGATAAAAATTACCATTTTTCACCCGGTGCATTAAATCTTTTGGAAAATTATTCGTGGCCGGGTAATATTCGTGAACTACAGAATTTAATTGAGCGGATATTTGTTACGGCGGATGATGAGGTGATTAGTGAGGATTTTGTTGGTCAATTTATGGTAACGGGAGAAGTTCAACGATCGAGGCCAATGGTTTCTGGAATTATTCCACTAAATGAGGCAAAGGAAGATGTGGAGCAACAATTAATTATGTTGGCAATGAAAAAGTACAAGACAACGACTAAAGCAGCCGAAGCACTCGGAATTAGTCAATCAGCGGTCAGTCGTAAATATAAAAGAATCATGCAGTATGAGTAATTTCTTGCAAATGTGGTTTATTACATCATAACAACGACTGTCTTTTTATGCATTTTATAATACATCTATGCGTTGCAGCATAAAATGATAGGTTATCAGGCAGAAATAAAGTGTAATTTTTCTTGATCTAACGTGGACAACTCCTGCTAAAACGAAGCCCAAGTCAATATTTGATAAAAGATCCTGGGTTGGCATATAAATTGCATGTTATAGAATGAATACTTGAAAAATACAAGGAGGCTTATGTTATGAGTCAGACAACAAATATGGCAAAATCCAGAGTAGCGGAATTAGTGGAGTTAGATAAAAAACATTTTATTCACCCTACAACAGCACCAAAAGCTGTGGCAGAAAACGGACCCGACATTATTTTTTCGGAAGGTAAGGGCGTTTATGCATATAATACCGAGGGAGAAGCATATATCGACGGAATGTCTATGCTTTGGAATGTTAATTTGGGACATGGACAAACGGAACTGGCTGACGCTTCTAGGGAGCAAATGCTGAAAATAGCTTATTCATCAGCATTTAAAGGTTTTTCTAGTGAACCAACCATTAAATTGGCTGAAAAATTGGCTTCGATCGCACCTGGCGACTTGAATGCTGTGTTTTTCACTTCGGGTGGTTCTGAATCGAATGACACCGCTTTCAAGACATCAAGGTTTTACTGGGCACAAAAAGGCAAACCGGAAAAGAAAAAAATTATTGCATTAAAGGATGGTTATCACGGGGTAACCCAAGCAGCGCAAAGTGCAACCGGCATTCCTTCAACACATGAATTTGCCGGAACCAGTGTAGAAGGTTTTATCCATGCTAAAGCACATCTCACCAATTGTGAATTAGGTGATAAAAGCGATCCAAATTATGCGGATTCGATTCGCGGCTTAATCGAACGAGAAGGGGCAGACACGATCGCCGCAGTAATTGTAGAAACAGTGCAAGGTGCAGGTGGGGTGAACATTCCTCCTGAAGGCTATTTAAAAGCAGTTCGGTCACTTTGCGATGAATTCAATATTTTATTTATTGCAGATGAAGTGATTTGTGGCTTTGGTCGCACTGGAAGAATGTTTGGCATAGAACATTGGGGAGTCGTTCCAGACTTAATGTGTATTGCCAAAGGGGTTACCAGTGGCTATGCACAACTAGGTGGCGTTTTGATCAGTGATAAAGTAAGAGAACAAATTGTCAATTTCGATGGTACTTTTGCCCATGGGTTCACTTATAGCGGGCATCCAACAGCGTGTGCAGTGGCATTGAAAAATATTGAAATATTGGAGCGGGAGCATGTAGTTGATAACGTACAACAAATGGAGAAGGAATTACAAAAAGGGCTTACCTATTTGGAAGAGAAACACGATATAGTAAGAAACTGCCGGGCCATTGGTTTGTTAGCAGCATTTGAAGTATTCGATCCTGAGACTGGTGATTATCTTGACGCATCGATAAATGCAGCATCAACCATCGTAGACGAATGTTTTGATCGTAAACTTATTCTGAGACCAATAGGAACTTTCCGGGTTGCTATTGCACCGCCATTGGTGATCAACAAACAAGAAATTGAAAAAATGATTGCAATCATCGATGAATCCTTAACAGCCTTTGAAGAAAAAATTAAATAAATGATCATATCATAACATTATGGAGAGGAGGGAATGGGTGATGAAGAAATTACAACTACAGGGAACGGCAAAGGAAATTGGTCGTGAACATGGGAGCAAGGGCAAACAGGAAGTTCATCACAGCCTGGAAACCTATGAAAAGTTATTTCACGGTTACCAACATATTACCTGGTCTGAAGCTAAAGAGCGTGCAAAATCCCATTTAACAGCGATTGAGAAATATGATACCGATATGATCGCGGAAATGGAAGGGATCGCTGCAGGGGCAGGAGTAGCGTTTGAGGATATTCTCGCATTAAATGCCCGTAGTGAGATAGCGCTAACCGGATATAAAGGAACAGCCTTTTCGGATGGTTGTACAGCGATGGCTATCACTAATCCAATTATATCAGACACCATTATTGGTCAAAATTGGGATTGGAAAGGTTCACAAAAAGAAAGCTTGCTACTGCTTGATATAAAGAACCAATCCAACCCTGATATAACGATGGTGACGGAAGGTGGGATCATTGGTAAGATTGGTTATAATTCTGCAGGCGTAGGGATTTGCTTTAATGCATTGATTACCGACAAAAAATCCAACGAGGTACCCATCCACTTAGGGTTAAGGGCCGTACTGAATTCACGCTCCCTGACTGAGGCGGTATCAAAAATAAAAGGCGGACAAATGGCTTCTGCCGCTAGTTTCCTAATTGGATATGACGAGGGAAATGGAAATGGCATGGCTGTGAATGCAGAAGTTTCTCCATTTGGCATCGATTATGTAGGCGGAGATCGTGGAACATTGGTACACACGAATCATATTTGCTCCGAAGAAGTTAAGAAAAATTTAGAAGACCGAAATGAATTTAAGTTTGATGATTCGGCACTTCGGAAAAAGCGAGCGGAACAGCTTATCCAAACAAGTATTGCGAACCAGGAATTAATTAATGAACAATCATTTAAGCGCTGGCTTTCTGATGAATTTAATGCACCTAATTCAATCAATCATTTTGAAAATGAGCGTGCCCCTGAGCATAGGAGGATGGAAACCGTGTTTTCTATCATTATCAACCTATCAAAAAGGCAAGCATTTCTACGTGTTGGGAATGCAGTGGAAACGGATTATGATAAAGTGGGAAGCAGGTTTCTTGTCAGTTAATTAGAAGCTGTCGTTTTACTTGTTCAAGCAGTTGCGTCTCAATGGAAATGAAAGTCGAAAATAACCACCTTGCTTGTTCAGGCTATGGGTGGTTATTTTCCCATTTCTGATAGTAACGCAACATCCCCCATCTCAGTGTGAAAGGGCTGTTCTTTGGATTTTTTCACATTTGCAGTTTAAGTTTAAAAAGGATCGTTCTTATACGGGCCCTTCAATGCCAGACGCATGAGTTTTGTTGCCATATACTTTGGCGTGTAGGGCATGTCGTTTTCCAACCACCAGCCAATCACCCCCAAAAAAGCGGAAGAAATATACGCAATTAATATTTTTCTGGGGACTACAAGTTGATCGTCATCCGGAGCAATAATAAAAATCCCCTCTGAAATGAATTCTGCAATAACGTCTATCATACCGGATGTTATTGCGGGAATCTTTTTTTCCACTAATACAACCTCAAAAAAGTCACTATTCAAAGAAATATATTCAAAAAGCTGAATAAAAACGTAAGGTGGTTGGTCACCCCGAAAGTCAATCTTTTCTGCCGCGGATTTTGATGAATGCAGATTTTTAGCCAAGCCATTCAAAATTTCCTCTGAACTTTGATAAAGCAAATCATGTTTATCACGATAATGGAGGTAAAATGTAGCACGATTCAATGTAGCCCGGTCAGCAATATTTTGAACGGTAATATTTTCATAACCTTTTTCATGAATTAATTCAAACAATGCGTCTCTAAACCATTTTCGTGTTCGTGCAACACGTGGATCGGTATTTTGCTCTTTTTTAGACATATTTACTCTCCTTGCCTAATTTTTTGCTATTTGTCAACAAGTATACTATAAATCGTAAACAAAACGACAAATTATCGTCTTTCGTTTTTGCATCAATGTTTTAAAATAATATATAATATACATGTTGTCAATAAGTAGTCACTATGTTGATTGAATAAAAGGAGTGTAAAGAATGACTGAAAACGATAAAATTGCGATAATCACTGGTGCAGGAAGCGGTATGGGGCGAGCCTCCAGTTTGAAGTTAGCAGAAAATCATATGAAGGTGGTTTTGGTTGACTTTAATCAACAGGCTGGGGAAGAAACGTTAGCGCTGGTAAAGGAAAAAGGTGGAGAAGGAATTTTTGTCAAAGCTGACGTATCCAATAGCAATGACATTCAGCGCTATGTTAATCAAGCGGTTGAAACATATGGGCGGATTGATGTATTTTTCAACAATGCTGGCGTTATTCAAAAACCATATCTATTGGCTGACATTCCGGACGAAGAATATGATCGTGTCGCGTCTGTCAATTTTAAAGGTGTATTTTTGGGGATGAAATACGTGTTAAAGGTGATGGAAAAACAAAATTCCGGGATCATCATCAATAACTCGTCCAGCTCAGGATTGCGTGTTGAGCATAGTTTGGCAGTTTATTCAGCCACCAAACATGCTGTTGTAGGATTGACGAAAGCAGCTGCCAAAGAATATGCTGGCAAAGGTATTCGTGTCAATGCAATCTGCCCAGGTGGAGTTGAAACCAATCTGGTGAAGGGATTTCAAAAAACTTGGGAAGAAACCGGAAATATCCCAGAAATTGAATATCCACCAATCGGACGAATGGGTGAACCTGAAGAAATCGCGAATGTCGTTGCGTTCCTTGCTACCTCAGGATCATCTTATATGACAGGTTCCATTATTGGAGTAGAAGGTGGCCTTACTCTATAGAAAAGCAAACCAGTTACATTACCACTGTCTTAATATAAAAGGAAAGGAATGTGTTAGTTATGGGTCGTTTGGATGGAAAAGTTGCTATTATTACTGGTGCTGCTAATGGGCAAGGAGCTACAGAGGCTGCCCTTTTTGCGAAAGAAGGTGCAAAAGTAGTGGCAACCGACTTAGAGATAGAAGCTTTACAAGAAGTCGTTGATCAAATTCGAGCGAATAACGGTGAATCGATTGCCATTCAGCATAACGTGGCTTCCGAAGAGGAATGGAAAAGTGTTGTAGCTAAAGTAATTGAAGCCTTTGGCAAGATTGATGTGCTCGTCAATAATGCGGGAGTAAGTGAGCCCCGTACATTACTTGATATTTCCATGGATCAATGGCAAAAAGTAATGGATATTGATTTAACGGGCTGTGTCTTGGGGATGAAATATACGATACCGGAAATGCAAAAAGCAGGCGGTGGCTCTGTAATCAATATTTCCTCAATCGGTGGTCTTGTCGGGATGGCAGGTACAAGCCCATATACAGCGGCAAAAGGAGCGTTACGTTCATTATCAAAAGCAGCAGCCGTGGAGTATGCAAAACAAAATGTCCGGGTCAACTCTGTGCATCCCGGTATTGTTGTCACACCAATGATTGAAGAGTATTTCGATGAACAAGTAAAACAATATTATGAAAGCTTGACGCAATTACCACGTTTAGGCAAACCAGAAGATATCGCTTACGGTGTACTTTATTTAGCTTCAGATGAATCTTCTTTCATGACAGGTTCAGAAATGGTCATTGATGGTGGTTGGACCGCACTTTAATGATAATTGATTTTTGTGTACCATAATGTGTTAACTATTTCTATTACCTAAAAACACAAAGGTTTAGATATAAATGCTAAAAATGTCTCGCACATGTATTAAAAAAAGACAAGGTGCCCAATGGGGTTCCTTGTCAATAAATGTTATGGCAACGGCTGCTGTTGGGTAATACAGTGAATATTTCCGCCGCCAACAGAAATTTCTCTTGTATAAACGGGAACAATTTCGCGATCAGGAAATATTTCTTTAAACGTATTGATAGCTATTTCATCGTGCGGATCATTAAATGCAGGGATAACAACCCCGCCGTTGCACAAATAACAATTAATATATGTTGCAATAAATGTATCGTCCGATGAACGGTTGTAACTAGACGCGGTAACATCAATTTCCTGGCTTTCTTCTTCACTTAAGGAAATTTGTTCGGGAAGTTGTATTTTATGAATTTTAAACTTTCTCCCTCTTGCGTCAGTTTCCTTCGTTAGTTGCTCATAAGCCTGATGCAGTACATCATACTGCGGGTGGTTAGGATCGTCTGTCCAGCCTATTACCAATTCTCCCGGGCGAGCAAAAAATACGACTTCATCGACATGGCCATCTGTTTCATCGCCAACTAAACCATCCTTTAGCCAAATTACTTTATCAATGTTTAAATAATCGCTTAATTTTTTCTCCACATCCAGCTTGGATAAATGCGGGTTTCGATTCGGATTTAACAAACATTGTTCGGTTGTAATTAATGTGCCTTCACCGTCTACTGTAATTGCCCCACCTTCCAATACAATATCGGATGCATCATATCGATGAGTTTGCGCTATCTCAAAAACTTTTGGTTTGACTAGTGAATCCTGATCCCAGGGGAAATATAATCCTTCATCCAGCCCGCCCCATGCATTAAACGTCCAATCTATTCCGCGAACTTCTCCTTTATCATTTTTGACAAACGTTGGACCAATATCACGCATCCATGCATCATTCGAGGAAATTTCAACCACCCGAATATTCTTTGGTAGTAATGCACGTGCATGCTCGAATTGGTTGCTGGTCACGCCAATGGTTACAGGTTCGAAACGAGAGATTGATTTAGCAACTTCTACATATGCTTTTTGGGCAGGTTTTGCTCCCGATCTCCATGTATCTGTTCTCGTCGGCCACAGCATCCAGGTACCTAGATGTTGCTCAAATTCACCAGGCATTCTAAATCCATCTATTTTGGGTTTGCTATCTATTGTTGAGACCATTTGAATACCTCCTTTTACTGTTATTATGCAAGTTTTGTGCCACGATCAATATTTTGTTAAAAAGTATATCATAGAATTACTTACATCAGAGTCATCGTTGGTTCAATTAAAGATTATATTTTTTTAGCCTTCGTACAAAAGCAGATTGCGTGATGCCAAGCGATTTAGCTGCCTTCCTGGTGGATTTATGCTTTATTTTAGCGTTCTTTATTATTTCACTTTCGATACCCTCCAAATAATCTGTAAGGTTCTGCTTACCCAAATCATACGTATCTCCCACATATTGATTTTCTTGTAATATTTTTTTCGGAAGTGCGGCCGTTTCTATGACATCTGATTTAGCAGTCACCACCAAATATTCCATCATATTTTCCAATTCTCGAATATTCCCCGGCCAACGATAATTTTTAAGTTTATCAATTACCTCCTCACTTAAGGCAGAAGTTTTATGATGCTTATTCTTGAAAAAGTCAAAAAAGTAATGAACCAAAAGTGGTATATCATCAGGTCTTTCCCGTAATGAGGGAACCTGAATGGATACAACATTTAACCGATAGTATAGATCTTCCCTGAATAGCTTGTCTTTTACCATTTGATGAAGATCCTGATTTGTGGCCGTAATGATTCTTATATCTACTTGTTCAAGCTCAGTCCCGCCAATTGGGATAAAGGATTTATTTTGAACTAATTGCAGAATTTTAGGTTGCAGGGTCAGTGGCAGTTCCGCGATTTCATCCAAAAAAAGAGTTCCTCCGTCTGCTTTTCTGACCAAACCCGCTTTACCTGCGTTATTCGCCCCGGTGAAAGCTCCTTTTTTATATCCGAATAACTCTGATTCCAATAATGTTTCCGGGATCGCACCACAATTGATTTGGATAAATGGTTTATTGGGTCGGTTACTTAGTTGATGGATATATTCTGCAATAACACTTTTGCCGACTCCTGTTTCCCCATTTAAAAGAATTGTTGTATCGACAGGGGCAACCTGTTTGATTAAATCGATCATTTCTTCATGTTTTTTGCTTGTTCCAATTACCAGTTGTTTTTGATTTTCACTGGTTTGCTTTTGCTTCAATTGGTTCAGTTCTTCCCAATATTTTTGCACAAGAACCTCTGCTTTTTCAAGTTTGAATGAAGCCTTGACTGTTTCCGTAATATCCTTTACCTGGACGAGTATGTACTCTGTTTTTTCTTCCGGGACTTTTACTAAATATCCTGTTGCTATATATTGACGGTCTTTAGATGTTTGAACCTTCGTCACAGTTTCCTTTTTATCTAAAACGATCCTTGTTACGGAAGGAGTGAATAAACCATTACGCTCCAAATCTTTTACATGTCTTCCTACTATTTCCGAGCGGGGAACTCCCAATTGTTTCGTACTTGTATCATTTGCCCAAATAGCTACTCCAGTATGATCGGTTATAAATATTCCGTCTTTGAGATGATTGAAAACGCTATGAAAATGTTTGTCGTGAATAAATTCGCCGTTCATCGTAACTGCCTCCTCTGCACCAGGCGATTTTGAACCGATTTCAATTCGATAATTGAATCGAAAGTGAATTTAAATTAATTATATACTATTAATCTTTGAAATGAAATGTCGAAAAAACTATTATTTTGTTGATGTTTTTTGGCATAAAAATTGCATTGTTATAATTGATGCTAGTTGGAAGAAGAGATGGAAAGGTATTCGCGCGTATTAATAACAAGGTAGAAGCTTGATAATAACGCCTGACAAAGGATAATAATTTTATATTAGCAAGAGTGGAGGGTGATAAAATTGGACAATGAATCGGGTAAATTAAAAAGATCGCTTGGCTTGAGACACGTTGTTTTTTTTGGTTTGGCTTTTATGGCACCTGGAACAGTGTTTGATACATATGGTGTTGCAGCGTTTCAAAGTAATGGAATGATTGCGATCGGGTATATGATAGCATTATTTGTGATGCTATTTACGGCATATAGTTACGCGCAGTTGGTAAAGGAATTTCCTTCAGCTGGAGCAGCTTATTCTTTCGCTCAAAAGGCGATGAACCCCCATTTGGGCTTTTTGGTTGGTTGGGCTATTTTGTTGGACTACATGTTAAGCCCGATGATTAGTGCTTTACTTTTGGGGATATCCTTAACAGCATATTTTCCTGCTGTTCCGATGTTCGTTTGGATTATTCTTTTTGTAATCGTTATCACCACGGTTAATATTCTTGGTATTAAATTTGCGGCAAATTTCAATACTTTTATATTTCTCCTTTCTTTGGTTGCGTTTGTTCTTTTTGTTATTTACGCTATAAAGTTTTTATTGAATGGTGGGGGTGTAGGAACCACATTTTCCATCTTACCTTTTCATGACAAGGAGGTACAATTTTCGGGTCTAATGGGAGTAGTCCCGATCCTGTGCTTTACCTATTTAGGGTTTGATGCAATTACAGCTTTATCAGAGGAAACAAAAAATCCTACAAAGACAATCCCGAAAGCTATTTTCATTATTCCGTTAACCGGCAGTGTCCTTTACATCACGGCAACTTATTTACTGCAATTGGTGTATCCGGATATTCGTTCTTTTGTTGATCCGCAGTCAGTTCAGTATAATATTTTTTATTTGATTGGCGGAATATTTTTGAAAACAGTTTTTGTTGGTACGGGGATCTTTGCGAGCACAATTTCTGCAGTCGCTTCCGGATCCAGTGCTTCCAGAATTATGTACGCCATGGGAAGGGGAAACGTTCTTCCTAAGAAGATATTTGGATATATTTCACCAAAATTTCATACCCCGGTTTATAATATTTTAATAGTAGGCCTTGTAGCACTTTCAGCTTTGTTTTTTAACCTTACTGCTGCAACGTCGCTTATTAATTTTGGCGCTTTTTTTGCGTTTGCTTTTGTTAATATATCCGTTATTAGTCATTTTTATATTAAGAAAAGAAATCGATCATTTAAGGGGGTGATAAAATACCTGATAATACCGGCAATCGGAGCTATTTTTATCTTTAGCTTATGGTTGAACTTGGGGTGGCATTCCTTCTTATTGGGAGGTATATGGCTTATGATTGGCTTCATATATCTTGTCAATCAAACCAAAATGTTCAAGCGTCCCCCTGAAGAAGTATTCTCGGAGGCCAGTGAATTATAAACCAATCTCACTCTATCGATTTTTTATAAAAATATTGGAGGTATGAATGTCTATGCGTAACGAAAAAAAGGCAGATATCATTTTATCAAGCAATGCTGTATTCACAGGTACAACACACAAGCCAATCCCGGCTTCTATTGCAATTTCTGGCAACCAAATTGTGGCGGTCGGATCTGACAAGGAAATAGAGGAATATCGCGGACCAAATACAAAAATGTATGATTATGAAGATCAATTAATCGTACCGGGCTTTCATGATTTCCACCTGCACCTCATGTCGGGAATCGTGATGGAAAATGGTGTGAACCTGTCCGAGGCGCGGTCAGAAGAAGAGGCAGTAAATATGGTTAAGCAATATGCGGAACAACACCCTGATGAAGAATGGATAATCGGGGTAGGTTGGGATGCCAGCTACTGGGAACAGAATCAATTGCCGAGCAGATTTTCATTGGATCAAGCAGTTCCCGATCGACTGGTTATGCTTAATCACGCGGAACTGCATTATGCTTGGGTGAATAGTAAAACATTGGATTTTTGTAATATCAATCGGGATACGGAAAATCCGCCTTATGGGTTTATTGAAAAAGATGAGAACGGGGAACTAACCGGTGTATTATATGAAAAAGCTGCTAAATTGGTGGACGATAAAGTATTTGATTTATCGAGGGATAAAGAAAGGGAATTGCTGGATCAATTCCTGGAGCTTGCTGCCGGTGTAGGTGTCACATCGGTAAATGACATGTATGGGGATGGCAATGAAAAGTATTATGAACTGTTTAAGGAATTTGATGAAAAGGATAGGTTAACAACCCGGATTCATATTTTACCGTCAATTGATTTTGATTTGGAGAAGCACAAACAATGGCGTAACGAATTTACATCAGATAAACTGCGGTTTTCAGGTTTGAAAGGGTTTATTGATGGAGTGGTAACTAGCCGAACCGCGTATATGGTTGGACCTTATGCAGATGATCCGGATACATGCGGGGAATTGGTTTATTCGCCGGAAGAGATTAAGCAAAAAGTGGTTGAAGCAGATAAAGAAGGCTTTCGGGTCCGATTCCACGCCATTGGTGACGGAGCAGTCCGATTAGCACTTGATACGTTTGAAGCGGCGCAAAAAGCGAATGGGAAAAGGGATTCGCGGCATACAATTGAGCATGTTGAAACGATTCAAGAGGACGATATTTCCCGTTTTAGCGAATTGGGTGTACTTGCTTCCATGCAGCCGGAACATATGGCCCAAAGCGAGAGAGAAGCTTATACTGCCCGTATCGGTAAGGAAAAAGAACCGTATGTATTTCCGATTAATACATTAAAAAACGCGGGGGTAAAAGTGGGACTTGGGACTGACTTCCCGGTTGCTACGTTAAATCCACTACTAGAAATCTATCGTGCTGTTACAAGAGTATCCAGTAATGGTCAACCATGGCATGTGCATGAATCTATTTCACTTGCCGAAGCGTTAAAAGACTATACTAAAACCCCAGCGTATGGAACATTTAGAGAAAATGAATTGGGAACACTTGAGGTTGGGAAACTGGCGGATATTGTAGTTTTAGACAGAAATCTCTTTGAAGTTTCTCCTGAAGAAATCCTGGAAACAAAAGTAAATTTAACAATTGCCGATGGTCAGGTTGTTTATGAAAATAAATATAGCCTCAAGGATGAAAAAGTTCATAACTAAAAGTATTTAAACAAGAAATACTGTTTGCGCAGGGGATTGCATTACAAAAATGAACAGGAGGAGGGTAATGCCTCTTCCTTTTATATGAACGAAGCAACTTCCAAAATTTCTATTAAACCCTTAAATTGCTTTTGATGTCATTATAATCGCTATCAAAAATAGGGACTTGAATAGTTAAAGCAAATTAAAAACGTACTACAAAATAAAAAGATTGAAAGGTGATCGTAATGAAAGCCGATACAGAGTTTAGAAAAGTACTTACTTTGTTTCCTGTTGTATTATTTGGATTAGCTTATATGGTTCCTTTAACCGTATTTACAACATATGGAATTGTATCCCAACTAACTGAAGGGATGCTGCCAATGGCATATGTTGTAACCCTGTTGACTATGTTGTTTACAGCTTTTAGCTATGGGCGGATGGTTAAAGCATTTCCGTATTCCGGTTCCGCCTATACCTATGCGCAAAGATCTCTTAATTCGCACGTCGGTTTTTTCGTTGGATGGGTATTATTATTGGACTATATGTTTTTACCGATGATTAACTATTTAATTATTGGAATATATCTACATGCCGAATTTCCTGCAGTTCCGGTATGGATTTGGATAATACTATCGATTGTAATTGTAACTATCGTTAATGTTAGAGGAATTAAGGTGGTTGCAGGGGTCAATCTCACTTTGATTTCTTTCCAAATGATTTTTGTTGCTTTATTTATTATTCTTTCTGTGAAAAGTCTTTTAGGTGGTGAAGGTTCGGGGACTCTATTCTCATCACTGCCATTTTTTAATCCTGAGGGTTCAACTTCTTTAGTTTTTGCGGGAGCTGCAATTTTATGCCTTTCGTTTCTGGGCTTTGATGCTGTGACAACATTGTCTGAGGAAACGATTAATGCCAAGAAAACAATACCAAAGGCAATCTTTCTAGTAACTATTATTGGCGGTTTATTATTCATCGTTGTTTCCTACCTCGGTCAACTTGTGTTTCCTAACTATATGTCGTTTAAGGATCCGGATTCTGCCGGTCTGGAAATTGCGGGATTCCTTGGTGGTAATTTATTTAAATCGTTCTTTTTAGCAGCATATATCATTGGCTGTTTTGCTTCAGCCACAAGTTCACATGCAAGTGTATCAAGAATACTATATGCGATGGGGCGGGATACAATTCTTCCCAAAAAAGTATTTGGCAATCTTTATTCAAAATATCGAACTCCTGTATTCAACATCATTATTGTAAGCGTTGTAGCATTGTTAGCCTTATTTTTCAGTTTGGAAACTGTCTCTTCCTTCATTAGTTTTGGAGCACTTTCTGCTTTTACCTTTGTACATATATCTGTATTCGCTCATTTTTATGTAAGGAGCAGAAAACGCACATTCAAAGACTTGATATTATATGTGTTAGTGCCGTTTATCGGAGTTATATTATGTATTTGGTTGTGGACCAGTTTGAGTAAATTTGCTTTTATGTTGGGAATCAGTTGGTTAACTATTGGATTAATTTATTTAATGTATCTGACCCGGATGTTTAAGAACCAGCCTCCTAAAATGTCATTTGACGAATCAATTGATGATGTAGAGAACACACCATAAAAGAAGTTATTTATCTCACTGATTTGGTATATACGGTATTGAACATTCTTTAAACAAAATTTCGTTGCTAACTGACACAGCAGCCTTCTTTTTAAATAATGTTTTCGACAAAATTCGGGAAGTGACATCGCCTATTGAGTTGAAATTAACTCAATAAACGAATCGTTATTGATTCAAAACTAATTATCTTCTAGCATTCTATGGCAAAGAAATCCGATAGTTCTTTATTTAATATTTTGGCATAAAAATTGCATTACCATAATCGACAGCGGTGAAGGGGGAGAGACATGGAGAAGGTAATCTATCAAATAAATAAAAGCCGCTTACTTGAAACCATTAAAGTAAGTGCTTCCATTGGTGCTACAGAAAATGGCGGATTAAATCGTTTGGCATTGACACAAGAAGATAAAACCATGAGGGACATCTTTGTTAATTGGCTGAAGGAAGAAGGGCTTAACATTCGCATTGATGACTTTGGCAATATATATGGCCGGAGAAAAGGAAGAAAAAACAGTGGGCCAGTAATTGCCATCGGCTCCCATTTGGATACACAACCATGCGGTGGCCGGTTCGACGGTGTTTTGGGTGTTTTATCAGCATTGGAAGTTATCCGTGTATTGAACGATAATCAAGTCGAGACAGAATACCCTATTGAAATCATTAATTTTACTAATGAAGAAGGAGCTCGCTTTAGACCGCCCATGCTCGGTTCTGGTGGGGCTGCAGAAGTATTCACACAAGATTTTGTATATCATACCAAGGACAGTAAGGATGTCACGTTTGAACAGGCACTTAAGCAAATAGGCTACGTGGGGAAAAAGGCGAATCGCTTAAAAAACGTGAAGAACTATATCGAACTTCATATCGAGCAAGGACCGATTTTGGAAAAGAAAAATAAATCAATCGGGATTGTTCAAGGAATCCAGGGAATGAGCTGGTTAACAATTTCGGTAACAGGGGAAACAAATCATGCTGGACCTACGCCTATGGATGGCAGAAGGGATGCACTAGTTCCCGCTGCTAAAATGATCGCGAAAGTTAATCAGTTAACAAAAGAAATAGATGGATTAAAGATTACAGTTGGCAAAATGGATGTTTCACCAAATGTATCCAATGTGATTCCAGGCAAAGTAGAGTTTACAGTAGATATCAGACATCAAGATGATGAGGCTAGAGCGAATGCGATTGAAATATTAAGGGAGCAGCTAAGTACCATTGCATTAACACATGATGTCGATCTAACCATCGAAACGGATTGGAAGTCGGATGCTGTTGAATTTTCCCCCGATGTCATAAAAGGTATTACAGAAGGTGCTGAGGAATTTGGATATCCCGCCATGGAGTTATTCAGTGGCCCGGGGCATGATGCGAAATATGTTGCGCAAGTAGCTGATACAGGAATGATTTTTATCCCTAGTCATAAAGGGATTAGTCATAACGAACAGGAATTATCGTTTCATGATGATATTGAAAAAGGGGCAAATGTTCTACTCTATGCCGTTACAAAACTGGCAAACGTTATCAATTAATTTATTTGGGAGGAATCAACATGAGTCAAAATCAACAATTAGATAAAACAGAAGAACTGAAAAATGAATTATCCAGCATCGACAAGAAGCATATTCTTCACCCATCAACCAATCCGAAGCAACAGAGTGAAAATGGTCCGAAAATTATCTTTAAAGATGGTCAAGGGATCTATTTAAAAGATATGGATGGCAGAACCTATATTGATGGGGTGTCCATGCTGTGGAATGTGAATCTGGGTCATGGAAACAAAGAATTGGCAGAAGCATCGTATCAGCAAATGACAAAAGCAGCATACACGACAACGTTTTATGGTTATGCGAATGAATCAACCGTACGATTAGCTGAAAAAATCACGTCATTAACGCCAGGAGATTTAAACACCATTTTCTTTACTTCTGGTGGTTCGGAGTCCAATGATTCTGCATTTAAATTATCCAGATTCTATTGGCAGTTAAAAGGTTTTAAAGAAAAAAGAATCATCATTTCGTTGAAGCGCGGTTACCATGGGGTGACAATTGCAGCTCAACGTGCAACAGGAATTGATGCCTACCGGGAATTTTCAGGTTCATCAGATCCAGACATTGTTAATGCGAAACCACATCTGACAGCTTGTGAATTGGGAGATACAAGCGATCCGGAATATGAAGGATGTATTCGTGACGTTATCGACAAATATGGAGCGGATAAAATTGCTGCCGTTATCGTAGAACCAATTCAAGGAGCAGGTGGTGTTCACGTTCCTCCAGAAGGATATTTACAGGCAGTTAGAAAACTTTGCGATGAAAAAAACGTTCATTTTATTGCAGACGAAGTCATTTGTGGTTTTGGCCGAACTGGAAAAATGTTCGGTGTCGATCATTGGGAAGTGGTGCCTGACTTCATGTCTGTTGCCAAAGGAATCACCAGTGGTTATGCACAACTTGGCGGTGTTGTCATGAGAGAGGAAATTAGTAATACCATTAACCAATATGATGACATGTTGGCACATGGCTTTACGTATAGCGGCCATCCAACTGCTTGTGCAATCGGATTAAAAAATATTGAAATTATTGAACGTGATGGACTGGTTGCCCATGCAGATGCCATGGGACACGAACTGAAAAAGGGCTTGGATTACCTGCAAGACAAGTATTCCTTCTTTGCCAATACACGATCCAGAGGCTTGTTAGCCGGATTTGATTTGGTTAAAGATCGCGATGCCAACATTCCTTTTGACCATTCAGTAGGCGCTGCCGGTACACTTGTGGAAGAATGTTATCAAAGAGATCTGCTCATCCGTCCATTTGATTTTGAACCGGGGATGAACATTGTTGCAGTTGCACCCCCACTCATTGTTACGAAAAGCGAAATAGAGAAGATTATTGAGATCATTGATGATGCAGCGGCAGCTTTTTCAAAAAAGATCGGATAAACGTAATCGAAAATGAAATATAATGGTGGGGTATTCAAAAAGGAAGGTAGAAAACGATGATATTTAAAGATTATTTTTACCGGGCTTTTTTGAACATCTCCCAAGGAGGTTTATAAATGAGTAGCAAAGTACTAGAACTAAATCCTAAAGTGGTAGAATTCTTAAAGGATCCTATCAAACTGTTTATTGATGGTGAGTGGCAAGCATCGGTAGAAGAAAATACGTTTACTGCCGAGAATCCTGCTACAGGCGAAGTATTGGCAGTGGTGCATGAAGCAGGGGAGCAAGATGTGGATAAAGCGGTTAAGGCTGCTAAACAAGCTTTTGAAACAGGGGAGTGGCCTGCGCTTAGTGCTTATGAGCGTTCCCAGTTAATGCATAAACTTGCTAATTTAATGGAACGGGACTTTGAGATTCTTGCCCAACTGGATACGTTGGATAACGGTAAACCATTGAAAGAAGTAACGGGCAGCGATTTGCCGGGAGCGATTGAGAATCTGAGATATTTTGCCGGTTGGACGACGAAAATGACAGGTCAAACGATTCCTGTCTCTGAATCCTTTTTCAACTATACAAGACATGAGCCAGTTGGGGTGGTAGGACAAATCATTCCTTGGAATTTTCCGATTATGATGGCATTATGGAAAATCGCCCCCGCCATCGCAACAGGTTGTACCGTTGTGCTGAAACCAGCCGAGCAAACACCGCTATCTGCACTGTATTTGGCAAAACTTGTTGAAGAAGCTGGATTTCCTAAAGGTGTAATCAATATTGTTAATGGCTTTGGAAAAACGGCTGGTAATGCACTGGTAAGCCATCCGGATGTAAACAAAATTGCCTTTACAGGTTCTACTGCAACAGGCCGTGCCATCATGAAGTCTGCAGCAGACACGATGAAGCGGGTGACATTGGAACTCGGCGGAAAATCGCCAAATATTATCCTGCCTGATGCTGATCTGGACAAAGCCATTCCGGGAGTGTTTAACGGAATTATGGTCAACCAGGGAGAGGTTTGCTGTGCCGGATCCCGGGTTTATATACCGGATGACATTTTTGATGAGGTAGTCAACAAGATGAAGGAATACGCCGAAAATGTAACATTGGGTGACGGCCTGGATGCAGAAACAGATATGGGTCCGCTTGTTTCCAAGAAGCAGTTTGATACAGTGACTTCCTATATAGAAAAGGGCATTAAGGAAGGCGCAACGATGTTAGTTGGCGGCGAAAACAAAGGTAAAGGATATTTTGTCTCGCCGACCGTGTTTACAGGGGTTGACGAGGACATGACCATTGCCAAAGAAGAAATATTCGGTCCTGTTGTTGTTGCAATGCCATATAGCAGTATCGATGAAGTGATCGAACGTGCCAATGCTTCTTCATATGGTTTGGCTGCAGGGCTTTGGACAGAGAATTTGAAAAATGCACATAAGATATCCAATAAATTAAAAGCGGGTACTGTCTGGGTGAATTGCTATAACCTGACCAATGCAGCTGTCCCGTTTGGCGGCTATAAAGAATCAGGGTTTGGCCGGGAAATGGGTTCGTATGCGTTGGAAAATTATACAGAAGTGAAAAGTGTGTGGATTGGGTTGGATTAGTAACGAGAATGTACTTGTGATGTGATTTGTACATTACTGGTACTGAGGTCGGGAAACTTTCTGCTGATGTGTTCATACCTCGCCTAACAAATGAATTGTTAGGCGGGAAATTTCAATAAGTACATTTGTAAACGCATCCAAATACGTGTGAATACCAGTATATGTTTATTTGAGGAGTTGATTTGGTGAATGATAATGATAAGAATCAGATACAACGGAAACTCAGGTTAGTACATGTTGTAGCGATCGGTTTGGCTTACATGTCCCCGTTTGCGGTATTTGATACATTTGGAATTGCATCGGACGTATCTTCAGGACATGTGCCTACTGCCTATGTGGTGGTGTTTCTAGCCATTCTCTTTACAGCCATGAGCTATGGAAAACTAGTTAAAAGATTTCCAAACGCGGGATCTGTTTATACCTATACGAAAAATATTCTAAATCCGTATTTGGGAGTCATGGTTGGCTGGGTGTCGTTTATTGCTTATTTAGCACTTCCAATGATTAATGCATTGCTTGCGAAAATTTATTTATCAGCCGGTTTTCCCAATGTACCAGGTTGGGTGTGGATTGTCGGACTAATAGCAGTGATTACGGTATTGAATATATTCGGGGTGAAGATTGCAGCCTCAGTAAATATTTTATTAGTCGTATTTCAAGTTTTGGTTGGCGTCACTTTCATATTTCTAACGGTTCGTTCTATTCAGACCGGCCCAGAACATTTTATGTCTTTTGCTGAGTTGTTCCCTGCTGCTAATGAGTATTCGGGGTTGTTTGGTGCGGCTGCATTATTAGCTTTATCTTTTATTGGTTTCGATGCCATAACGACTCTATCGGAGGATACGGTTGAACCAAAGAAAAATATCCCTAGAGCAATTTTACTTGTTGCATCTATCGGCGGGGTATTTTTCTTTACGGTGACTTACTTCATGCAATCGCTATTTCCGGATGTGTCATTATTTAATGATATTGAGGGTGCATCTCCTGAAATTGCGGTAATGATTGGAGGAAACTTATTTCTTTCGTTTTTCCTTGGCGGAGCCCTGTTTTCTGTATTTGCTTCAGGCTTAGCAGCACAGGTGAGTGCATCGCGATTATTATACGCAATGGGAAGAGATAAAGTAATTCCCAAACGATTTTTTGGCTATTTACACCCCAAGTTTAATTCTCCAGTACTTAATATCGTATTGGTCGGTGCGATGGCTTTGTCCGCATTGCTTTTGGACTTGGAAGCAGCAACATCATTAATTAATGTAGGGGCATTTACTGCGTTTTCATTTGTTAATATTTGTGTAGTTAAAAGCTTTTTTACAACTGAAAGAAAACGCTCCCTTGGTTATGTTCTAAGTAATTTAATTGCACCTTGTATCGGATTGCTGTTTGTTGTGTACTTATGGGTAAATCTTGATCTCTTTTCTCTGACTATTGGGGGAATTTGGACCGTTTTGGGGTTAGCTTATCTAGCTATATCGACCGGATTCTTTAAAAAGAATCCTCCTGAAATTGATTTTGATGAATTGGAGGCGTAGGGGGTATTCATAGTGGAGTTAAATATAAAAACGTAAAGGGGAATTATATGGGATTAAGTGAAGCTAAAGAATTAGACGTTCCGTTTAATCAAGAATCGCCAAAGGGACAACTAAAACGTTCATTAAAATTAAGGCATGTAGTTTTCATTGGAATAGCCTATATGTCTCCGCTGGCCGTTTTTGACACATTCGGAATTATCTCTGATATAACAAATGGTCATGTTCCTGCTGCTTATATGCTAGTTATAATCGCCATTTTATTTACTGCATATTGTTATGGGAAAATGGTAAAAATCTATCCGTATGCTGGCTCAATATACACTTATACAAGAAAAACAATCAACGCTCATTTAGGGTTTTTGGTAGGATGGGCAGCCATTCTGGATTATCTTTTTCTTCCAATGATTAACTCTTTGCTTGCAAGTATTTATCTTTCGTCTGCTTTTCCAAGTGTCCCTTCCTGGATTTGGATTTTTTCAACGATTGTTATCACCACGACCCTTAATCTGATGGGAGTCAAGTTAGCGGTTGTATTTAACTACCTTATGGTTATCCTTCAGATTTTGGTTGCAGTGATTTTTGTTATATTGACAATCAGAACCGTTATATACGGAGAGGGATATGGAAGTTCATTTTCACTTCATCCGTTTTATTCAGATGAATTTCATCTTCCAGCAGTTTTTGCAGGGGCATCTATTCTGGCCTTATCATTTCTTGGCTTTGATGCCGTAACAACACTGGCAGAGGAGACTATTGAACCAAAGAAAAATATTCCCCGAGGTATTTTTATCATAGCGTTGGGTGCTGGGGCTTTCTTCGTAACAATAACTTACTTTATGCAATCGTTATTTCCGGATGTTGGCGTTTTAAAGGATATTGAAGGTGCCTCACCGGAAATTGCTAAGTATATTGGTGGTAACCTTTTTCATTCGATATTTATTTCGGGATATGTTGTGGCCGTTCTTGCATGTGGTATAACCCAGCAAATGAGTGCTTCCAGACTATTATATGGAATGGGGCGTGACGGTGTATTGCCCAAGAAAATTTTTGGTTATATTCACCCGCGTACCGGAATACCTGTGTTTAATATTCTATTTGTTGGGATACTCGCTTTATCAGCAATATTTTTGAATCTTATGGAGGCGGCTTCATTGATCAATTTTGGAGCATTCGCAGCCTTTACATTTGTTAATTTGTCAGTAATCGTTTATTTCTTTAAACGCGTGAAAAGTCGGTCTACCAAGGCGATACTGGGTTACGTTATCGTACCTTTTCTGGGCTTGGGATTTAATATGTATTTGTGGTACAGCCTTGAAATAGCAGCCATGATACTGGGACTTATTTGGACAGGGATCGGGTTTTTGTATATCTTGTATTTAACCAATTTTTTCAGGAAGAAGCCACCTGAACTTGATGATAGTCAAGCACACTAAGGGAAGAAAGTGTCTCCTCAAAAGGGTTTTAATGGGTTTATCTTATGCGAATATCCAGAAATATCATAGTTCTACTCTATAAATATAAATTGATTACAAGTAACTTACTAAAAAGTTTTGAAAACAGGAGGAATATAACATGGCAAGCGTAATTAAAAATACTACACCAAAAAAAGATGGCTTTAGAATTCCAGGAGAATTTGAACCACATAAAGAATCCATTATTATTTGGCCAGAAAAAGGTTTTGCTTTCAGAAATGGAGGTAAACCTGCTCAGGAAGTATGTGTTACCGTTGCAAATACTATTGCTGAGTATGAGGAAATAACAGTTATATGTTCTGCGGTACAATATGAAAACGCAAGAGCAAGATTGAGTGAAAAAGTTCGTGTGGTTGAAATGTCAACAAATGAAGCATGGGCTCAGGACAAGGGGGCCTTTTACGTTATCAATGATCAAGGTCAAGTGAGAGGAGTTCAATTTGGCTTTAATGCGTATGGAGGTTTAGACGAAGGATTATATTTCCCATGGGATTTAGATAAACAATTTTCTCAAAAACTATTTGAACTTGAAAATATAGATTCTTATGATGCTAGACACTTTATTCTTGAAGGTGGATCCACACAAGTAGATGGAGAAGGTACTATTATTTTGACAGAACAATGTAACCTAAATCCGAATAGAAATGGCAGTATGTCAAAAGAGGAAGTAGAAAGAAATTGTAAAGAATACCTTGGTTTGGACAAGGTAATCTGGCTAAAACAAGGTATGCTGTATGATGAAACAGATGGTCATGTAGATGACATTTGCTTTTTTGTAAGACCAGGGGTTATTGCGCTTTCATGGGTTGACGATGTCAATCATCCACAGTATCCAGTGTTTAAAGAAGCGTATGATATTTTAAGTAGAGAGACAGACGCAAAGGGAAGAAAGTTTGAGATTCATAAAATCCATATACCTGAAATTATTTATATAACAGAGGAAGAAAACAAAGGATTTGATGTTGTTGGCGATGCGGCACCTCGTGAATCCAACCAACCATTAGCGGTAACCTATATTAACGGTATTTTTGTAAATGGCGCTTTTTTGGTTCCGTTATATAACGATCCACGTGATCAAGAGGCAATAAATAGATTACAGGAAATTATGCCAGATAGAAAGGTAATAGGCCTCCCAACAAAAGAATGGTCTTTAAGTGGCGGGAACATTCATTGCATGACCCTAGCTCGGCCAAGGGCGTAATGCAATAGAAAAATAGCTGCACTTATCTTCCGGTGTATTTGCATATGCCGGGGAAACTTGAAGATATGGTCTTATTAAATGGGACCGTAATGTCTGAAACAAATAACCAAAAAGGCGGTACACGAAAAAGTATACTGCTTTTTTGGTATAAATACGAAGGAAAAATTGTAATATTAACCTACATCAGATTCATCAAAATCCATTTTCGGAGGAGCCTTTGTAAAAAATTTGGTTATATATAATAGGTAAATTACACCTACAGCCATCCATGATATTCCCAAAAGCATGGCAGCTGGATCCAAATTGTACCATAAATAGACGTTAAATAGGAATCCAAGAAAAGGAATGATCACATAACCGATGAGAGATAACTTTTTATGGTTACGGTTCTTGAAATAAAATATAATTACAGACAGGTTTACGAATGCAAATGCAACAAACGCTCCAAAGTTAATCAGGGATGTAGCCGCGTATAAATTTAAAAATAACGCCGAAGAAGCTAATATTGCAGTTATCAGGATATTAAACACCGGTGTTTTAAAACGCGGATGTAGATAGGCAAAAACTTTTTTAAAAAGAATCCTATCCCTCCCCATAGCATATAATAATCTGGTTGCACTGGTTTGTCCTGCTAATCCGGACGCCAAACATGCTGTTAACGCTCCTGCAAGGAAAACAGCACTAAAAATATGACCGCCAATAAAAAGGGCGATATTAGAGGAGGCGCTTTCCAAGTCTGGTGATATTTGCTGTAAAGAAGCAAGCTTCGGAAATAAACTTTGCATAAAATACGATACTGTTAAGAAGAAAGCACCTCCAAGAAATGCAACCAAAAATATAGCCTTTGGAATATCTCTTTTCGGGTGAATTGCTTCATCGGATAAAGTAGTTACTGCATCAAAACCAAGAAATGATAGCATTAGAATGGAAGCCCCCGCAAAAACATTGGAAAAACTCATTGAATCAGAATAGAATGGTTGAAAGGAAAAGAACCCATTATTTCCCGAGACTATGGAGTGAACGGTTAAAGCGACGAAGAATATTGTAATAAGTACCTGAAAGATTACTAATAGTGAGTTTGCTGAAACCGCAACTTTTACACCGGCAATGTTCAGGACAGTTATAAAAGCAATCATACCGATTATCCAGATCCATGAAGGAACGGACGGAAACACGGCGGAGAGATATATTTCTATAAATGCTGCGTTTATCATAGGAAGAAAGAGATAATCAAGCAAGATGACCCATCCCACTAAAAATCCAAGACTCGTATTCATTGTTTTTCGTGTGTACGTATAGGCTGAACCTGCAGAAGGGTAAATTCTTGCCATTTTACTGTAGCTAAAAACAGTAAAAAGTACAGCAATGATTACCAAAACATAGGATGCCGGGACGTGACCATTTGTTAATTCAGAAATAATACCAAATGTATCAAAGACAGCCCAAGGTGACATGTAAGCAAGCCCAAGGATTAGAATATGTCTTAGTTTCAGTGTTCTTTTTAATTCTAAACTTTGATGTTGATTCGCCATTTAAGCATCCCTCCCTTTATACTTAAAGCGTTTGTATAAAAATCTAAAATCAATTAGCCGGATTATATTGTTCATTTATCCATTCCATTAAGACTCCGTATCCTAACGATTCTTTGTCTTCAGGGATGTAGTTTTCCATGATCTGTTTAATGTTAAAACCATTTCTTAACTGGAAGGTAAGTACAGGATCATAAATAATGCCTTTTGATACTTTTTCAACATATTCGTGAACACCCATTTTATCGGCGTATTTATTGTAAGATGGAATTCGTCCACCGAACATAATGCTTTTTAAATTGAAGTCTCTGCATATGTTTCTCCGTATAGAATATAAACGCCGTCCGATTTTCAATTGACGGTAATCTGGATGAACAGAAACATCTATACCATATAGATTCTGACCTTCAGGATTGTGATTTCGAATAAAGTTATGATCGGATATTTCCTCAAATGAATGATTGTTTCCATAGTCCGTATAGTTAACAATTAAACTGGAACAAGAACCCACAATTTTCCCGTTATATTCAACGCAATATTGTCCTTCTGGGAAAATCTCCAATTGACTTTCTATTTGTTCTTTTTGAAAAGCAATGGATGGTTCAAAAACAGCTTGGGACAATGCAATGATTCCGTCTATATCCTTGTATTTGGTATTACGGACGACTATCTTTTGATCTAAATCAAATCGATTTTCTTTTTCCATTTTATACACCTCTTTGTGTTTTTGAGACTATAAAGATGCGGTTATACAAAATAACCAATGAAATTAATTAATCTTGTAGGTAATCGTGGACTTTCCTAGCCGTAGTGATGCCGCTTTCAATGGCGCCATCGATAAAACCGCCCCAACCATTTGCATAAGTTGTTCCCGCCAAGAAAAATCCATTCTCCGGACGCTTCATTTCTTCAAAATAAGAGGTTAATTGTTTGGGTTTTAGCATCGGCCAGGTTTCAAGTGAAAACTTATCATCTACCCAGTTATGGCCAGTACTTTCAACTACTTCAATGTCTGGCAGCCACCATTTTAACGCCTTTTCAACTTCATATCGGTTAGTGGGGTTAAGGCGACTGGCATCCGAACCAAACCCAACAACAATACTATCTTCTTCAACTGTTTCTTCCAGATTAGCGGCATGCAGCGGGTATCCTACTGGTGCATAAGCAACAAATGGATCTATGTTTCCCTTTACTCGTGCCCAAACTTTCATCCCTTTAGATACCTGTTTTTCCTTTATGAAACCTAGCTTTTTCCCGGAAAGTTCTGGCTTGAATTTTATTTTATCCAAAGTACTTAATGGGACTGTGATCACGGTAGATTTTGCTCTGAAAACTTTACCTTCCTCTGTACAAACGTTAATATAATTTCTTTCCTGTTCGATGGCGGTAACAATGTTTGACATTTTTATTTCCGCATTAACGTCTGCGGCCATGGCTTTTACCAGTGACCGCGTCCCATTTTTTATTTTGTATTTGGAAACAGTATCGGCAAAAATATTACGATTTCCATTTGCAAAGGCCCACCACCGAAACATTTGGGTAACAGCACCTTCATCTGGAGGCCCATTAAAATCTGTTGCTAACAAACCGCTTACAAAGTCGTATTCTTCCTTAGTTAAATCAAACGTGTTTATGTAATCTATTGCTGTACATTTATCCCATTCGTTTAAAGTGGGAATTTGTTGTGATATATCATGTGGGGTAGATAGGTGTTTGCTACCTTCAACCAAAATCCGCTCAAAACTATGTTTAACAATTTGATCTAATTCATTTGGAGTTCCTGAATGCAAGGTATTATTTGTTATCCAAAAAGCATTTTTAGCAACAGGAACCCGGAATACTTCCAGTCCGTAACGGGTAATTTCAGTCCATACATAAGGTTGATACCAATGAACATAAGTTCCACCCAACTCAAGATTGCATCCTAATCTATTATCCGTCCAAGTACGTCCACCTAATCGATCCCGCGCCTCCAATAAAAGTACATGGTGACCTAGCATACCAAGTTCACGTGCGGCAGCAAGTCCTGAAAAACCGGCTCCAATAACAATCACATCGTATACATTTAAACTATTCTGGTTATCCATTACATTCCTCTCCCGTTTCCAGGTTAAATTCGTGATTTTCACCTGCCTATTTAATCTTAATTGATCTATATTTTTAATATTGTAATTATATGATAAGAAATTGATTTGCTGGCCGTCTGGATTTTGATTGATTTATTGGCAGTGAAGACTATAAATATACTCCAACTAGCAATTTAATCATATGTTGCCCTAGAGCAATTTTTGGATTGGCGACAATGAAAAAAAGAGGGTAAATCAACTTATGAATAGCTAAATATGCCGGATTAATCCAATCCATTGTGAGCGTTACGCATGTATCCAATAGGTCAAATTGCTATAATAGAATAGTAATGTTTGATGAATTGGGAGATGAAGATATGCAAGCTGCGGTTTGGCATAATAATAAAGATGTACGTGTAGAAGACGTACAAGAGCCTGAAGTCATGTCAGGTAAATTAAAAGTAAAGGTACAGTGGGGAGGTATTTGCGGAAGTGACCTCCATGCTTATACACATGGGTTATCTTTGGAGCCACATCCAATCAGTGGACAAAAACCTCCGCTAACACTTGGACATGAATTTTCCGGGACAATTGTAGATGTGGCCGATGATATAATCAGCCATCATGTTGGTGAAAGGGTTGCGATTGAACCGCTCATTTATTGTGGTGAATGTGATGCATGCAAAAGGGGATATTATAACCAATGTAGCAATGTTGGATTTATTGGACTAAATCGGGACGGTGGTTTTGCCGAGTATGTAGTGGTTGATGAAAATATGGTGCACGTACTTCCGGATAATGTTTCTTTTGAAGAGGGTGCCTTAGTTGAACCAACAGCTGTTGCTTTCTATGCAGTAAGAGAGAGCAAGCTAAAACCAGGGGACGCGGTAGCTATCTTTGGTGCTGGCCCAATAGGATTATTGACCCTATTATCTGCTAAAGCAGCTGAAGCAACCAAAATTATCGTAGTTGATATATCCAAAGAAAGGCTTGAAAAAGCAAAAGACTTGGGAGCGACTACTGTCATAGATGGGATGCGTAATGACATTGTTGAAACGATTCAGCAAGTTACAAATGGTGGAGTTAGTGTTGCATATGAGTGTGCAGGGGTGCAGCCTACCATGACAAACGCGATCGCTTCCGTAAAACAAGGTGGACAAGTCATGGCAATCGCTGTATTTGCCCAACCTGTTTCTATCGAAATGGGGCAGTTAATGTTTAAGGCAGCGGACATTACGTCAACACTTGCTTACCGACATGTTTTCCCCGAAATTATTGATATGATCGCAACTGGGAGATTGGATGTAAAGCAAGTGATTACAAAGAAAATCAACCTTAAAGATATTGTTGAGGAAGGGTTTGAACAATTAATTAGTGATAAGAAACAAGCAAAAATTTTGGTAAGACCGGATAGTAAATAATTTTTAACGAAGGGATATCATTGGCAAATTTATCAGGAAAAGCAGCGATTGTAACTGGTGGAGCATCAGGAATTGGTTTTGCGTTTGTGCAACGTTTGTTGAAGGCTGGTGTAAAAGTAGCAGTTGCGGATTTAAATCGTGAAAAATTGGCGGAACTTGAAGAAGGTCATAAAGGGAATTTAGTAGGTTGTGTAACCAATGTGGCAAAAGAGGCCGATATTGAGGCCCTGGTCAAAAAAACCGTTGATACATTTGGTGGACTTGATTACGCATTCAATGTTGCCGGTGCCTCAAAGGAAGGTGCGATTGTTGACCAAAGTGAGGAAGATTGGAATTTTACCGTAGACCTATGCTTGAAAGGCGTATTTTTATCTTTAAAACATGAGGCAAAATATATGAAAGAACATGGTGGAGGCGCAATTGTAAACGTGGCTTCATTAAATGCACATGTACCAATGTTTTATGGGGCAGCTTATTCCTCTGCAAAAGCTGGCGTGGAAATGCTAACCAAAAATGCTGCGTTGGAACTAGCACAGCACAATATTCGGGTAAATGCCATTTTGCCAGGTTTGGTTTCAACGCCTTTAACAAGTGGGTTAACGAATGTTGAAGCAATTAATGAGGCCTACCTGGAACGGATACCGATGCGGCGGGCAGCCGATCCGGATGAAATGGCGGGACCTGCCATGTTTTTGGTTAGTGATGATGCTTCTTACGTAAACGGTACGAGTCTGGTTGTTGATGGTGCCTGGGCTGTCAGCGGTTATCCGGATTTGAGTAAATTCATGTAAAAGGAACAGTGCTGTAGGAATATTTTTGGGGTTTTTGTTTGATCGGTACTACAGGCATTTGCACAATATGAAAAAAATAAAACTGGGTAAGTAAGGGCTGCACACACCTACTTACCCAGTTTTTCTTTCCAAATGAATGGTTATTTTAACCTTAACAGTAGTCTGTTAAACGAAAATTTATTTCCTTTATATTCATGTTTATTACAACCTGTATAGGGAATAAAATATTTGTAATAAGAATTTTACTAGAGGTGAACGAAATGAATAAAGTAGCAGTGATAACAGGCGGTGCCCAAGGAATCGGAAAAGGGATTGCTAAACGTTTGGGGAAAGATGGCTTTAATATCGTCATTAGTGATATGAACATTGAATTGGCACAGCAAACAGTTGAGGAATTTAAAAATATGGATATTCATGCGATTGCTGTAGAAGGGGATGTTTCAATACAGGAAGACCAATTCGCACTGGTTTCAGAAGCTGTCGAACAATTTGGCTCCGTAGATGTGTTTATTAATAATGCGGGAATTGATCAGGTACAGGCAGTTGAAGACATAACCCCGGAAAACCTGGAGAAGATTTTCAACGTCAATGTGTTTGGAACGACATATGGTATCCAAGCGGCAGCAAAACAAATGAAAAAACAAGAAAAGGGTGGGAAAATAATCAATGCCTGCAGTATTGCCGGAAAAACGGCATTCAATTTGTTAGGCGCTTATTCGGCAACTAAATTTGCTGTACATGGTTTGACCCAAGTAGCTGCAAAAGAGCTCGCTCAATTTAAAATCACCGTAAATGCCTATTGTCCAGGAATTGTTGGAACTGGTATGTGGGATCGCATTGATGCCGGGATGGTAGAATACATGGGATTAAAACCAGGAGAGGCTTGGCAGCAAAACGTTGACAATATTCCGCTCCAACGTTCGCAAACACCAGAAGATGTCGCAAAACTCGTATCTTATCTAGCATCGGAGGATTCTGATTATATGACTGGACAAGCAATTAATATTGATGGGGGAATTGAGTTACATTAACGTGATCTCTTTTAAGACACGAAAAAATGTGGCATATTCCCGGCAATTTTTTCGTGTCCGCTTCTCTCCCTCTTTATTTGGTAAAAGAGATTAATTGGGGGGGGGTAGCACTTTCGAAAACCCCTACGATTCACTTGCACCATTCATCCGCCCCCTCATTTCCTTGATTTCTTCAACATGTAAACCAGCCATATCAGCAATTAAATGGTCGGACATTCCATTTTTGATCATATTTTGAACTACCATTTTCTTGCCTTGATTAATTCCTTCTTCTCTTCCTTCTTCCCTATACAAATTCGGTAGTTCAAGTACGCGATCCGCTTCTTTTTCAGGTAGTTTGCTAATTTCTTTTCGCATTTGTTTTTCTTCCTCCTCATTTAGGGTTCACTCATTCCCAAGTCATTACTGTCAACCTTGTTCATTCCAATTTTGGAGCATCCTAATAAAATTTTGAGCAGCTTTGGATAGGCGATGATTTTTTAGCCATATTAATCCGACTGATCCGGTCAGTGGAGTCGCATCCGAAATTTTGTGCGCGTAGATGGGATATCCCCGATACCGATTGAGTAACGTTTCGGGAACAATAGATGTACCAAAGTCAGATGCGATTAAATCCATCAACAGACTGATATCGGAGCATTCCGCAACAATGTTTGGGTATAATTGAAGCGGGAAAATGCCTCCAAAATCAAGTAATGCACACCTAATCCCTCTGTACTCGGTAAAAGGAGGGGATAATTTTGAATGTCAGTAAGTGAGATTTCATGATCGATTGATTTTTGCTGTTTGGAGGTAATAAAGTAAAACGGCTCAGTATGAAGATGAAGAGTAGAGAATTCATCCAATTTTAGTGGCAATCGAATAATTGCCAGCTCTACGTCACGGTTTCTCACCAAATTACAGAGATGGGCGGATTCATTTTGTTGAATTTTATAAGTGATTTTCGGGTATTGCTTTTGAAATTGATCAAGTATTTCAGGTAACCTATCAACCGAAAACGTATTGACGTCTATCGTAAGTTTTCCGTTTATCCCTTCGCCAACTTCCTTCACCTCCATTTTGGCTTCTTCCATTAGCTGAGTCAATTGCAAGGCATATTTATATAAGGCTTTTCCCGCCTCTGTCATTTCTAAAAATTTGCCGTTTCTCTCTACTAATTTGGAGCCAAGTTCCGCTTCCATTGTTTTCAATTGTTGACTTAATGGGGGCTGAGAGATATGAAGTCTTCCAGCAGCGACGGAGATTTTCCTTTCTTCTACAATCGCTATAAAATATCGCAGTTGTCTGATATCCATCATCGTATGCACCTCTTTTATATATGAAAAAGTTAAGTAAAAATAATTTTATTTATATTTTCCATATAGTTAGCCCCATGGTACCCTATTTGTGAAGGAGGAAAAAGTAGCTATGATGGTGAGGCGAATAACTTTTACTGTTCTGTTTGTCTTTTTGCTCACCGCTTGTCAGTCAACACCAGAATCCCCGGAAAACATATCGAAAGAAAAGGAGGAAAACACGATGAATCAAAAACTAATTGACTCCGCTGAACAAGGTGACACGAAAAATGTTCTGAAACTCCTTAAAGATGGCGCGGACATTAATGCAACTGATAAAAATGGGAGAACAGCTGTAATAGCAGCGACCCACAGCAATAAGCCGGATACAGTTGAGGCACTTATTCAACAAGGTGCAGACATCAATATTCGTGATAACAATCAGGATAATGTGCTTTTGTATGCAGGAGCGGAAGGGTTTCTTGAAATTGTAAAACTTGCTGTTAATGCCGGGGCTGATACAACGCTAACGAATCGGTATGGCGGAACGGCTCTCATTCCGGCTTCCGAACGCGGACATGTTGATGTTGTGGAGGAACTGTTAACCCATTCAGATACGGATGTCAATCACATCAACAATTTACATTGGACAGCGCTTCTGGAAGCTATCATTCTGGGTGATGGCGGTAAGAAGCATCAAGAAATCGTACAGCTATTAGTTGACCATGGAGCCGATGTTAATATTAGTGATGGAGATGGAGTTACCCCTTTACAACATGCACAAAAACGTGGATTTCAAGAAATAGAACGGATATTGAAAGAAGCTGGTGCTTGATTGGGGATCCTGACAAGTAAATCGCTGATAAAAGTTTCACATTATGTCTTGTAAAAATATAGGTATGCGAGGGGAGGACAAATAAATATGACAGGTAAAGCTTATTGGTTAACGAATGTTCGCTTGGAAACGGGCTACCAATATGAACATGATTCGATAACTGGTACAAAAACAGAACGATTTCATGTACAGGTGGAAGACGGGAAGATCAACGAAATTATTCCAGCCGAAAAGCCGCTAATAACGGATTTACCTAACCACGATGCGAAAGATTACCTCATGCTCCCTTCTTTTAGGGATATGCACATTCATCTTGATAAAACGTATTACGGTGGTTCATGGAAAGCGCCGACGATTCCGGCGAAAGGTATTTTAACACGATTGGAAGAAGAAGAAAAATTGCTTCCACGTCAGCTTCCTGTGGCGGAGGAAAGGGCGGAAAAATTGCTGGGTTTGCTTTTGCATTCAGGCTCGACTCATATTCGTACGCATTGCAATGTCGACCCTGTTATCGGGTTGAAAAATTTGGAAGCAACCGTACAAGCTGCGGAAACCTACAATGGGAAAGCTTCCGTGGAAATTGTCGCTTTTCCGCAGCATGGGTTATTACGCAGCCAATCTGTTTCACTTGTTAGAGAAGCACTGCGTAATGGTGCTTCGTTAGTAGGTGGTGTTGATCCCGCATCCATTGACGAAAATATAGAGAAGTCCTTGCAGACGGTAATGGACCTTGCTGTTGAAGCCGATGCAGACATTGATCTACATTTACACGACCCGGGACATCTTGGTATTTTTACGTTTAAGCGATTAGCCGCTCTGACAGAAGAAGCCGGATGGCAAGGTAGAGTTACCATCAGTCATGCCTTCGCTTTGGCAGATGTCTCACCCAAGGAAACTGGTGAAATTGCGGAGTTACTCGCATATCAAGGGATATCGATTACATCCTCGGTTCCCATAGGTAGAACAATTCCGATTACTCTCTTGCGGGAAAAAGGAGTCAAGGTATCTCTTGGCGATGATAGTATCACAGATCACTGGTCTCCCTTTGGAAAAGGTGACAGTTTGGAAAAGGCCGGAACATTGGCGGAACGTTTTGGCCTGAGTGATGAACGTTCACTTGGACAAACTCTGGGATTTATTACGGGAGGCGTGACCCCTTTAAATAAAGAAGGAGAACGTGTCTGGCCAAATAGAGGAGACAAGGCTAATCTCTTTTTCGTTGATGCAAGTTGCTCAGCCAGGTCGTTTGGCAGAAATCTCTGGATGGGTAGATGAACAGTCATTGGCACAAACACTTCACTATATTACTGGTGGTAACACACCACTTCATTCTAAAGGCGAACTGAATTGGCCGAATGTTGGAGATGAAGCAAATATCGTATTTGTTGACGCATCTTGTTCTGCAGAAGCTGTTGCCAGAAGATCGAAGCGGGTAGCTACGTTGTTCAAAGGAGAATTTGTTTCAGGTTCTTTCCAGTAAGAAACCAATACACGTTTAATTTTTAAAATGAAAGGCCAGGAAAAGTTCTGTCCTAGAATGTAACAAACAAGAATCAATCAGCAAAGTATTTTGTTTAAAGTTGTGACTAAACAAAAAATATAGTACGGATTTAATTATTTTTACAATTGATAATCAACCTGTACCCAGATTCCATGAATGGTGCTATAGTAGATTTTGAGGAAGCAAAAAAGCATAAGGAAAGTGATTTAACATGAAGATTAGATTGGGGCTAATCGGATCTGAAGATAATGTGGAAAAAATTAAATCAGTCGTTGAAGAACATACTGAGTTTGACTGTATACCATTTGTCCACTTTTTTCCTGAAGATGTGATTGATTTGCTAAAAACACATCAGCATGAAGTAGATATGTGGTTTTTTTCTGGAGTTTATCCGTATTCAATTGCAAAGAAATGGGGAAAGGTTAATCAGCCGATGTTCTTTGTTCCATATAAAGGAGCCAGCTTATACAAAACGTTATATCATATTTTGTATCACTATGGTATCAATATAGACGAACTTAGTTTTGATGGTTTTACGGTATCAGAATTAAAACAAATTTTTTCAGAACTGAATTGTGTATTACAGCCTGAATATTTGTATTCAAAAATAAATCCGGATGACAAGATTAACATTGATGAAGCAGTTGCACATCATTATTGTCTAGCAAAAAAGGGGAAAACAAAAGCGGCTGTAACGTGTGCATGGCAAGTACATACGAAACTACAAGAAACCGATGTCCAGGTATTTCGGGTAGGACATGCTAATTCTGCAATTGAATCGGTGTTAAACATGGCTTTGCGGACATATGAAATGTTACGTTTTAAAGATCGGCAAATTGCGGTGCAAACGTTTGAGATAGATGAATTAATTTCTTCCGCGAAAGATACATATTCATCAGACGACATATATCATATCGAAATTGGTTATAGAGAAAAACTGCTTCAATATGCAAAGCGGATACAAGGTTCGTTTAAGGCCGTGGGATTCGGACATTATTTCATTTTTACAACCCGGGGCATCCTTCGCGACGTGACGGACTATTTTTCCATGATACCTGATATGGAAGAAACCAATTGGATCATAGAGAAGAAAGTTACAAGCGGCATTGGTATTGGCCAGTCAGCTTATGAGGCGGAGATATATGCCCGAAATGCGCTGTTAAATGCGAAAGAACATGGGAAAGGGAGCTGGATGGTTGTTTTTGAGGATAAAACAATCAATGGTCCCTTAGGCTTGCCGGAGTATATTAGTTACTCGGTTAATTCCAGGGAAATGCAAGCAATCAGTGAACAGACTTCGCTCAATGTTTCCACGCTAAGCAAAATTCACGCCATTGTAACGAAAGTGGGTAAAGCGGAACTGACAGCCAACGACCTTGCTGGTTATCTGCATATTTTACCTAGGAGTGTACGGAGAATATTAACCCAATTGGAGAAAAAAGGTTATGCAAAAGTAATTGGTGAGGAAAGTTCTCATCCTCGTGGTCGTCCAAGAAAATTATATCGGATCTTATTATAATAGAATGAGATATCTCTGTCTGTTTATAATTTTTTAATAGTTTCATATTGACTAAAATTAATGTTTAAATTAAAATTAAGGACATAGCCGAAAATGAACCTCAAATGAACGAAATCGTTGTAATAGATTTGTTCGGGACTATAGCTATATTATTATCCGAATATTACAAGTAATAGGGTTTCCCTGTTGTAGAATGAATGTTGGAATGTAAGTAGAGTGGCACCATGCAATGGTTAAAAGGAGGGAAAAGAAAAGTGGAAGCAAAGCAGCCCAAACTCTGGAAAGATTGGCGTTTACACTTAATTGTTTTAATTTTGACCCTATTGGCAGAATGGATCGGAACACATGAAATCCCATTGGGGCCGGGAGTTCTACTGTTATTGCCTATGCTTTATGCCATGGTCTTCGGTGTAGCACTGTATTTCACACCTGTGGTAAAAGAGAAAACGTCAAAAAACGCCGAAACGCTTGTGTTTTTGTCGGTGAGTTTATTAGTTGCCAAATTTAGTTTTGCGATTGGCCCGGCAATTCCGGAAATTGTCCAGGCAGGGCCAGCATTATTGCTACAGGAAATTGGGAACCTTGGCACGATATTTCTGGGACTTCCAGTGGCGATTGCTATCGGTATGAAAAGGGAGAGCATCGGAATGACCCATTCGCTGGGAAGAGAAGGGAATTTGGCTTTGATCACGGATAAATACGGTTTCAATTCTCCGGAAGGACGGGGTGTCATGGTTATGTATATCTATGGAACCTTATTTGGAGCTGTGTTCCTGGGCTTGGCTGCCGGGCTGCTGGCTACCTTTACACCGATTCATCCGTTGGCGTTTGCTATGGCATCAGGGGTTGGAAGTGGAAGTATGATGGCGGCTGCAAGCGGCTCTTTGGTCTCTTTGTTTCCCGATATGAAGGAAAGTCTTATGGCCTTTGCGGCAGTCAGCAACCTGATTTCGATAACCACGGGATTATATGTAAGTATTTTTATTGCACTTCCAATGACGGAAAAGCTCTATGGTTTTCTGTCAAAATTTAAAGCTGGCAAGGCAAAGCAGGATGGTAAAGCTAAAGCGAAGGTAGGGGGATGACGTATGTTAAAGAGTATTCAGGAATGGACTTTTGTCTTGGCAGTGGTTGGTATCATTGCAATTATTGGCAATTGGGTTGGATATCAAGTTATGCCATTAACATCAGTTCCCGGGATGATTATTATCATTCTCGTTTGTTTAGCCGGATTGGTCATCCAAAAAGTTCTGCCACTTAACCTGCCTGCCATTGTTTATATGGGTGTGATTGGTATGATTCTTTCTTTACCGGTCATACCTGGATCAGAATATGTGATTAAATGGACCGAAGAAGTGAACACACTCGCTCTAACGACACCAATCCTTGCTTATGCGGGAATTGCTGTTGGACGCTCATGGGCTGATTTTGCCAAATTAGGTTGGCGGAGTATTATTGTTGGAACCTGTGTTTTATTGGGTACATTCCTTGGCTCCGCGATTATAGCTGAGATTATCTTGCGAGTACAAGGACTTGTTTAGATTTTCAAAGGCGAAAGTGGCCGGTGAGCGGTGTATAACTGCGCCTGTAAAATAGTACAGTCAATATACTTAAAGATAGGGGATATATTATCATGAATGTAACAGAAAAAATATCAGCATTGGTAGACAACAAGGATGAAAAATTCAAGGAATTGGCCAATAAGGTATGGGAGTTTGCCGAGACGCGGTTTGATGAATTTCGTTCAGCGGATTTATTGAGTAATGCGCTGGAAGATGAAGGGTTTACATTAGAACGGGATGTTGCAGGGCTTGAAACCGGCTTTATAGCTAGTTTCGGTAAAGGAAAGCCAGTTATCGGTATACTTGGAGAATATGATGCGCTTGCAAGCCTTAGCCAAAAATCTGGAAGCAGTTCGTATGATCCGGTCACACCACAAGGGAATGGGCATGGATGTGGACATAATTTGCTTGGTGTGGGCTCGTTAGCCGCCGCAGTAGCCGTTAAGGATTACATGGAAACCAATGATCTTTCAGGAACTGTTAAATATTTCGGATGCCCTGCAGAAGAAAGCGGCTATGGAAAAGCGTTTATGGCCAGAGAGGGTGTATTTGACTCGCTTGATGTTGCTTTTTCCTGGCATCCTTATACAATGAATACCGTGGCGCATACGAGCTCAAACGCCGTCATTCACGCAACCTTTACGTTTAAAGGTCGTAGTGCCCATGCTGCAGCGGCTCCACATCTGGGAAGAAGTGCCTTGGACGCCGTTGAATTAATGAATATTGGTGTTAATTATATGCGTGAACATATGATTGATGATGCTCGCGTTCATTATGCTGTTACGAATTCCGGAGGTTTGGCACCAAATGTTGTACAAAAGGAAGCAGAGGTTACATATTTAATTAGATCCCCTAAACCGGAACAGGTACAAAATCTTTACAAACGTGTAGAAAATATTGCCCGTGGTGCGGCCCTAATGACGGAAACAGAACTGGAACATCAAATCGAAGGATCTTGTCATAATTTGATTCCAAACAGTGCATTGGAACGGGTCATGCATCAACAGATGAAAGAATTGGGATTTCCGGAATTGGATGACCAGGACATTGCATTTGCCAAGGCAATCTATCACACTTTTTCCGATGAAGATAGAGAAACCGCCAAATCATCACTCGATAAGGAGTTTGCTTCCAAATTGGATGAAAGGCCGATTGCTGATGTGATTCTTCCTTACTCGGATCAATTATCATTTATGACCGGATCTACCGATGTTGGAAATGTTAGCTGGAATGTACCAACAGCTCAGTGCTACACATCTACATGGGCATTTGCCACTCCTTTCCATACATGGCAAGTGGTAGCGCAAGGAAAGCAGAACTATGCACACCAAGGAATGTTGCTTGCAGGAAAAACAATGGCTTGTACAGCTATTCGCGTGTTAGAGGATAAGGAGTTACTATCCCAAGCACAGGAAGAATTTAAAAATCGACTTGATGGGGATCAGTATGAGAGTTTAATTCCGCAAGATCTCCAGCCACCAAGGCATAACTCCCCTGAAGTTGTTGGAGTAGAGTAGGACTTAGCGGTTTAGTTAGATTTTTAGTATGAGGCTTCATTAAACATACTGATGCATTCAAAAATGTGCAAGGACTTTGGCTAGTTGATCGAACCGGAAGCAAAGTCGATCGAGAACGTAGCAAAGTTGATCGAACCAGAAGCAAAGTCGATCGAGAACGTAGCAAAGTTGATCGAACCAGGAATAAAGTTGATCCAGTAAGCAGAATTATTACAAGGTGGGGTGTTCATAGTGGCCTCTCACATACCCCACGATCAGCAAATAAAGGTCACGTAACCTTGATGATGGAACCAATAGATAGTAAAACGACCACCGCTTTAACAGGTGGTCGTTCATATATTTTGAGTAATACAATTTATCCGAAGAGTCGGTACAGACATTATTCCCTCAGTCTTTTACCGATCATTTCGTTTAAAATATGGTTAATCCCCACTGTTTTTTCGACTGCCAGAACAAAGGAAATCCCTTTACCTGGTTTGTTGATTCCTGCATCTTTTTCAATGGTTTCTACTACTTGATCTGTTTTTTCCCTGTTGATTAGTGTTAACACGACTTCTTTTTCCGGTTCGATGAGGATGTTAAACAGCTTGGCTTGTTCATGAACACCGGTTCCACGACCGCACAAAATTGTTCCACCTTCTGCGCCTGCCTTTCTGGTAGCATCAACGACTTTCTCAGCGTCTCCCTTGTTGACAATGGTCACTACAAGGTCATATAGAATCTTTTGCTCTTCCATTGCGATCGTAACACCTTCCTTATCCATGGTTTCGTCATCTGCATCCCAACCCACCATATGGGAGATTCCCGCAACCTGCTTGGTGTCTATCACAAAACCAATCCCTTGTCTTGGCTTGTTTAATTTTACCGAATCAATAATAGCATTCATCACGTTAGGAAAGCGTTGATTGGAAACAAGCGTTAAGATGAGTTCTCTTTCTCGTTCTACCGGGATGCCGAGGATTCGCTTTTTTTCATTGAGCCTGATCCCTTCACCAATTAGTACAGTGCCACCATTTGCCCCAGCATTTTTGGATGCCTGGATAACTTTTTTGGCTTTTTCCTTTCTAACGATCGTAATGATTAACTTTTGCCCCGGCTGTGTCATTGCCATGATGACCCTTCTCCTTCCTACTGTATAAGATTCCCAGTGTTAGTACGGATATGATTGGAGCAAGCGCTACCAATGCTACCATACCAAAGCCATCAAGAAGCGGATCACGTCCTTCCAATTGAGTTGCGATTCCGACAAACAACGCCAGTATAAATGTAGCTGTCATAGGCCCGGTTGCCACACCGCCTGAATCAAAAGCAATGGATGTAAATGTTTTGGATGAAAACCTTACCATGATTAATGCTATTATATAGCCTGGAACAATAAAATACCATAGGGAAATGCCAAAAAGTAAACGCAATATGGCAAGTACGATCGATATGCCTACACCAACCGAAAGCGTGTAGAGCAAAACTTTCTGAGGTATGTAACCACCCGATACTTTTTCAACTTGCCGGATTAAAACGGTAACGGCTGGTTCAGCATATATGGCGAAAAATCCGATGATAAACCCGATTGGAATTAACACCCAGCTATAAGATAAAGCGCCCAGACTTTTCCCCATAAGCTCACCAATAGGCAGAAACCCGATATGCACGCCCTGTAAAAAGAAAGAAAGACCGAAAAACGTTAAGATAAAGCCAACGCCAATGTCTATTAGTTTTTTCCATGGTAATCGTAAAAAGATAAATTGAAACAGCAAAAATAAGATAAATAGCGGTGACAATGCCGTGGCAACTTCCTCCATAATTTCGTTGAATCCTCTGAATACCTGTATGTTCATCCGTAAATCACCCCCAACAGCAACACGGATAAGATCGGTCCGATAGAAGCAAGCGCCACCAGACCAAAGCTGTCACTTGATGAGGATTTGCCCCGCATAACTGAGGCCACACCGACTCCCAAGGCCAGGATAAATGGAACCGTTAATGGCCCCGTTGTTACACCACCGGAATCGAAGGAGATAGGTACGAACTGGGGAGGCGAGAACGCTGCTAACAAAAAAATAATGCCATAACCGCATGCCAATATGTAGACGATGTTAATGCTAAAAACAATGCGAATCATTGCAAGTGCAACAAAGATACCGACACCCAGGGAAACGGCAAGAATTAAAATACTTCTGGGGATCTCTCCACTTGATACCTGATCAACTTGATGGGAAAGCACACGTACGTCCGGTTCAGCTACAGTCACCACAATTCCCAACAAAAAGCCGAAGAAGACAATAATCCACAGCTTCCTTGTCTTTGATAAAGCGGAACCAATCATTTCCCCAACAGGTAACAATCCGACATTAACCCCTAATAAAAATAGAATGAGTCCAATTCCCACCATCACGACTCCGATCAAGAATTGCAAGAACGTTTCGGTTGGCAGCCATACTAGTGTGAATTGCAATGCTGTAATTACAACAGTAATCGGTAAAATGGAATAAATAACTTCTAATATGGTACTTTTGATATTGTCCATAGATAACCACCTTATTTGAATTTTTCTAATACGGTCTAAACGTATTCATTTGCTGATGATGAAGAAGGACGCCACTTTTTCATCAAATGCGTGATAAAATGTGAAAATAACCATGCAGACAGATAGGAGAAAAGTCAGAAGTATCTATATATATTATAGCATGGTTGTCTTTATTATGAAATAATTTGCAATAATAATAATTAATGAATATTAACCGACAATACATATTTTGAATCAAATAGAATATATGGAAGGGAGAGGGGAGCAGTTTGTGTAAATAATGGTATTTCCAGAATACTAGCTTCCCTTCATCCACAGGGCAGACTTGGAAACCCGGAAGAAATTCAAAGGCTGTCCTGTTTTTTGCAAGTGATGAAGTAAGTTTTGTTAATGGTACAACTTTGCTTGTTGATGGGGGTTATACGGCCATTTCAAGCCCATTTCTAAAAGGCATTATTTTAGAAATGGGCTTGAAAATTTGGATGCCAAGCAGCCGGTCAAGGTCGGGGTAAATCTGTTCAAGCTTGGGCTGATTCGCTCGGAAAAGATTCCCTCGCCAGACATAGACGCCAAGCCACTCAATATTTTCCAATGAACGGTACTTATTTTGCCGATGCAAATTCTTCATGATCCAATCTCTTTTCCCGGTTATTGTTGTTTAACGTAAAAATGGAGAAGATGACAAAGAGTATGATAATAGATCCCAAAATAAAGAATGTTGTTCGATAATTGGTTAAATCATAAACATAACCGACAAGTGAAGAAAAGAGAATAACCCCTATTTCACTAGAAACCTTAAAACCGATTAAGTAGACCGTTGCAGACAGACGAACATCGAAATTGGCGGCAATATATTTAAATACTGCTATTAACAGGATTGGAAGTTCTACCGCATGCAACATTTTTACAAACGATATACCAACTCCGCTTGTCAGGACAGCTGATCCAATAATACGGAAAGCCATGATGGTTCCCGCCAAAACCAATGATTGTTTGATCCCAATTTTATTTACAATAAATGGAGCTAAAAATAGAAAAAGTGCTTCTACAAAAACCTGAATCGAGTTCAACACACCATAGATCGTGTTACCATAGGTTTGATCAGCAAAAAGGCTGACAAAATACACAGGAAATTGCTGCTGATCGTAAACGGTATAGATACAAACAGTGCCAAATAAGTAAATAATCAAAAACCAAAATGTTTTATTGGTGAATAGGAAGCGAATATCCTTCATCGAAATGTTGGAGACGCTTTTTTTCTCGGTTTCCGAAACTTCTACTTTAAAAAAGATGTTCAGTATAAAAAATAATATGCCGGTACAGGAAGCAATCCAGAAATTAATATGTGGATTAATACTTAACAAAGAACCTGCACCAATCGCTGCTACTGCATATCCCAGCGATCCCCACATACGTGATTTGCCAAATTCAAAATCATATTTTCGACTCAATTTTTCCGTATAGGACTCCAGAAATCCCGCACCGGCAACAAATCCGGCACCAAGATAGATTGCACCTAATATGGCTCCCAGATAAAATTGATTTAACAGCAGTGGCTCATAGACATAGATGACAAAAGGAGCAATAAACACGAGCACAACACTTTGAAACCAGACAAGATTCTTCTTCGTCCCCAATTTATCCTGGATATACCCGTACAAAATCATAAAAAACAGTGCGAAAAAGGAATTGAAGGAATAAATCGTTCCAACTTGAGCACCCGTTAATCCCAAGCTGTTATTTAGCCAAATAGCATAAAACGACCACCAAATCGACCATGTAACAAAGAATAAAAACAGGTAACCAGACGAAAACCAATACTTACTATTTTTTAAAAAATTCATCTTTAGCTTAACTCCTTTTTTAGTCGATTAGGGAGGTAAATCGCTAACTTTTCCTCCCTGATATTCTGAAGTTACCTATACATGACTCTCCCTGGAAGACCAGATGGAGGGATATTCGTTTATTTCTATGTCATCTAAAACAAGCTCTTTATGATCTGAAAAAACCCGAATCTGATTTATCTTTCCTTTTGGATACATCACATTGGTTGATACCGAAACTCCACCATTAACAAATATTTCAATAGATGAATAATCTAAAAGACAAAAAACTTGATTGGTTGCCAGCCCTTTTAGTGAACCAGTAATATTACCGGGAAAATCACTTGAAAAGTCAATGCTTCCATCTCTTCTCTCAAAGGTGTATATATCTTTATCTAAATGGAAGTGGATGGTAAATTCCTCATTTTTATCGCTGATCAAGATTAATCCCCAACATTTGCTATTACTTTTTTCGTTTATTGTGATGTTAACACTTGCAGGCAATGAAATCGGGAGCTGTTGATTGGTTCCCTCCTTAATGGTAACGTCATTGTTTTGCTTATGATTCACATTCACACTAGGAACAACAGGCTGCTGCTTCAATACATACTTATCATTTACCTTTTTAAGTGACAGTTGCCGAACGATACTCATGGAGCTGCGCCAAGGTGAAACCGGTACGACACCTGCGTATTGCCAATTATTCATCCAGCCAATCCAATATGTCTCTTCAGTATTGTACCAAGTAATAGAAGCATAAAAATCCTTGCCATCATCCACCCATTTAAGTGGATCATCAGGGGACTCATTCGGATAAAATTGCACACCATCGAAATCACCCGTAAAATATTGCACGGCTGATCCACCATTTGGTCCGCCGGCATTCATACTTACAATCAAAACCCACACTTGTTCGGACGAGTCTTCAACAGATAATGGGAATAAATCCGGGCATTCCCAAACCCCTTCATACGATCCATAGTCTTGTCCAAAAGAAGATTGATAGGACCACTCTATTAAATTGGGAGATGTATAGATTTGAATATGATCACCACATGCTAATAGCATCACCCATTTTTGTGTATTCTGATGCCAAAACACTTTTGGATCACGGAAATCTTTTATATCCGTATTTGGAAGTACTGGGTTATGTTCATATTTTGTCCATGTTCTTCCTTTATCCTCACTATAGGCAATGCTTTGTTGCTGGCTTGTCCCATCATGCGTGAAGATGGCTACCAGCCCACCATTGGGGCCATTAAATAATCCTGATGTGTTGTTTGTATCAACGACAGCAGATCCTGAAAATATCGTTCCAAGCTCATCCGGCTCCAATGCAATATCTAACTCTTTCCAATGAAAAAGATCCTCACTTACTGCATGCCCCCAATGCATATGATGATGATCATTCCCAAAAGGATTCCTTTGATAAAACAAATGATATTCTCCGTCAAAGTAAACCAGCCCGTTTGGATCATTAATCCAGTTTTTTGCCGGCGAGTAATGGATTTGCGGTCGAAGCGGTTCTTGATAATACATCATGATCTTCCTCTCAATGAATGATTTGAAAACGTTAACGAAATTCCTTAACGTTATTTTCGTATAATTATTTAAACATGTCAACCGGTTGACATAAATTTTATACGAAAATGTATGATGGCTGTCCTCACGGTTGATTCTGCTCGGCCTTTCTTTTCCTATCAACCGAGAAAACAATAGGCGTAAAAAAATGGCATGGTTATGTGGTGTTGCCATGCCATAGTTTGATAGGGAGGATGGTTTCATTTTTAGCTGTTTCTTTGCCGGCAATTTGCTGGTCCAGGACGTCAACAACGGTTTCGGCAATAGAAGCAATTGGCTGGACAATCGTTGTTAAATCTGGATAGATGGATCTGATTAATTTCGTGCCATCATATCCAACCACTTTTAAATCTTCAGGTATTTTGTAGCCTAAATTTTTTGCATGTTGGATGACATTAATGGCAATCAAATCGTCACTTGCAAAGATTCCATCGACATCCGGGTGATCGTGAAAAAGTTTTTTAATCGTTTCGATATTTTTTTCGAGAAAAGCTACATCAGGTACTTCATAAGTAATCGGGTTCATATTTAATTCATTCATCACATTTTCATATGCATACCTTCGATCGTTAGCAGGTGTTTCCAGAGAGGATGCTCCGTTGATATGTATGATCTTATTACAGCCCTTGTTTAATAGTTCTCTCGTTGCCAGTTGCCCGCCTGTATAGTTATCGGAGCTGACAACATTGATATTTTTGGAAAGATAGTGATCAATCGCAACGGCCGGCAATTGCTGCTGGTCATCAATTAGCCCCCGATTGTATGTTACAACGACCACACCATCAACCTGATTTCTTAAAAGCATTTCCCAGTATTTCGTTTCCTTATCCGCATGATGCAGACTATTACAGAGAAGCACCTTGTACCCCTTGGTATTGCAAATACTCTCAATATCTGAAACAAGCTCCCCATAAAACGGGTTACTTGTCGAGGGTACAATCACTCCTATTAAATTGGTTCGTTTATTATAAAGCGAACGAGCGACATCATTTGCCACATAATTTATATCTTTCATCGCCTGATACACCTTTTCCCTGGTTGTTTGGCTGATATAACCCCGATCATTGAGTACCCTGGAAACAGTCGTAGGAGAAACGCCTGCCGCTTTTGCTACATCTTGTATTTTCGGTTTCATGATTTTTTATCCCCTTGCAATTGAAATATACCTATATTTTAAAGGAAACCGCTATTAATTGCATTGTATAGATGTAACAAGTGAAGGGGTGTGCGAAATGCCGGGTTACCAATAAATGTGCTACAGGATTATTTGAAACTGTTTGAGCAAGGGGACTCGAGTTTGCAAGAACGAAAAGAAATCCTTATCAAGTAACGTCAAGTGTTAGTGGAAAAAATTCAAACATTGCAAGATACTGTGGAAAGACCGGATCACAAAATAGAAGGTTAAAATGGTGAATGGTTGGAAGCTGAACATGCTTTAGCTAAAAAGCTTTGAGATAAGGCTAATTAAACAAATGATATCATGGAATTCAAATATTCCGACTATACGAACGGAGGAAGGATCGTGTTAAACGTTTACCTTTTTAACCAGCAGGGTATATTCGTTAATAGCATATCAGAAGACAGAAAGGAAGGTAATTCATGAACGTACTTGTTATAGGCGCAAATGGTCAAATTGGTCAACATGTTGTGAAAAAGATACAGGATTCAGGCAAGCATAACGCCATTGCTATGGTTCGAAAGGAAGAGCAAATGGCGAAATTTGAAGAACAAGGAGCTAAAACAGCACTTGTTGATTTGGAAGGAAGCATCGACGACATCACTAATGCAGCAAAGGGTGTAGATGCAGTTGTATTTACTGCTGGTTCAGGCGGACATACGGGTGCTGACAAAACAATGATGATCGATTTGGACGGTGCGATTAAATCCATGGAAGCGGCCAAACAGGCTGGGGCGAAACGGTTTGTCATTGTCAGTGCGATTGGCGTTCATCATCGTGACAAATGGATGGGTGGTGCACCGTACTATAGTGCAGCCAAGCATTATGCGGATGTGTGGCTAGAGAATAGTGGTCTTGATTATACAATTATCCGCCCGGGTGGACTGACCAACGATCCTGGCACCGGGAAAGTAAAAGTGGCGGTTGATCTTGAACGCGGGCAAATTCCTCGTGAAGATGTTGCGTCAACGATTGTTGCATCACTAGAGAATGACCAAACGATTGGTAAAGCCTTTGACATGATTGGTGGGGAAACGCCAATTGAAGATGCTTTAAAAACGTTATGATACTGTTCCATTGAATTTGGATTGAATGAGCGATGGTTCTCTTAAACTGAAAAACATGGGTACAAAAAACTGTATCCATGTTTTTTAATTTCCGTACCCAATGGTCATAGCCTTAAGATTGATCAAGCCTTGTTTAGCAAAATATCGGGTTTATTCGATGATTTTTTTGGCAAGTGAATCTTTTTTCAGTTCAAAATTATACTTTTCTTCATGTTTATATCCAGGATCTATATAACTGGATGCTTGATCACTGTTCGAAGCCTTTTTGAATTCAGGAAAAGAAGTATATTCTTTGTCTTTCCAAACCCATATTCCATTTTTTCCTTTTTCTTTTTGGAATACATTCCTCATTAGCTTGTTTCCTTTATTTTCTGAAAAGTAGTTAGCGACAAATATGTGGGCTGGTCCAGCGGTCAAAATGTTTTTTTCTATCACGTTGTTTTTTGTATCATACTGTAATAAAAGCTGACCTCCATCAAGACCCTTTGTATCATTTTTATAAATAATATTTTGAGAGATCAAAGAATTCTTGGTACCTCCCCGTTTTTCATCATATCCACCAATTGATATGCCAGTGTAAAAGTTATCATATAAAATATTGTTTGTCATTTTGATATCATCAGCATATTTTTTGGAATGCTCCGAGGTTGCTTCTATTCCAATATCACTTTGGTAAACAGTATTCTTTTTAATGGTTATATGTTTACCACCGTCTACATAAATTCCTCCAGCAGAATATTCATCCCCATAAGCTGGATTGCCAAAAGAGGATATGTCATAAATTTTATTATTTTTTACCACTCCATGACGTACAAAGTCGGCTTTTTTATTATGAGAGGTACCTTCGTAACCAATCAGATCAATACCAATGTTATCATTTCGGCGAATCAGATTGCGCTCTACCTTAAAACCGTCAATATTTCCGTTAAGAACAAGAGATTCACTAGAACCAAGCTTTAAATCTTCTACCACATTATTCGAAATATCGATCTCCCGCATTGCGCCTGTTCCGTAAACCGCGATCCCATGACTATTACCATCAGCTGCAAGAGTTTTTATTCGGCGCACGTGATTGTTTTTCAATGTAATATGACTGCTGGAACCTGTTACATAAATCCCCATGACCGTTTCATCCGGTAAATTGGTTGTTAAATCCTGTATTGTCAACCCGCTGATAGTTAGATAGTTTTTATTATCAATCGTAATTAAGGATGTATCACCCGCAACATCCTTTAGATTTTTTCCACTTAGAACTACCTTATCTTTTTTGTATGCTTTAAAAGTAATTGGCTTTGATTTTGTTCCGCTATATTTGATGACAAGCTTTTCATGATAGGTTCCTTTTCGTATCAAGACGGTTGTCCCTGCCTTCGCTTCAGAAGCAGCTTTATTAAGTGTGCGAAATGGCTTTAATTTTGTGCCATCATTTTGATCATCTCCATTTACAGATACGTAGATGGTGCTTTCCTTTTTTTTATGGGTATTATTTAAAAGCAAAACAATCAGGATTGCAGCTGCAGCCAGGAGAATTAGCATGATTTTTTTCATTTCATCATTCCTCATTGATTCATATCTTTTATATTGCACTTGGGTTAACGAAAATGCAATGTTTTTTCATTCACAAATACGTTATAAGGTAGCAAGCTGCTGGTCCCCCGGCTTCGTGTGCGTGCTAGCCGCACACGAAGCCGGGAGAGAGCGTCACGAAGTTAGGAGAGAACACTTAGATGCATTGTTTTAGGAAAAATAGGGTATAAAATATGGTGTGGAGGTAATGCTTTTGAATTTGTTAGTAAAACCTGACAAAGATGCGGTTTGAAAAATATGTGAGAGGTGTTCTAATGAGACTTGAAAACAAAGTAGCCATTATAACAGGTGGAGGGACAGGTATTGGTAAAGAAACAGCACTGTTATTTGCCAAAGAAGGAGCTAAAGTGGTTATCACGGACATAAACCAGGAAACTGGGGAACAGGCCGTAAAGGATATTCACACAAATGGTGGCGAGGCATTGTTCATCCATCACGATGTCAGCAAAGAAGATGACTGGAAAACAGTTGCAGAGGATACGATTAATACATTTGGCAAAGTGGATGTTCTTTTCAACAATGCTGGAATCTATATTATAAAACCAGTAGCAGAGATTGAACTGGAAGAATGGAATCGTCTCATGTCGATTAATGTGACCGGTGTATTCCTTGGGATGAAACATATCATGCCGCTGATGGCAAAGCAAAATAAAGGTTCCGTGATTAATGCATCTTCCATAGCAGGACTGTCTGGTTCTCCAGGACATGTTCTTTACGGTGCAAGTAAGGGAGCAGTACGTATTATGACAAAAGATGCAGCAATGGAATATGCTTCCTCAAGTGTTAGAGTGAATTCGATCCATCCCGGATACATTGACACTGGAATGGCGGACTATGCTTCTGAAGTTACCGGAAATACAAAAGAACAACTAGGTGAAAATTTATTTCCATTAGGGCATTTGGGGACTGTAAATGATGTTGCCAATACAGTGCTATTCCTTGCTTCCGATGAATCAGCATTCTCGACAGGGGCAGAATTTGTGATTGATGGTGGAGCAACAGCAAGGTAATGCAGGATATGATCGAAGCAAGTTTATAATGGAGGGTTTAAGATGAAATTAAAAGATAAAGTAGCGATTGTAACAGGTGGAGCGAGTGGAATTGGCGAGGCGACTGTGCGCTTGTTTACGGAGGAAGGAGCAAGTGTCGTTATTGCCGATTTATCTGAACGCGGTAAAGATGTATCGGAGGAATTGAATAACAGTGGACACGATACGTTATTTGTTAAAACAGACGTAACAAAAGAAGAGGACATCAAACAACTGATCAAAGAAACCGTGAATAAATACGGTAAACTTGATATTATGTATGCAAATGCCGGAATTGCTGATGAGGCTCCGGCACATGAATTATCTTATGAAAAATGGAAGAGAACCATTGATATTAATTTGTCTGGCGTATTTCTTTCTGATAAATATGCAATCGATCAGTTTTTAAAACAAGGAAATGGTGGTGTCATTGTTAACGCTGGTTCGATTCACAGCTTCGTAGCACTGCCAAATCCAACAGCCTATTCCTCTGCAAAAGGTGGCGTGAAGTTATTAACCCAAAACTTATGTACCGCTTATGCAAAAGAAGGAATTCGTGTGAACGCAGTATGCCCGGGTTATATAGATACCCCCTTATTAAAAGAAGCAGATTCGGAGCAAAAAGAATACCTCGCTTCCCTTCACCCACAGGGCAGACTTGGAAAGCCGGAAGAAATAGCAAAAGCTGTCCTGTTTTTGGCAAGTGATGATGCAAGTTTTGTTAATGGCACAACCTTACTTGTTGATGGTGGCTATACTGCCCAATAATTAAAAAGAGATCATAACGGCCCATTTCTAAAAAGCAATTATTTTAGAAATGGGCTTGTTCATTCTCAGGTTTAATAACTATACTTTTCTTTCTTACGATAATCTATAGAAAAGGGCCCCATTTAGAAAAGTTTACATCCAAGTTACAGCCCAATTACCTATTCACTTTCAAAGTTGCCCAGACCCCAAAGCCTTCTCAATTTTGTCACGTAATAGTTGTGACAATCCTGTGACATCTTTCCTTATTTACAGCCCAAATCTTTTGCTATACTTAATATAAAGAAAGTACAAAAAAACAAGGGGAGTTTGCATGAAGAAAAGGTTTGGCCTGTTATTCGTTGTTTTAATAGCGCTTATAATCATCATTGCCGGATGTAGTTCCACCTCTCCCGGTGATAGCGTTGCCGGGGAGGGTGAAAAAGAAGGGGGTAACAAGGATAGTAAGGTTTTAAAAATTGCTACCGTCAATAACCCGGATATGAAAATTATGCAGGATCTGACGAAAAAGCATTTCGAAAAAGACAAAGGAATCAAAGTTGAATTTGTTGTTTTGCCGGAGAACGATCTTCGTAAAAAAGTAACAGAGGATGTCGGTCTTGGAGCAGGCGCGTTTGATATCGTGACCATCAGTACCTATGATACACCAATCTGGGCCAAGAATGAGTGGATTGAACCAATCAGCCCAAGACTGGATGAAATGAGTGAAGATGACAAAAAAGCATATGACCTGGAAGATATCTTTCCGACAATGAGAGAGGCGCTTACTTATGATGATAGTCTGTATGCACTGCCCTTTTATGGGGAAAGCACGATGTTTTATTACAACAAAGAGATTTTCAAAGAAGCTGGTCTGAAAATGCCTAAGCATCCGACCTGGGAAGAAGTTGGCGATATGGCACGCGAGATCAAAGAAAAGACTGGTACACCTGGAATCGTCTTGCGTGGGCTGCCGGGATGGGGAGAAATGATGGCACCGTTGACGACGGTAATCAATTCCTTTGGCGGGTCGTATTATGACAAGGATTGGAATGCAAATCTTGATAGCAAGGAAACCAAAAATGCGGTGAATTTCTATGTTGATTTGTTAAAAGATGCCGGTCAGCCCGGGGCAACGAGTACCGGATTTACGGAAGCATTGACCATCATGTCTACCGGTAAAGCTGCAATGTGGTATGACGCAACAGTTGCTGCTGGAACATTGAACAATCCGGATGACTCTTCCGTAGCTGGAAAGATTGGTTATGCTTTTGCACCGACACAGGTGAAGGAAGAAAATACTGGCGGACTGTATGCCTGGTCACTAGCAATTGAATCAGCGAGTAAAAATAAAGATGCAGCGTTCGAATTCATTAAATGGTCTACAAGTAAGGAATATGTAGAACTTGTGGGCAAGGAAAAAGGCTGGGTTGTTGCACCATCCGGGACGAGAATCTCAACCTATGAAAACCCGGAATACAGAGAGGCAGCACCTTTTGCGGATATGGTTCTGGAAAGTATTCAAAGTGTAGATTATGATAACCCTGCCGTGGATCCTGTTCCATATGTCGGTGCACAGTATGTTGCCATTCCGGAGTTCCAGTCACTTGGAACAGAGGTCAGCCAACAGATTGCAGCGGCGATTTCCGGAGATAAATCAGTAGATCAAGCCATGAAGGAAGCCCAAAAGTTGGCAGAAGATGCAGCTGAAGAGGGAGGATATAAAAAATAGCTGACTGTAGGATTCGTCAAATTATCTTACTAGGTTTACAGAGAGAATAGAGGAGGATGGACATCTTCCTCTATTCCTCCAGGTTTGTAGTACAACAATTGGTCAAAGGCAAGAAACTAAATTTCAAAATAAAAACAAGGGGGGATGAGTATGCAAACAACTGAAAAAAAGAGAAGAGCTTCCAACCAGCCTCCTGTGAAAAGGTTAATATTGCCAAGTGCCATTTACCTGATTATCATGACGCAGATTCCTTTTTTGATCACGATTTATTTTAGTTTTCAAGATTGGAATTTAATGCGTCCGGACAAAGGTATTGTATTTAATGGGCTGGCGAATTTCAAAAAGATCCTGACCTCATCTTCCTTTTATCAGGTATTTGGGAATACGGTTGCGCTTACGGTGGCTGTTTTAATCATATGCTTCCTATTGGGATTTGCATTTGCGCTACTGATGAATCGCCATTTTTGGGGAAAAGGCATCGTTCGTACAATATTCATTACACCTTTTTTTGTGATGCCGACTGTATCGGCGATTGTATGGAAAACATTGATGTACAATCCCAATTTCGGTATGTCGTCTTATTTTGCCCATGTATTTGGAAAGGCACCGATTGATTGGTTGTCTGCACATCCGCTTTTTTCAATCATACTAATCGTATCGTGGATGTGGACGCCGTTTTTCATGTTGATTCTATTGGCAGGTTTGCAGTCACTGCCGGATGAACTGATCGAAGCAGCACAACTGGATGGGGCGAATAAAATCGGCCAGTTCATCCATGTTACCATCCCGCATTTATTCCGATATATTGAGGTCGTGTTATTGCTGGGGCTGATGTTCATCCTGCAGGTGTTTGGCGAGATCTACGTCACAACCGCTGGTGGTCCGGGTTATGCTTCTACCAATCTATCATTTTTGGTTTATCGTATCGGGTTCCAGAACTGGGATATCGGGGAGGCATCGGCAGTAGGTGTGCTGACGGTTATATTAACGATCATTATGATGATGTTCATGTTTAAATTATTAAGTCGTATGTTCAGGGAGGAACAGTCATGAAAAGAATTGCATCAGGCGGACTGACACTGCTTACCTATGTGATTGCCATTTTGTTCTTTTTCCCAATTCTATGGATTTTCATTACGGGATTCAAATCGGAAAGTGAAGCCATCAACATTCCGCCTTCCCTCTTTTTCAAGCCGTCACTAGAGAATTTTGAAATTGTCTGGCAGGCGGGAATAGGCGGGTTCTTTGCTAACTCTGTTGTTGTTACGGTGGTGTCCACAGTAATCGCGCTTTTGCTTGGAGTTCCCGCAGCATATGCCCTGGCATTATTAAAGGTAAAGCGGAAAAATGATATTTTATTCTGGATGATTTCTACCAGGTTCCTGCCTGTTGCGGGGATCATTATCCCACTGTATCTATTGTTCAAAAATGTAAATCTATTAGATTCCTTGCCTGCCTTAATATTGCTTTACGCCGGTATGAATATACCTTTGATTGTTTGGATGATGCGGTCATTTTTCAACGATGTATCCTATGAGATTATCGAAGCTACACAGGTCGATGGTGCATCCGGGTTGCAATCTTTCTTTAAAGTGGTTTTGCCGCTTGTCAGACCAGGGCTGGTATCGACCGCACTATTATCGATGGTGTTTGCCTGGAATGAATTCTTTTTCGCCGTCAGTTTGAGTTACACCAATGCTGCGACACTGCCAGTATATATGGCGTCCTATATGACACAGGAAGGATTATTCTGGGCAAAAATGTCAGCAGCTGCGTCTATCTCCATTTTCCCAGTTATCATTTTGGGCTGGTTTACACAGAAACAACTGGTTAGAGGTTTGACGATGGGAGCGGTAAAAGGATAAATCATCGCATGAATAAATATGAAATATACAGGACGAATACTTCATTCAACACATCATGCAGTGTCTGAGAAAAGGCTATTATTGTATAGTAATCAACAAATTCAAATGGAAAGGAATGAATAATATATGAAAGCTTTAGTTATTGAGAAACCATATACAGCATCTGTGAAAGAGGTTCCTTACCCGAAGCCGGGAGCCGATGAAGTAACCATCAAGGTAGAAAATATCGGCATATGCGGGACGGATATTCATATTTTCCAAGGAGAATTCCTCTCACCATATCCGATCATACCGGGACATGAATTTTCTGGCACCGTGTATGAAATTGGCGAAAACGTACAGGGGTATGAAGAGGGGGAAAGAGTCACGGCTGATCCATCGCTTTTTTGCGGGCATTGCGAATTTTGTCTGACCAATCGCGGCAACCAATGTGAAAATTGGGGAGCGATCGGTAATACAGTGGATGGCAGCATGGCGGAGTATGTCAAAGTCCCAAGTAAAAACGTTGTAAAAATCCCCGATTCCATGTCATTTGCCGAAGCGGCTTTTATCGAACCAATGGCCTGTGTCGTCCATGGAATGAATCGACTCAATCTGCAGGTTGGCAAAAGGGTGATACTATTTGGTGCCGGCGCGATGGGGCAGCAGCTGATTCAATCCGTGAAAATGGCCGGAGCATCTGAACTTGTTGTCGTGGATATCTCGCAGGATAAGCTCGATATGGCACTTGAATGGGGCGCTACCAAAGGGGTGTTAAGTGAAAATATCGAAAAAGAATTGAACAAGAAAGATTACCCGCATGGATTTGACGTGGTGATTGACGCTACCGGTATTCCAAAAGTGATTGAACAGGCATTTCAATACATGGGAAAAACGGCAACATACCTGCAGTTCGGAGTGACACCGAAAGAAGCTGCTGTACCGGTAGATACATTCAAATTGTATAACAATGACTGGACAATACTTGGCACGATGGCCATTAACCACACATTCCTGCCAGCATTTGAGTGGGTGAAGAACGGCCGGATTGACCTTGAACATATCATCTCGAAAGAAATATCGCTTGAGGAGACGATTGACTTTCTGAAAGGGCCAAGGAATCCTGATGATTTAAAAGTGCAAATCAAGTTGTAAGGATGTTCAAAAAGTCCGGTAAAAATGACGCTTCGAATTTCTTCGTTGGCTTGCTTTTCCGCTCCTCATGTACCTTTACGTACACTCCGGTGCTCAAAGCTACGCCGCCTAGAACTTCTTGGTCCTTTTTATCCTCCTTTTTGAACACGAATTATAAGACAAAAATAAACACGCAAAAAAGGGAAAAGTCACCATACATGGCTTTTCCTCTTTGTTGATAAAGGGGTTATCAGATGGATAAAGAATTGTTAATGGGAATCGATATCGGCACACAGGGAACGAAAATACTTGTAGTGGATACAAATGGTCATACGGTCGCAGTAGGAAGCTATTCCTATGATTTCTACGTTCCAAAAGCCGGCTGGGCGGAACAGGATCCACTACAATGGTGGCATGCCGTACAGAAATCACTAAAGCAGATTTGGGACAAAGGAATCAAACCGGATCAGATACGGGGAATTGGTGTATCGGGACAGATGCACAGTCTGGTTTTACTGGATGAAAATAAGGAGGAACTGGGGAATGCCATATTATGGAACGATGTCAGAACGCATAAAGAATGTACGGAAATAGAACAAATTGTAGGCAAGAGCAGCGTGTTGGGGATCACTCGCAACGCCGTACTTCCAGGGTTTACAGCACCAAAACTACTATGGGTCAGAAAGCATGAGCCGGAACGGTTTGCGCGCATTCGGCATGTGATGTTGCCAAAGGATTATATCGTTTTTAAATTGAGTGGGGTTTTTTCCTGTGATGTTTCAGACGCAAGTGGTACGGCACTGCTTGATACAAAAAAGCGAATGTGGTCCAGAGAAATGGTGGAGGCGCTGGGTATTCCATTAGCCTGGCTGCCGGAAGTTCATGAAAGTCAGACGATTGTGGGGAATGTGTCACAGCATGCAGCCACGGTTACGGAATTAGCGGTTGGTACAGAAATTGTTGCCGGTGCCGGTGATAATGCAGCGGCAGCCCTTGGCAATGGCATATATGAAGAGGGATCGGGTATTGTCAGTGTGGGAACATCAGGCACTGTTTTTGCTCCACTAAAACAACTCCCAATCGTCCACGATGACGAGCAGCTGGCTACATTACATCAGTTTTGTCATTGTTTGCCGGATACCTGGCACGCGATGGGTGTAACATTATCGGCGGGGATGTCGTTAAACTGGTTTAAGCACACGTTTTCAGAAGAATCGTATGACGCATTTCTTGCAGGAATAGACGACATTCCAGCAGGGGCAGGGGGATTGTATTATCTTCCTTATCTGAATGGTGAGCGCACACCGCATAATGATCCCGATGCCAGAGGGGTTTTCTTCGGTATCCATTATCAGCATACTCGCGACCATTTCACGAGAGCTGTTTTGGAAGGTGTATCGTACAGCCTGCGTGATTGTTATGAATTGATTAAGCGCTGCAATGTATCCATTAATGATTTATATGTAACTGGCGGTGCAAGCAAAAGTCCGGCATGGCGGCAGATTTTGACGGATGTTTTGGGACGGGGGCTAACCTTTTTTGATGGCAGGGAAGGTCCGGCATTTGGCGCGTCTTTATTGGCGGGTCTTGGCACAGGTGTCTGGGAGAACGCGAAGGCATTCCCGGCATTTTTTGACACCGGCAATGAGACCGCCATGATTCATGAAAATGCTAAACAGTACGATACTGGTTATCATATGTATAAAAAGATATATGATCATGTCAAACCCCTATTTCATTCCTAAAGAGATGATATAATGAATAGAATAGCTTCAGTAGGCGGTTTCATTTGAGACAGAGAGGATGAAAGGTGTGGAACAGTCTATATTTTTGAATTCGCGGCAAAAAGAAATATTACGGGCTTTCATGAATGAAAATAAACTAATTACCTATAAATCTCTTTCTGAATACTTCAAGTTGAGTGTGCGGACCATTCAAAGGGAGGTCAAATCACTTGCACCTATTTTAAACCGTTATCATGTTAAAATAGCCAAAAAAATTGGTTCCGGCCTTCAGTTGCAGGGGTCTGAAGCAAATATCCAGAGACTGAAAGCCCACCTGCAGGACGCACAAGTAATGGCCACATACTCTCCGGAAGAGCGCCAGGAAGGCATTGCCTATGATCTTTTATTGTCGAACGGACCATTGAAAACGGGGTATTTCAGTGCCAAATTCGGTGTTTCTGCAGCGACCATTGCTTATGATCTGGATAAGGTCAGTGCAGCTTTTGAGGAGATCGGTATGAAGGTCGAACGTGCACCGGGAATTGGCGTTTACATTGATGGCACAGAGCAGCAGCGTAGGACTTTGCTGTCACGCCTGCTGCATAAGGACATTACTTTTGAAGACTGGCTGGAGTTTTTCCAGGAGCCAGCAGGAGATAAAATTTTGTACGGAAAGTTGGGCTCGGTCATTCGCAATAGATTGCTGAAGTTTGTTCAAACCGACAAAATCATCGATGTGGATCATGTATTAAGTGAGGTATTGGATGAGCAATCAAATGTTGTTTTAACGGATAGAAATTATGTGAATCTGATCATTCATATCGTATTATCAATGGAAAGGATCCAAAGTGGAAAGGTAATCGAGTACACCAACTTAAGCCAATGGGAGCCTATTGAATCAGAGACGCTTTTACTGGCCGAAAAAATTGTCAATCGTTTGGAGCAAGTATTTTCGCTGACATTCCCCGAGATTGAAATAAAGTATATTTCACTGCATTTGGCGGGTGCAAAGGTGTCTACGGAAATGAACGAAAAAGATGGCAGCAGTGAAGAATTTATGTGGATTGAGTTGACGCAAAGCTTCATTCGTTCCATCGAATATGATCTCGGTACATCTTTTGAAGGGGATAAACTGCTGTTCGACGGTTTGGTCTCCCATTTTGTACCGGTACTTAACCGGCTGAAATATCATTTGCAAATACACAACCCGATGCTGGACAAGATAAAGGAAAATTATCCGGATGTCTTTGCTGCCTGCGAAAATGCCTGTGCGATGCTGACAGAAAAAATAGGTTATTCTATACCAGAAGATGAAGTCGGTTACTTGACCATGCATGTCGGCGCCTCGATACTGCGGATTGAAAGTTATGCGAAGGAGCAATACAAGGCGGTAGTTGTTTGCGCGAGCGGGCTTGGAACATCTATGTATCTAGCTACGAAAATCCGTTCCGAAATTCCAAATTTGCAAGTGGAAGCGGTCATCTCTATGAATGAACTTGCAGAGTGGTTACAGGATGACCGTAATGCGGATATTATTATTTCCACGGTTAACTTGCCTGTTGCAAGTGCTATGGATGTGGTGGTCGTAAGCCCTTTTCTAAAAAAAGAAGACCTTAACAGAATTAGGAATTCATTGGTCAGTACCATTCATACGGAGAAAAAAACCCCGGCACCGGCAGCAAATGTGGATGATAAAAAAGAATATGAATCTGCTTCTCTACTATCCCTTGCAACATATGGGGAAGGCATGATGCATATATTAAGGAATTTCCGTGTATATGAACATGTGAAAGTCGGTTCTGACCGGATATCCAGTCTCCTGATTCACATGGAAAATGCTGGAGCTGTTGCCAATTTGGATATACTTATTGCCGATATAAAAGAAAGAGAGCAGCAGGGTGGTTTCATATTGGATGGTCTGGCGATGCTGCATACCAAATCAAAAGGGGTGATGGCTCCGCTTGCAGCAGTATTTCGTACTGAAAAACCTGTACCATGGTATAATGATGATGGGAGCAAACAACATGTGCAAGTGATCCTTCTGTTGGTTGTTCCGGCAGATGCTCCTGAAGAACATATGAAAATGATCAGTGAAATTCCGGCATCGTTTATTGAGGAAGATTTTCTAAACGGAATCATAAATGAGGATGTACATGGGGTGCATCGCTTATTTGAAAGGGTGTTAACGGGGGCGTTTGAACAGAGAATAACTTCCGTGGCAAAGGGGTTATGATGCAAAATGAGGAGATTCGCCCAACTTTTTAGTGCGATGGTGTATCAAAATATCATCATCATCGTTGCTGTCGGTTTTATACGTGTGATTTTCGGCGATTATGGCTGGTGGTACAACGAAACGATTATACAATTAGTTAACCCGGTATACCATACCATTTTGCCTGTACTGATAGGATTTACCGGTGGAAGATTAATTGGCGGGCAAAAAGGGGGAGCTACAGCGGCCGTAGCTATATTTGGATTGACGCTTTCCAGTACAGTGCCGGCCATACTTGGCGCAATGATTATTGGACCGGTTTCAGGGTGGGTAATCAAGAAAATTGACCAATACATTATCAAAAAATTGCCGGGAGCCGGGTATGAACTCCTAATTGGAAATATATTGACTGCTTTTATTGCATTTTTATTCACATTGGTTTGTTATTTGTACATAGGAAAGATATTCTCTACCGGGATAGAACTAACGCTTCAATTTCTGGAATCCATTGTCAGTTCCAGCTGGCTGCCGATTGTGGCTGTATTCGTGGAGCCAGCTAAGGTATTGTTTTTTAATAACGTTGTAAATTTCGGAATCTTGGCTCCCTTGGGAATCCATCAGGTCAACGAATTAGGCAAATCACTATTTTTCTTAATCGAATCAAATCCAGGTCCGGGCTTGGGGATCCTGCTTGCTTATTGGCTGAAAACAAAGGGAGAACAAAGAAAGGGTGCGAAACTGGCTACCTTGGTCCATTTTTTTGGTGGAATACATGAAGTTTATTTTCCATATGTACTTAAGAAGCCAAGGCTAATCATTGCTGTCATTTTAGGTGGGATGGTCGGGGTGTATAGTTTTCAGCTATTTCATGTTGGTCTAGTGGCCATTCCTTCCCCTGGTAGTGCTTTACTTCTGGTCGGATTAGCGCCAAAAGCAGATATGCTGTTTGTTCTGCTAGGCATCCTTTTATCCGGGCTGGCATCCTTCTTGGTAAGTATATGTTTATTGCGTCAAGTATCGGAATCGCCAACAGTGAATGATACGAAAGAGACGATCAATATATTTTATAGATTAACAGAAAGTGGCAGGCTGCCTCAAGAGAATGAGGATATGGCCGATAATTCCGGGGAAAAGGTGATGAATGCAGCGGACGAGAAGACCTTGAAGGGAGCCGCCATTCATTCTATTTATTTTGTATGTGAGGCAGGAATAGGCTCCAGTGCGATGGGAGGAGCCATGCTGCGGAAAAAACTGCAACAGGCCAATTTGCCAA